>CAZBQK010000100.1:0-9826 GCA_964493975.1 uncultured Dehalococcoidales bacterium | reverse complement strand
CAAGGGCAGGATCAGCTAAGCGACGGCGACAAAGTGGCGCCAACGCCACAGGCGTGATGAGTGATGAGTCCGAAAAGACGCTACCGCGTCGGAGAGAGGCGTTCTCGTCTCTCTTAAGGAGCCTTCCGAATGTCACAGCGACTGCCCGGTTTGAGGCGTTTCTCTCCCCTCTCCCACGGGAGAGGGCGAGGGTGAGGGGCGACCGTTCCTTCCAAACGTTATTATGGCTATGCGCGCCTTCAGAATGGAACGCCCCTCACCCTAACCCTCTCCCGTGGGAGAGGGGATAAGCACGTCATCGCTCGTAGCGCTCTCGCTGTTTGCCCCATCACCCATCACTTGTCTCGCGCGCTCCATTCGTCCGCGACCTCGCCCATGCGGACGAACGTGGCGCCTAAATCGAGGAGCGACCGGATGAGCTTTTCTAACATGAGCATCCGGTGGCCGCGTCCGACAACCTGGGGATGGAAGGTATAGGTGAGAGCCCCCCAATCCGTGGTCCCAACCATGTAGCGAAAATCGTCGACCCAGTTATCGAGGACATCTCCCGCGCGCATCAGCCCCGGTTGGATCGCCGACTCGAGTCGGCGATACTCGAAATGGGGGAAGTCGTCGAGCGACCAGCTAATCGGAAGCTCGATCAGTCGCGTCGTGGGCCCAAACTTTGTCGGCCCGTCTTTCGTTACGACATCTCCCTGGCGCGCCCGGTAGGGCTGGTCGTCGTGCGCCATCATGCTGCTGTCGTAGACAAAATCGTGCTGCAGTAATAGCTCGACCGTGTGGGGACTTAGATCCCACGAAGGCGAGCGATACCCCCGGGCGGATGACCCGGTCAAACGCCGAATTGAATCATTCCCCCGTGAAAGGACGTCGTCCTCCTGTTCCCGACTGAGGAGTGCCGGCGGTTCGTGCAGGTAGCCGTGGTGGCCAATTTCATGACCTGCCAGGTGCACTTTTCCGCAGGCGTCGGGAAAGGTATCGATCGTGTGACCCGGAATGAACCACGTGGCGGGGATTGAGTAGCGCCTGAGCAGCGCGAGAATACGCTCGGCTCCAATCAGCCCAAATTCACCTCGAGACAGTTGGGTCGGCGTCGTTCCACCCCGGAAGATCCAGGCCGACAGCACGTCGAAATCAAACGTCAAACATGCAAGATGTCGAGCCATCGGTACCACTCCCGGTCACGAATAGTTCGTCCTCACCTCTATTTGACGAGCCAAGCAGGCAACATCGGACGACCGCGTGGATCATAACACGAGGATGAGGCTTATCCGTGGAGGAGTCGAAATGATCTCGCCATCACCATGCCAGCACGAATAATTAAATCTGTTGCGTTTACATGACTGTAACGCGTCCGACCATCTAGCGTTGACATATCAGAAGCGGGCCAAGTCGCGCTACGACACCGCGTGGCGGCGGTGGAGTTGCGTGGCAGAGTAATTGTTGGGCTTAGTCCGTGACAGGAGTTTCAATGGTCACCGAAACAACGACTAAAAAGCGAGCCTGGCTAGTTGCTCGCCCAGCGCTGTTGGAGCTGCAAGACGATGCCGGCCGCGTGATTCGCCGGATGATTTACGTTCGCGATTCTCAGGCGAGCGATCGACGCGCTCGCGGTTTGCTCGACCGCGAAGCCGCATCCCTTGGCTATGTCGTCGTTGGGGAACGGCGCGAATCTCGGCATTGGCCTCGCGCTCTGCCGGTCTAACCTTAACCGAGCCGCCCGACGAACCTCCTCTGCCGTCTAATAGACGAGCCCTTCACGAGCCAGTGCTACACTGATCACGTGGAGACACCGCATTCCGTTTCATTGGATCGCAGGCCACCCGGATCGCGTACCAGGGTGAAGCGGCAGGTCCGGCTGGTCGCGGACCTCGGATTGTTCCTGCTGCCGGTTCTTGCGGTCGAAACTGTCACCGGCGGCGTTCTTTTTCTTTTCGCCCACTCTCTGACCCCGAAAGGGTCGGCGATCGCCGCTCGCGTTTTCGACGTGCTTGCCTCGATGAACCTGATTTTCCTTCAGGACGTGACATTCCAGACCGACGTTCACGTCTGGATTGGCTATTTGACCGCGGTCTTCATCGTCGCGAAAGCGTTAGCATCGTGGCCAACCCTGACCGGCTGGTGGCCGCGGCGCTTCTCATTGCCACGCCAGACCGCTGAAAAAGGGCTGGCCTGGATTCTTCTCATCCTCGCGCCGACGAGCTACGTAACCGGCTTGGCGCTAACTCTCCGGCCAAACGTCTTCCTTCCCGTTTCGCAGCACCTGTTGCGCGACGCCCATCTGTGGTCGAGCGCGCTCCTACTCGCTCCTCTCGGCTGGCATGTCTGGCGCTTCGTTCCTTCCGCGACCCGAGTGTTGATGGTGCAGCTCCGAGGCTCGCGAGCCAACTTATTTGCTCGTTCGGTTGCCAGAATCGCTGATCGATGAGTAGACTCGTCCCGAACAGAAGTGGGCGCGAGAAGCTAGAGGCCAAGTAAGGCGACAGACGATCCCGGGAGTCAAAGCTTTAGCTGGTTTGGCGCGCTTGACCAGCTGAAGCTTCGACTCCTGGGGGCCCTCAATCTAGGTATAACGCCGCTCGTGGCCTTTTCACGGATCCCTTTGTCACTAAGCAACGCGCTCCCGAGGTAGCAAGGGTGGAAACCGAGCACTCTCCAACTTTGGCCGATATCGAGAGGGCCCGAACGGGTCTTGAGGGGGTTGCCCTTCGAACCCCTCTCCTCGAATCCGACGCCTTGAGCAACGTGACCGGCCGCCGCGTTTTCCTAAAAGCCGAAAATCTCCAGCGAACCGGATCGTATAAGATCCGAGGCGCCTATAACCGGATCGTGGCGTTATCCGGGGAAGAACGAGCCCGGGGGGTCATCGCAGCTTCGGCCGGAAATCACGGACAAGGGGTCGCACTCGCTTCGAAATTACTTCGGGTCCCGGTGACAATCGTGCTCCCGGAGAATGCCACGATCACGAAGGTTAACGCGATCCAAGAAAGTGGAGCGCGGACGATCCTGTTTGGGGGCAACTACGAGGCGGCGTACCGACGGGCGATCGACATTGCGCAATCCGAAAACGTGACGTTCATCCACCCGTTTGACGATTGGCAGGTGATCGCCGGCCAGGGAACCATTGCCCTCGAGATTCTCGAGCAACTGCCAGAGGTCGGCGCGATTCTCGTTCCGGTAGGCGGCGGAGGTCTCATCGCCGGAACAGCGCTCGCCGCCAAATCGCAACGACCGGACGTCCGGGTTATCGGAATCCAGGCAGCCGGCGCCTCGGCCGCGGTGACGTCTTTTCAAGCCGGCCAGGCGGTTACTCGGCCAGCCGATACGGTTGCCGACGGGATCAAGGTCTCGCGCCCGGGCGAGCGTCCGTTTGAGCTCATCCGCCGACTCGTCGATCAGATGTCAACCGTCCACGAAGAAGAGATCTACCGAGCTGTCGTTTATCTACTCGAGAACTCCAAGCTCGTCGTCGAACCGGCTGGCGCCGTGGGGGTCGCGGCGCTACTGGCGGGAGCCGCGACGCTACCCCCGGGGAAGCCGGTCGTCGCGATCCTGTCCGGCGGCAACGTCGACCCGAATCTGCTGCGACACTTGATCGACTATGGTCTGGTTCATTCCGGACGCTCCCTGCTGCTCCGGGTGACATTACCGGATCGGCCCGGAGAATTGGTGCGCCTGCTGACACCGTTAGTCGAGAAGCGGGCGAATGTGCTTGACATCGAGCATCGACGTGAGACCTGGGGCCTTCCTATCGACGTGACTGAAGTTCTGCTGCACGTCGAGACCCGCGGACCCGAACATCGAGACGAGATCATCGCCATTCTGCGATCGCTCGGCTTCGCCGTCGAGCCAATCCTTTCGGCCGATCAGTCATCCAGGATCGAGGCGTGAACGATGTTGCTCAAATAGTCGAGGCGTTGACCGTGCCAGGGATCGTCGAGCCGACAATTCGACAGATAGGTGAAGGAAACCCCCGAATCAGGATCGCCCCAGGAATAGGAGCTACCGACGCCTCCGTGACCAAAGGTTGACGGCGCGGCGATCGTTCCGAGGCCACGAATCGTTGGGGTACGTCCGCGAACGTGCGGTCCAATTCCTCGGTGCATCGGCATCTTGTTATATTCGTCGACCCGTTCGTCGGTATGGTTGGTCGTGGCATACTCGACGACCCGACGACTGACCACGCGTACTCCATTCAGGACGCCGCCCTGAAGAAGCATCTGATAAAAAGCCGTCAATGCCGCGGCGGTCGCGTAGCCACCACCGCCTGGTATTCCAGCCGCGCGGTACGCCGCCGTGTTATTTTCGGCAAGTGGAACGAGGCCGCCACGTTCGTCGAGACGATGCATGTCGGCACAGCGAGACTGCAGCTCCGGGGGGACGCCGAGGACGATGTCCGACAAGCCGAGCGGGTCAAGAAGATCGCGGCGGAGCACCTCTCGATAGTCGTGTCCGGTTAGAGCTTCGATCAAAACGGCGGCGGTCCAGTGAGCCGTCGCGCCATGGTATTGGACCCGCGACCCGGGTGCCCATTCCAGCTCGAATCGGGAAACGGTATCTCGGAGCAGCTCGTGGTCGTTCCAGACCGACGATGGGACCACCGCGTTCGGGAACCCGGCCTGATGGGTGAGCAGCTGAAAGATCGTGATCTCACCCTTGCCGGCTCGAGCAAACTCAGGAATGTGATCGGCAACGCGATCGGCGAAGCTCAGTGCGCCGCGATCGACCAGCTGCCAGACGAGCGACGTCAAGACCACCTTCGTCTGCGAGAACAGCAGCCACAAGGTGTCGTCGGTCGCCCCGACCGGCGACGGCTCGATCCGCGCGTCTCCAAACGAGCGCACCGCGGCGAGGCGGCCGTGGCGGGCTATCGCAATCTGGGCGCCCGGATAGCGTCCGTCGGCAATGTGCCGTTCGATCGTGAGGTACAGGTCCTCGAACCGGCTCGCGTCGAGTCCCAGCTCCGAAGGACTGGCGGGTGGTAAAACCGGAGTGGCTGGTACCATTGCCATACGATCACCTCCTAGCCCCGCTTCGGTAGTGGCGGCGGCTGATCTCGCGGAATCGTCGTGACGTACGGGTCGGTGCCCCGGCGCTGCTGCCAATCGGCTCGAGCAGCATCGCGAAGCTGAGAGTCGGTGAGCAGGTCCAGCATCGTGCAAGCAAGCGCTTTCGCCGCGACCGCGCCACCCTTCTCACCAATCGGTCCACCGGTGCAGGCAGTTATTTGCCAACTATGTCCGGGAGCGCCGCGCGCCTGCGTCGCCGCGTGGAGATGGCCCACCGGGACAAACCAGCTGACGTCGCCGACGTCGCTCGATCCAGGAACGAGGCGAGGCACGGTCGTGAGTGGTTCGATGTCGTCGCTGAGCGGCGATCCCGGGTCCGCGTCCGAGATCGACTCGCGAATCCGGGCGGCAAAGGCGCGGTCGTCGTCGTCAAAGGCCGGCGGACCGACTCTTCGAAGATTGCGATCGATCGCACCGGCCAACACCTCACTGGGAATCTGCTCGTGACCGTCCGTATCGATCTTTCGTTCAAACGTCGTTTGGGTCATCAGGGCGGCGCCTTCGGCGATTTTGGTTATCCAGGCCAAATAGGCTTCGACGTCTCGGTGGGCGTCGGCCCGGACGTAATACCAGACGCTCGCGCGGGGGGGAACGACGTTTGGTTGGACGCCACCATCCGTGATGACGTAATGAATCCGCGCGTCTTCTTTGATGTGCTCGCGCATGTAGTTCGCGCCGACGTTCATCAGCTCGACCGCGTCAAGCGCGCTGCGACCGCGGAAAGGGTCGACGGCGGCGTGGGACGCCCGACCGTGGAAGGTGAAGCGAACCGACACCATGGCCTTGGTCGAGATGAAGTCGGCCGCGGTTGTGTCGCCTGGATGCCAGGCCAGGACCGCATCGCTACCTTCGAACACTCCTTCGCGCACCATGAAGACCTTACCGACGAGGATCTCCTCGGCGGGACATCCGAAGCAGCGGATGCGGCCGGTAACACCCGAGCGTTCGGCAGCCTCCTTCGTCGCGATGGCCGCGAAGACGGACGCCGTTCCAAAGACGGAATGGCCACAGCCGTGCCCGTAGCCACCCGACACGAGCGCTTCGCGCTCGGCGGACCGGGCCTGCGACAACCCCGGTAAGGCATCGTATTCGGCCATCACGCCGATGAGGGGCGAACCGCTGCCCCAGGTGGCAACGAAGGCGGTCGGCATTCCCCCTACCCCGCGCTCGACGACGAAGCCATTCCTTTCCAGGAGCGAGGCAAGTAGCTCGGCGGATTGGAACTCCTCGAGACTTGGCTCAGCGTACGACCAGATCGCGCGGTTCGTGTCCCGAAACAACTCCGCGTGGCCATCGACGTACGCGATGGCAGCGGACTTCGCCAGCTCGACGTCGAGAACGGCTGCTCCCATTAGAAACCCTCACATTTTTCACCGCAGAGACGCAGAGAACGCAGAGAGAGTACGAAGAGCCTTTGAGTCTGGGGCACTGACCTGAATCCGACTCGTAACCCAATACCGATTAGCCTGAACTCTCTCCGTCGCACTCTGCGTTCTCTGCGTCTCTGCGGTGAACATTCTTCTTACACGCCAACTGGAACCGGCGCCGGCTTTGTCGCGAGTGCCTGTTGCGCGGCGGCGAGGCCAGCGCCAAGATTGACGTCGAGCCCGAGCCGATACATTCCTCGCTCGATCGCGGCGAGGGTCGAGATCACCTCGATTGCCGAGCACGAGCCCATGTGACCAACCCGAAACGTCGATCCTTGCAAATCTGGATGGATCGCCCGGGATATGGTGATTCCCTCGTCGTGAACCGCGTCGATGAGGGCGTTGGCCAGTCCTCCCGGCACGCGGGCAGCGGTTAGGGTATTGGCACTGCAACCCTCCACCGCGACATCCTTCAGTCCAACCGCCGCGATACCCGCCTTGAAAGCGCTGGCGTTCCGGCGGTGCCGCTCAACACGCGGCTCCATGCCCTCGGCCAACGCGTTCTCGATTGCGACTTCGAGAGCCGCGATCATCGTAACCGCTGGCGTTCCGAAGTAGGCTGAGTTACCGCCTTCGTAACTTTCCATCACCGGAAGCCAATTCAGGACGTCGGTAAAAAAGCCCGAGAACGGAGTCCGGCGCGCCCGTCGGACGGCCAGCGCCCGTTCGCCAACCGTGACGATCGCCAAGCCCGGCGGTCCCCCGATTGCCTTTTGCGACGCCGTGAGAGACACGTCCACACCCCATGCGTCGCCCTGGAACTCCTCGCCGCCGATCGAGCAAACCGCGTCGACGACGACCAGGACATCGTGCTCTCGACCGATCCGCGCCAGCGTCGGGACGTCGACTCGAACACCGGTCGACGTATCGACGTGCGTGATCGTCATCACCTTTGGTCGGAACTCCTCCAGCGCCCGGCGAACTCGATCTGGGTCGATCGGCTGGCCAAGCGGCGCCGCTTCGATTCGATACTCCACGCCATTTCGTTCGAGAATCGCCGCGAAGCGACGGGCGAATACGCCCGTTTCCAGGATCAAGACCCGTTCGCCGGGCTCAACCAGGTTGACGATGCCAATCTCCATCGCCAGCGTTCCGGAACCTGCGACGACGATCGGTTGAGCATTCGGAGCGCCGAATAGTGTCCGAAGCCCATTCAGACACCGACCCGCCGACGCGACAAAGTAGGGATCGGAGTGGGATAGGACCGGTCGGGAGCTGGCCGCGAGAACATCCGGGCCCACCGAAGTTGGTCCGGGAATCATGAGTAGAGTGCGATCCGAGAGCGGGACGTGCATGACTCCTCCGGGCGTGGGATCCTGTTAGACCGATTATGGGAGTGCGAGCCTTACCTCGTCAATCCGAACCGCCACGCCCGAACTTTGACCTAACCGTCGTCTCGTAAAAAAACGCGCTCATCGCTTGGACGCGCCGCACGTTAAACCCGGGTCGTCACCGTGTTTACATGAGCATGCCGACAAGCATACTTGACAACGATCTGAGACGGTACTGGTGACTTGACACCCTGTTTGACCGTCAGTACAATGTCTGGCACACAATCGGGCAGATTCTATGGCCCGACGCGCGAAGGGAACGGGAAGAATGAAGTGTTCTCGGCTGTCACGTCGCGACTTTCTTGGAGTCAGCGCGCTGGCCGCGGCGGTTCCGCTGTTAGCCGCCTGTACCGGCAGCGCCCCGGCGTCGCCCACCGCAGCTCCGGCGGCAGCTGCTCCGGCCGCTCCATCAACCGCACCTACCGCGACAACCGCCGCGGCTGCCGCGGCCCCGACGACGGCGCCACAGCCAACAAACACCCCGGCCCCCGCCGCGGGGGCGAGTGGGAGTCCGGCGACAACCCTGAAGCTTCTCTGGTGGCAAGCGCCTACCATCATCAATCCTCACCTCGCTCAAGGCACGAAGGATAATGACGCCGCCCACCTGATCCTCGAGCCACTTGCCGCCATGGGGCCCGATGGACTACCGGTAGCACGCCTGGCCGCCGAAATTCCTACCGTCCAGAACAGCGGCGTCTCGGCAGATCTGAAGACCGTCACCTGGAAGCTGAAGCAAGGTGTAAAGTGGCACGACGGGAGCCCGTTCACAGCGGACGACGTAGTCTTCACCTACCAGTACATGGCGGACAAGGCGACCGCGGCAACCACGTCTGCCGCGGCGGACGGAGTCGACAAGGTTGAAGCCAAGGATCCAAATACTGTCGTCGTCTCGTACAAAGACCCGAACCCGAACTTTTACCAGTTCGGCGTCGGCACCCAATCGATGATAATTCAGAAGGCTCAGTTCAAGGACTACCTTGGCGACAAGGCGAAGGATGCACCGGGAAACCTGAAGCCGATTGGGACCGGGCCGTACAAGGTCCGAGATTTCAAGCCGGGCGACGTGCTGACCGCCGATGCAAATCCGGACTACCACGTCAAGGGAAAGCCAGCCTTTAAGGACGTTCAGCTAAAGGGCGGCGGTGACGCCACCTCCGCGGCCCGCGCCGTTTTTCAGACCGGCGACGTCGATTACGCCTGGAACATGCAGGTCGAGGCCACCGTCCTCCGCCAGCTCATGCAGGGAGGAAAAGGCGAGCTAGTGACCGCGGTGAGCCCGCAAGTTGAAAGGCTTCTCCTCAATCGGGCCGACCCGAACAAGGACGTGGGCGGTGCGAAGGCCGAGCCAACAACCAAACACCCGTTTCTCTCGGACCTTAAAGTTCGCCAGGCCCTGGCCATGGCGTGCGATCGCGCGACCATCGCGGGGCAATTGTACGGGGCCGGCCTCACCGGAGACGCGACGACGAATATCGTAACCGCGCCGCCGGCCTACGTGTCTCCAAATACGGCCAAATTGGACACGGCCAAGTTCGACCTCGACGCGGCGGGGAAGCTGCTTGACTCGGCTGGTTGGGTGAAGGGCAGCGACGGTATCCGGGCAAAAGACGGCGTGAAGATGGCCATTAAGTACCAGACAACGGTCAACCCGGTTCGTCAGAAGACTCAAGATATCATCAAGCAATCGTGGGAAAAACTCGGAATCACCGTTGAATTGAAGTCGATCGACGCTAAAGTCTTCTTCAGCTCCGATCCAGGCAATCCCGACACGGCCGGCCACTTTTACGCCGACGTCGAAATGTTTACCAACGGCTCCGACCAGCCGGACCCCACCAACTATCTTGGTGGTTGGGTCAGTAAGCAGATCACCCAGAAGTCAAACGAGTGGCGGGGGAACAACTACGAACGCTGGAACTCTCCCGACTTCGACGCCACGTTTGACCAGTACAACAAAGAGACCGATCCGGACAAGCGCAAGGCCTTGATCGTCAAGCTTAAC
>CAZBQK010000099.1:0-9842 GCA_964493975.1 uncultured Dehalococcoidales bacterium | reverse complement strand
AGAGGCTGATCGAACCACAACCCCAATTTCAACCACTTCTTCGTCTCTCCCCCGTCCCTCTGCGTCTCTGTGTCTCTGTGGTGACTCCGGTCCCCACGTTATCTCTGAAATGCCGCGTCGAAGGCGACGGCGGATGGGGCAAAGTCAATCGAGCGGACAAAGCCCAACGCCTCCTTCGCGCCGTGCTCGCGGTCCATGCCACTGTCTTCCCATTCGACCGAGAGGGGGCCCTGGTAGCCGATTCGGTTCAACGCTCGAACGATCGGCTCGAATTTCACGTCGCCGTGGCCAGGCGACACGAAATCCCACCCCCGTCGCCGATCGCCAAAGTTCAGATGCGACGACAAGATGCCACTCTCGCCGTCGACTAAGACCTTGGAGTCCTTCACGTGGACGTGATAGATCCGGTCGGAAAACCGGTAGACGAACTTAGCCGGATCGATACCTTGCCAGATCAGGTGACTTGGATCGAAATTGATCCCGAATTCAGGCCGCCGGCCGATCGCGTCCAGAGCCCGCTCGGTCGTGTAGACGTCGTAGGCAATCTCAGTTGGATGGACCTCGAGCGCGAAGCGCACCCCGTGATGCTCAAACTCGTCGAGGATGGGATTCCATCGGTCGGCGAAGTGGCTGTAGCCCTGATCGATCAGAGCCGCCGACTGCGGGGGGAATGGAAACCAGAGGTGCCAAATCGAGGATCCAGTGAAGCCGGTCACCGTGTTGACGCCCAGGTTCTTCGCCGCTCGTGGCGCCGCCATACAGTAGCGGGTTGCCCAGGCGCGCATCGCCTCTGGACTCGCCTGATGCTCCGGCGGAACAAACGCTTTGTGGCGCTCGTCGAGGGGTTCGTCGCAAATCAGCTGACCGGCCAGGTGGATGCTGAAGGCGTACAGATCAAGTCCGTTGCGACGGAGGAGGGTCCGCTGGCCCTCGGCGTAACCTTGATCCTCGGCGGCGCGAATAACGTCGAGGTGATCGCCCCATGAGGCCAGCTCGAGGCCATCGTATCCCCAGGCTTTAGCTTTTGCCGCGAGTGTCTCGAGTGGAAGATCGGCCCATTGGCCGGTAAAAAGAGTCACGGGTCGTGCCATTCGTCACTCCTTAGCGGGCAGAAATCGGTATATCGTATGGCACGGCAATTATACATACGTGACGCGACGACGAATTGGCGACGTTTTGGGTTTAAGAATCGGTCCCACCCGAATGAAGAAATCGAGTGGTCCGGTCCGTGCAGGGGGGACGACGTCAGATCGGTATAGGTTCCGACATCGTCGCCGACTCAGTTGCACGTCAATAGCGCGGAGGCTTGTCCCCGCCCGTATCCCGTTGTTTCACGGATACGTCTCCGGCCGGCACGAGTGACGGCGGGGGACAAGCCCCGCGCGGCAACGGCACGGTAAGAGTGGTTACCTCAAGTTCGTTGACACTGCCATCCGGCACGGAACGGATTGGGTGATTGACTCACCCGCAACCCAGGCAGACCGGTTGGTCTGCCTGGGTTGCCTTTTCAGGCGAGCACTGGTGAGGTGGAGGCGACGAGCTCGCGAAGGACCGTCGGCAGAATCCCGCCCTGACGGTAGTACTCGATCTCCAGCGGGGTGTCGAGTCGAGACAACGCCTGGAACTCGACCAGGGAGCCATCCTGACGTCTTGCCCGGATGGTGAAAACCTGCTTTGGCTCGAGCCGATCCGAGATGCCGATGATGTCGTACTCCTCGGTTCCATCCAGGCCGACGGAGGAGGGTCCTTCACCGGGCAGAAACTGCAGGGGCACGATTCCCATGCCGATGAGGTTGCTTCGATGAATCCGCTCGTAGGTTTCGGCGATGACGGCTCGGACGCCGAGGAGAAGAGGGCCCTTCGCGGCCCAGTCCCGTGAGCTACCCGACCCGTACTCCTTTCCGGCAATGACGATGCAAGGCGTCTTCGACTCCGCGTAACGAACGGAAGCGTCGAAGATCCTCACGACATCACCGGTTGGGAAATGCATCGTCCAATCGCCTTCTCGATCGGGCGTGAGCGCGTTCCGCAAACGAATGTTCCCGAAGGTACCTCGGACCATTACCTCATGATTTCCCCGTCGAGAACCGTAGGTGTTGAAGTCGCGGGGTTGAACGCCGCGTTCGATCAGGTACTGCCCGGCCGGGCTATCTTTGGGAATGGAGCCAGCCGGCGAAATATGGTCGGTGGTGACCGAATCACCTAACCAGGCCAGCACTCGGGCGCCAACGATGTCAGACACCGGTGGCGGCGTCATCGTCAGGCTCTTGAAGAACGACGGCTCCTGGACGTAGGTCGAGGGTCCTTCCCATTGGTAGAGCGCGCCTTTAGGAATTGGTAGCGACTCCCACCTCTTGTCGCCCTCGAAAACGTGGGCGTATTGTTTCTTGAATTGATCTGGCCCGAGCGAGGCGACGATTGTCGACCGAATTTCATCAGTCGTCGGCCAGATGTCTCGAAGGAAGACCGGCTCGCCGTTTGGATCGTGCCCAAGCGGGTCGACGTTCATATCGGTCGTCACGGATCCAGCAAGAGCGTACGCGACGACCAGGGGCGGCGACGCAAGGTACGAGGCGCGAACGCGCGGATGAATCCGCCCCTCGAAGTTGCGGTTGCCGCTGAGCACCGCCGCCACGACGAGGTTGTTTTCCTGAATCGCCTGATCGATCGGCTCGAGAAGTGGTCCGCTGTTACCGATACAGGTCGTGCAGCCGTAGCCCGCGAGGTGGAACCCCAGGGCTTCGAGGTAGGGCATCAGGCCGGCCCGTTCGAGATAATCGGTGACGACCCGCGAACCCGGAGCCAGGCTCGTCTTCACAGCCGGGCTGACCTTCAACCCGCGCTCGACCGCTCGCTTCGCGACAAGCCCTGCCCCCACCATCACCGCTGGATTGGAGGTATTGGTACAGCTGGTAATCGCGGCGATGGCAACCGAGCCGTCGCCAAGAGATACGTCTTCCGACCCCAGCCTCACCATCACTGGAGCGCGATCCGCGGCCGGAGCACCGTTCGGCTCGGCCGGGCCGGAAAAGGCCTTCCGAAAACTTCCTGGCACTCCGGACAGCGCTACGCGGTCCTGCGGCCGACGCGGTCCAGCCAGACTCGGCTCGACCGTCGCGAGGTCCAGCTCGGCGTACTCGCTAAACAGCGGCTCCGGCCCGCTGTCGGTTCGGAAGAGGCCCTGCTCTTTCGTATAGCGCTCGACAAGGTCGATCAACGAATCGTCACGGCCAGTCAAGCGAAGATACCGTAACGTCTCGTCGTCGATTGGGAACAGACCAGCGGTCGCGCCGTACTCCGGCGCCATGTTACCAAGCGTCGCCCGGTCCGCCAGAGTGAGCTGACTGAGGCCGGGACCATAGAACTCGACGAACTTGTTGACCACGCCCTTCTTCCGGAGAATCTCGGTCACGGTCAAAACCAGGTCGGTGGCGGTCGCTCCCTCGCGAAGCGCTCCAACGAATCGGAACCCGACCACGATGGGAGTCGTGAGCTCCAGTGGCTGACCCAGCAGCGCCGCTTCGGCTTCGATGCCGCCCACGCCCCAGCCCAGCACGCCGAGGCCATTCACCATCGTCGTGTGCGAGTCCGTGCCGACGAGCGTGTCCGGATAGGCGACGATCCCATTGCCATCCGAACGGCTCTGCACGACCTTCGCAAGATACTCGAGATTAACCTGATGAACGATCCCGGTATCTGGGGGAACGAGCAGAAAGTTGTCGAAAGCCTGCTGGGCCCAGCGCAGTAATCCGTACCGTTCTTTATTTCGGACGTACTCTTGTTCGACGTTGTAACCAAAGGCCAGGGTCGACCCGAATCGGTCGATTTGAACCGAGTGGTCGATGACCAGATCGGCGGGGATGAGCGGATTCACTTTCTGAGGATTGCCGCCGAGGCGGGCGGCCGCCGCGCGCATCGCCGCCAGATCGACCACCGCCGGAACCCCGGTGAGGTCCTGTAAGAGCACCCGAGCCGGCCAGTAGGGTAATGGCTGGGGATTGTCGACCGTTCCATTCCATCGCGCCAGAGCCAGAACGTCATCCTGAGACGCGACCTGGCCATCACAGTGTCGCAAAAGGTTCTCGAGAATGATCTTGACCGTCATCGGCAGACGGCTCACATCCAGGTTCGCGGCTGTCGCTAAAGTCGCCAGGCGATAATACATCACGGATCCGGACCCGACTGACAGCGGGCTTCGCGTGCCAAAGGGGTTCGGTTGATTTTTCCCGCTCATGTGGCGCTTTCCTCTAGTTGGTAATAACGGGATAGTAAGAGACTCTCAAAGGATAGCGCAAACCTATGAGGTTGTCCAAGCGGCCCACCGACGGAATGTCATGATTCGTTCACGCGATCCCCTGGTCCGTTCATTCGGCATTCTCAGAGGACAGGATAGGCTTGCACTGCGCATTTGATGCGACGGACGACCGAGGTCGCAGACGACCGACGACGTCCCGAGCCAGTGTGCACTCCCCCCATTATTCCCCCAGGTCGTCGAGGTTCCAGCCACCTTGACGACCACTTATTCCATTGGCCGTCGAGGTTCCAGCCACTTCGACGGCCCCTTTTTTTCCTTACGACGCTTTCCGATCGTCGAGCGCCGCCGAGCGATCCAGATCCAGGGCCGGACCGACTGGCGTCTCCCACGTTTCCACCCGCACAACCTGCTGCAGGCGGGTAATCTGATGCGTTGCCGCTTCGATGCTCAAAAGCGATCGGTCGATCGTGGCCGCGACGTCGACGGGTAGGCGCCGACGTTGCCGAAGAAGGTCCAAATATCCAACCGTCTCGGCCAGCTGGTTGTTGACGAGGTGCGCGGTCGAACGAGCGGCAAGACGAACTCCTTCCAATCGAGCATGCGCGACCCGCTGCGCTGTCTCGGACTCAGCCGCCTGGCGCAGTGCCCGCTCCGCCCGTTTCTGATCGGACGTGTCTGCCAGCACGATGACGAGGCCGCTTTCTCCACCCGGCGACAAGCGCAATGGCGCCGCGTGCGCTCTAACGTCAACCGCCGCCCCGTCGCGACGCTCGATGCAGAAGTCATCCGACGCCTCGGCATTGTCGGTACTCCGCCCTCCGTTCCGGCTCAGCAGCTTCGCTGCAAGAGGACGGAGACTGGGAGGAATCGAAGCCCCAACGACCTCGCTCTCGCTCCAACCCAAAATGCGCTCGGCTCCGGGATTCCAGAGAGTGACCCGTTCGCTCGGATCGAGGGCGACAATCGCAAGGGGCGTGGCCTGGATAATCGCGCGCAATTGATCGGTGACCGCTCGCAGGTTCTCGGCAAGTCGCTCGGCATCGCGGGCGCGCCGATCGATCTCCTGACGTTGAGCGGACACGAGCGCGCACGCGCCCCCGACGATAAGAAATGTCGTCAAGCCAATCAGCCACGCGCCCATCTCATCTTGCCCGCGAACCAGGTCGACGACGTCGATCCCAAAACCGACCATGGCGGTCAAAACGACGACGAAGGGCGGGGCGATCAAGCTCGCGACGAGAACCGGAATAGTGTAGAGGACGGCGAAGTCTCGACTGGGCACGAACGCGGCGTTGATCGTTGCGCAGGCGACAAGAGCGATTGCTACGAGGAAGAAGGTGTTAGGCTGGCGGTTGGGTCGCTGCATTCAGGTTCCCGCGCAAATAGATTCACTTCGATCCTAATTATATGGAGCTATTCCGGGCGTCAATCGGCCAATGGACGGGAAGAAATCGACCGCCGAGCCAGCCATTTGGCGGTATCAGCCTGGTGCTCCTCAGCCTCCCGAACCGGTTGGGGTCGGGGTGGCGTCGACGAACGTATCGGGGAAGCTCTGGTAGGTCCCGTCCCCAAAGAGAGCGTAAATCAACCGATCCCCGGTCCAGATCATTCGGCCGCCGGCAAATGTCTCCAAAGCGCCAGAAAGGTTGGCGCCGGTCGCGGTTGGCCAGCCAAGTGGGGACTTGGGACCGCCCAGCTTTCGCCACGCGGCGCCAATTGCGCCGGTTGGGCTAACGTGTCCTGAAGGGGGGGGGCCGACGTCCGATAGCGCCTGCCCTTCCTGCCAGGCGTCGGGAACCGTCAACCAGGAGCCGTCGCGCTTCAAGACTAAGATGTTGCCCGCGCCCGCAGGACGAAGCATCGTTCCATTGTCAAAGGCCTGTCGGCCGACGTCGGAAGCGGTTTCGGCGGACTGCGCGCAACCAAGTCGACTGGCCACTCCCGCGTTTTGCCGATAGATGAGGGCAAATCCCCGGACTGGCTGGGTCGCGCAGGCTGACGCGCTCGTCACCGGCGCTGCTGGCGTGGTCGTCGGGGCCGTGGTATTGGCACCAGGAGTGGCCGTTGGATCCCGGAACAGATCAGTATGCTGCTCCCAGGCTCCGTTGGCGTACAGCGCGTAGATAACCTGATCGGCGGTCCACAGGAGAGTCCCTTGATCGAAATCCTGAACCGCGGCGTTGAGCGACCGTTCGGATCCAGTCGGTGCTCCGAGAGCGGTTTGGACGGTTGGTTGTCCTTTGAGGAAGCTCGCGAACGCGCTTCCCGTTTGACTGGTGCTGCTACTCGCGACGTCAGCTGGACTCAGAGGATACTTCACCCATTTCCCGTCGCTCGTTAGCGTCAACACCTCGGCTTGGTCGACCCGGCGGATGAGCTGACCGTGATCGAACTTCTGAACGATCGCGGTCGCCGGACTTTCTGGCGTCTTGGCGCACCCGAGCTGCGTGGCAACGGACGGTTGATCCTGGAAAAGAAGCGCAAACCCACGCACCGGCCCGATCTGGCAGGCTGCCGACGCGGACCGGGTTGGCGCCACCGTGACGTCCGTTCCCACGAGGGGATATGACCCGGCAACGGTCGGCGACAAAGGAGGCGCGGGGGTCGGCGTCAGCACCACGGTCGCGGTGTTGGCCGGCGTTACTGTCGGCTGGATGACGGCCGTCGCCTCGACGGATCGAACCAAAGTGACCGCGCTCGCCGAGTCGGGCTCGACAAAATGGATGACGTAGGGCACTCCCGTCGCCCGACCTCCCGACGATGGAGGACCAAACGGACCGACACTCAGAGTGTAAGTGGTGGACGTTAGAAGTGGCGCAGGACGAACTAATAGAACATCGCCCTTCCACCCGACAACAACCGTCGTGGGTGGATCGACCCGGAGGGAGTCCGCTACCACCAGGTGGTTGACCTGACCGGAGAAACGAACGCTAACGGCGCACTCAGCTGGATCGGCACAGGGAGAGGCATCCTGCACCGCTAGCGGTCCCGATCCCGAATTCGCCGCGAGAATCCGGGGAAGACCGACGGCCACGAATGCAACCACGATCACAAGCGCGACGGCCAGAACCAGTCCAGCCGGACGTGCTGGCACGCCGAGAACCCGCGAGCCGCGTCTACTGGCTCCGTTCCGGTCGGGTTGATCGAAACCGACGACGGGGGCATTTGGATTTGACATGAGGTAACTCGCGTCACTGAAGGCTGCCCGCCATCGCGGCGAGCGCGGGTATTCGTCGCTGTTGAAGAAGACACAGCGTCAACAGTATCGCGGAATCGCCGTCAGCGATCAATACCCCGAAAGTAACGGAGTGCCCAGAGCTCGTGACGCGGTCCTTTCCGCGACGGACGTCTTGTATACTGGGGCCGCCGCGTCGGCAAGCTTTCGAGCTACGTAGCATTTTGCGCCTGGAGGAAGACGCCGTGAAATTGGCCTGCCCACCCGAGACAATCGCCGAGCTTACTCGCGCCTATTCTGGAGAACGTTTTAAGGACGGACGGCCGAGGGTGTCGGATGACCTCCTCGACCGCATGAAATTGGTCACGACCGAAGAGGCGTGGGGGGTATTGCGCTCGCACGGGTTCACCCAGCAGTTTGCTGGAAACTGGTTCGTCACTCACCCGGACCGGATTCTCGTTGGGCGCGCGGTGACGACCCAATTCGTTCCGAGGCGCCCGGACCTCCAGGAGGTGGTCGAATCGACCGGACGCGCCGAAGGGCGAATCGGCGGCCAGAACTCCTGGGTGATCGACACCCTGGAAGTAGGCGACGTGATGGTGGTCGACATCTTTGGCAAGATTGCGAATGGCACCTTCGTCGGCGACAACCTGGGCACGTCGGTTCAGCGCCGCACGAAGGCCGGCGCGGTCATCGACGGCGGCATCCGGGACTACCAGGGTATCGCGACACTGCCGGACGTCAATTTCTATTGCCGGGGCGTCCACCCCTCGGCGATCCTTGACTGCACGATCCTCAGTATTAATTTGCCGATCCGAATCGCCGAGGTCACGGTGCTGCCCGGCGACATCGTTCTCGGCACGCCCTCCGGAATCATCTTCATTCCGCCTCACCTGGCCAAAGATGTCGTCGAAAAATCCGAAGATATTCGCGTCCGCGATCGATTCGGGCACCAGCGCCTCCGCGAGGGACGCTACACCCCCGGCGAGATCGACCGAGCCTGGTCGGCCGAGATCGAGGCTGACTTCCAGGAATGGAAAGGGTCGAAAACGACGTAGCGAGGTGGGTCCACGATTCCGTGTTCGATCCTAGTTGACGACGTAGTCCTTGCGTGCTAGGATGCGCCGCATTATGTTCGACCTGTGAGTCATTCTACAAGTCGGACGGGTGAGTGACGCGTGATCACCACGAGGCGAACGCAGAAGGAGAGTGGTTACCCGGTGGATACCTTGAACAGCCGAACCAATTTGACCCGTCGTACCTTCCTGGTAGCAAGCGGCGTTGGAACGGTCGCGCTCGTCGCCGCGTGCGGCGGCGGCGCGCCGGCATCCCCGACCTCGGCTCCGGCCGCGGCAGCGCCAGCAGCCGCCCCGGCGACCTCGACGCCCGCGCCGACCGTTGTGCCAGTTCAAATCGCCACCGCCGTCCCGACGGCGACGACGGCACCGGCCGCCGCACCGCAACCGACCGCGACTCAAGCGGCGGCAGCAGC
Source organism: uncultured Dehalococcoidales bacterium (assembly GCA_964493975.1). Classification (GTDB taxonomy): domain Bacteria; phylum Chloroflexota; class UBA6077; order FW602-bin22; family CADDYW01; genus CAZBQK01. Next base: position 920 of record CAZBQK010000099.1, on the reverse strand, counting down.
TGCCGACAACATGAAGACTCTCTGGGGTAAGGCATTACCCGCCGACGCGGCACCGGCCCCTCGACAAGTCCTGGTCAGCGCTGCTGGCGGCGGCAAGTTCATGGACCACCACGAAACCGTCTACGATCGCGCGCCGCTTCCGGACTACTTCGGGTTGCAGCTCACTCACATCGATAAAGACTTCAACATCTTCCCGGGGGTCGCGCAGGCCTTCGAGGTGGCGGCGGACGGCTTGAGCTGGACGTTCCATCTCCGCAAGGGGATTATGTGGAGCGACGGCACCGAGTTAACGGCCAGCGACTACGTCGAGAACTTTCGCTATAGCGCCGATCCAAAGCACGCCTGGGACTTCAGCTGGTACTGGAGCGGTGTGATCAAGAATTACACCGATGCGACCAAGGGAAAGGTTCCCACCAGCCAAATTGGCGTCACTCAAGGCGCGGATCCATATACCTTAATCGTATCGACCGAACAGCCGGTGCCCTATCTGCCAGCCCAGATCCTTTACTCCTGGGCGATGAACGGAAAAGCCCTCAACAAGTTTGGGTCAGGTGTCTTTAACACCAACCCAGCTACCTGCGTTAGTTGCGGTCCCTACCTCCTCACCGAATGGAGCCCGGACAAGCGCAACGTCCTCGGCCCCAATAAGGTGTACAGCTATGAGGTCGTCAAGCCCTACATTCAGGGCATGGTCGGCAATATCGTCAAAGCCGGTAGCCCCAACTTCCAGCGGTTCCAGGCCGGCGAGGTCGACTCGGTTGAGGTCTTCGCGCCGGATATCAAGGTCGCCCAGGGCGACTCGAAGCTGAAGGACTACCACGTCTACGTCAACCCGCAGGACTTCCGGGTCTTCTACACCTTCTTCGACGTGACCCAGAAGCCCTGGGACAATCCGAAGGTCCGCCAGGCCTTCGCCCACG
>CAZBQK010000098.1:3422-10062 GCA_964493975.1 uncultured Dehalococcoidales bacterium | reverse complement strand
CCACGTTATCGACGTAGCGAGCTGGTGCTTCAAGGAAGATATCGCGACACTCCGGGGAGCAAAAATGGTAGGTATGCATCTGGTACGTCACGTTCGCCACTTCTTGCCCTGGTTTGAGGGTCATTCCACAAACCGGATCCCTCTCCCCCACGTCGCTGGGAGATTCCGCATGCACGGTCGACGAAGTCGAGACGAGCTGAGATTTTAGTATCTCGTCGGGAATCATCCATCGACCGGATTCTGTTATCGCACCCTGCTTCACTGCGTACCAGATTCCGCTGTGTCCGACATATATCCCGTCAGCCGCGGGCTTCACCTCGTGGACCCGGAGAAAGTCGTGGAGCTTTTCAGCTTGTTCCGGTGTCACCTCCACCAGCGCGTTCTCGAATTCGCCGTCCGCCGACCGCGCGAGGATTGTTGTGATGAAATCGCGATCTTTTAGCGGCAGAACCGATCCTTCGACGTGAAGGGTATACGTTCGCAGACCCTGGACTTCAGTATCCACCTTGACACTCCTCCACACTGAGTTGTGATCCCTTATCATGGTACCACGCGGTACGTCGGTCGCACGTTTCGTCGCCAGGATATAGCTCGAGCCGAGACGGCCTCTACCTCGGCGACGCCGAAATTGTTTGACAGAAGTTTTGGCTGGTAGTACTCTCGAAGAAGGTTCGCAAGTATGCGACCGATCAATTGAATAATGGGCCGAATTCCGAATTGGAAGCGGGGGACCCAATCGTTGGGGTGAATTCCTCGAATTGAGGATAGGGTAACTCTTAGCCCGAACCCGTCAGCTAACCTCGTAGGCACGCGAGAGAGGACTTCTCCTCGGTTCATCCTCAGTTGGTGTCTAATTCACTGTCCTCTCCTTTGACACACTAACACGCAAGCAATGCGTGCCGTAGTGATGCCGTAGGACTCCTTTGCTTCGACGGCGTTGTCCCCCTGTGCCCTCATTCAGGAGGTGTTGAAATAGATATGCCCGAACGTTGAAAACGTTGTGCCGGCCCGGTTCGTACGTCCGGAGGCAACAAAACGATAACGGGATTAAAATCTTCATTTTCGCCCACTAGCAGGAGGATTCCTTCCGCGATGAACATTTGTGTCACCCACTATGCCTACTACCCCATTACTGGCGGAGTTGAAACCCATCTCGTCGACTTGTGCTCTGATCTAGTTGCACAGGGGCACGAGGTCCATGCGCTCGTTGGATCGTTGAATGGGCAACCCGCCGAGCAACGCCAGAATGGGGTCCAGATCCATCGTCGTCCTGAGCTCGATATCGAATGGGTACGTCAACGAAAAGAAGTAGCTAACGTCGAAGCCGACGTTCCCTGGGAGCAGCTACAGCGCGAGATGCGCGCCTTCTACCGGGGCTTTATCGACTACTACGGGATCGATCTCGTTCACGCACACAATTTTCATCACTTTCTTCCCGAGTACGCCCTCGCGTTGACCGAGCTCCATAACGAAGGTCTACCAACAGTTTTGACCATCCACGAGATGTGGGGGGAGTTTATCTGCGAGCACTTGCTGGAGACCACCCGCTGGGATGCCATCATCGCGGTCGGAAAGCACGTTCAGCGTGACGTCGAGCGGCTCGTGCCCGGCGTGCGCAACCTTCACACGATTCTTCACGGCACGAACGTCGAGATGTTCCGTCCGAATATCGACGGTTCTGGGTTGCGAGCAATGCTCGGCCTTTCCGACCGTCCGGTCATTTTGCATCCGGCGCGCATGCTGCCGTGGAAAGGCGTCCATGTAAGTGTGGCCGCGATGCCCGCGATCGTAGAAAAGTTTCCCGACGCGGCTCTGGTCATCACCGATACCGATCAGATCATCGATTGGGTCCGGGAGCTTGGCGATTACAAACAGCAGATTCTCGACACCATCGCGCGGGACGACCTGAGCCGAAATGTGATCCCCCATTCGTTCGATTACTTCGATCTGCCGCGCGCCTACGCGATGGCCGACGTGGTGATCTACCCGACGACAGGAGAGGAGCCGTTCGGTTTGGTGCCACTAGAGGCAATGGCGTCCGGTCGACCGGTGATTGTCAGTAAGAGTGGAGGCCTGGTCGAGTCGGTCGTCGACGGCGTGACGGGTTATGTCGTCGCCAAAGAGCGCCCGGATCAACTGGCCGATCGAATCACCCGCCTTTTGGGCGACGCCGACCTGCGTCGCAAGATGGGCCGCGAAGGCCGTCGGCACGTCGAACGCAACTTCTCGCGGCGCCGGATGACCGACGAGACGGTTGACCTGTATCACGCCGCGATGATGGAGGCTCGTCGCCGCAGAGCGCTTGCGCTGGCTTCCAGTGGCCGGTAGGGCTGGTCACCCGCTCGCGCTGCCGTAGCGCGGGTTGGTAGGGGCCGGGGCAGGCATTCCGCCTCCGGCCCCTATCCGGATCTTGTCTCCAGGATGACGTAGCTCCACGCTACGTCATCCTGGAAGTGTTCTCTCCGGAGGTCGAGATATGTCAATTGCTAACCTGCCCGAGGAGGCAGACCGACAGGTGTCGGCGATTCCGCGGGAATCTCGGCGGTTCACGTATGGTGTTGTATCACCGCAGAGGTGGGGCTTGACCCGCCACGGAAGCTCACTCCCGGGACTCGCCGAATACGGACTCGACTACGATGACCTCGAGCGTCGATGCCACGAAAACACCTACAAGTGGCTTCTTAGCACCTTCGACGAGTCGGTCGGGGCGTTCTATGGTCATTACGATGCACGCGACGATTCTCTCGCACCACCCCAAAATGTGAATTTGATCGCTCCATGGCAGCTCGTCGCCGCGTTTGATCGCTACGGGGACAAAGACCTGTTGGAGAAAGCAGCCCGAGCAAGTGATTGGCTGGAAGAAAATCTCGTCGAGTCCCATCCGATGAGCCTGGTCTGCGGCGGGGTGCGCGATAACATCAAACGATCGGAGGTCTGGGTCAAGTACGCGACCGACTACGTCACGCTCAACATCGGCCTGTGGGAGCGAAATCAAGGCCCCCGCTTCCTCCGTCGCGCCCTCCAATCGGCTCAGTTCATTCTTCAGGCCGAATTCAACGAATTCGCGCCGAAGTATGACGACTGGGTTCAGACCTGGTCAAAAGTCGGATGGCAGGCACTTGGACGAGTGATCGAATGCTTCTTCATGCTGGCGCAGGCAACTGGAGAGCGCTCGTGGATCGAGCATGCCGAGAAATGGGGGCGCTATGGACTATCGCTGATCGCCCCGAATGGCTGCGTGTACTTGATTCGCGACGCGTACTACAACAGCGACCTCGCCGCCGACGTCCTTCGAGGTCTGACGTTCCTCTACGAGGAGCTGGGTGCGTCCGAGTTCCTTTACGGTGCTCGAGCTTTTGCCGACTGGCACGTTCGGAATCAGCGTGCCGATGGTGCGTGGTACCTAACGATCGATCGATTCGGAAACGTCGTGTCCGACTACGTGGGTCCAGGTGACCCCCCCAACATTGCCATCAGCATGCTTCGGCTCCATAAGGCAACGGGTGAGCCAAGCTATCTGCTCGCGGCAATCCGAGGGATCAAGTACGCCGTCAGCCGTCAGGCCCTTCCGGGGTCGGATCACCCGTACAATGACCGAGCTCGCTCCCATTGGGGACTCTGGTCCTGGGATCCGTACTACGACTACACGATGTCGGGAGATCAATCGACTCATTTCGTGCGGGGAATCTACTTCCTGTTGGATTATCTCGGCGCGGCCGATCCATCGGTGTGGGACGAATTGCGTGAGCTGAAGCAGAAACAGCTGGTGGGTGGATAGGAGGCCGCATGACGCGGAACCTTCCCGACCGTTATTATCCCTGCTTTCTTGGCAATGGCGTCGACTCCGTACTGATCGGGCCGGACGGTGCCATGACCGCCCAGATGATCAACGGTCCCGATCGCTGCTACTGGTACAAGTCTGACTGCTACTACAGCGACGAGCGCCCGGCGCTGCCGGTGCCCCACCGCTGGTATCACAAGGAGGTTGATAAGGTTCCTCGAGCGGTCGGCTCGTGGTTCGAATTAGCTCCCCTCGGCCGGGTTTGGTACGAGATCCGTCCCGTTGACGAACCGATCGAGCCGGTCGATGTGCGCCAGCGCTTTAGTCCGGAGACCGCGACCGTGTCGACCGATCTAGATTTCGGCGGACTCGAGGCCCGGATTACGACATTTCTTCACCACAGCCTACCCCTTCTCGCCATCCGGATCGAGTGTAGTCAGGAGGTGAATGGTTGTTTCCTGGCGGCCGCGGGCCCCTGGATCCCCACCGCCGAGGACGCCGATCCATTTACGTCCCTCACAATTGAGTCCGGCCCGGTCTCTACCATTCGCTATAACATCGGCGCTCGGACTGGACAGCAAAGGCTTTGGCTCTCGGAAGCACCGGACAGTTACGGGCTAGATGGGCGAGCCGTCTGGCTGGCACGTCGGGACCGCGATTTTGTGTGCTTCTTCAGTATCGCGGACGACCGAGATCGCGTGGACGTCGACGGCGTGCGCGCGACGGTCGAGGCCACCGGCTTCGACGAGCTGCTGGCCGACCATCAGTTGATCTGGCAAACGCGTTCGACACAATCCTCCCTGTCCGTGCCGGATCGAGACCTTCAGCGATTCTACGATTTTAGCTGGTACTACTTCCAGGCGATTCAAAACCCTCGCTCGGGTGGAATCCCGGTCGGGAATCTGCGCCAAACCTGGTCGTCTCACGTGTTCTGGGACTCCTTCTTCGTGACACGAGCGCTGCTGGAGGCAAATCGAGTTACCAGCGCGAGGGCGCATTGCGGTTTCTTCGAGCGCACGGTCGACCACGCGCGCGCCCATGCCTTGTCGGACTTCCAGGCACCCGGCCTCAAGTGGGACTGGGAATTGACGCACACCGGACTGGCCGCTTACGGCGAGGACTGGATCCACGTCAAGGAGCAAGTTCACAATAACGCCGCGTACGCCAACATCTTCTGGGATTTTTGGCGCTTCACGGGGGACCGCGCCGCGCTAGTCGACCTGTACCCGCTATTGAGAGGGATCGCCACCTTTTTCCTGAATGCGATCGTCGTCGAGACTCTCAATGGCTACCAACTTCGACCGCTCGTTGGGGTGCGTGAAAGCGCGGTCAAAGTCCCGTATGATACCTTGACCGTCGCGGGAACGATTCGGCTTCTACGCAATACCGCGGCCGCGGTGAAGGAATTGGGCCTTGATGGCGAGGAGCCATTCGCGGCGGAATGTCGTCGTGTCGCCCAGAAACTCGTTCCGCTCGTCGACCAACTGTATAATGGGCAGTACTTCCCTACCCACGCCGAGACCGACGAGCTGAGCCTCGGCTCCCTGGCTCCGGCCTATCCCATGGAGGTTCTTGCCGCCGACGATCCGCGGATCATTTCGACCGCAAGGGCCTACTGTGAACGCGATTCGGATTTGTTCACGCGGTCGGGCAACGTCCATAGCCCCTGGGTGGCCGGGGTTTTGGCGACCACGTGCGCTCGATTCGGAGATGGCAGCGTGGCCTGGGATCTTATCCAGAGGTCCAAACCGGCGCTGAATGTTCATGGCGGATGCGCTGAGTTTGTTACGGACGACGACCGTTGGAACATTCAGTATTTCTCGACGGCCCACGGCGCGCTTTGCTCGGCAATCCACAATCTCGTCATCCAGTCGCGCGGAGACGAATTGGTCCTTTGCCCGGCGGTCACACCGAATTGGAGCGGTTGTCACTTCCAGCGCCTGCGCGTTGACGGGCTGCTGACGACCCTCGACGTCGAACGAAGTGGACAATGGGCGCAGGCCACATTCACCAACGACACCGATGAGTCGGTGACGCGCCTGATCCGGTTGGGCCCGGAGTGCATGCCGTTGACGTTGCGCCCGGGCGAGACGGCCCAGAGGGACATTCGGGCGGGCTGATCGAGCGGTGGCTATCTCCATCGACGACGAGAAGCAGCCCGACGCGATGGCGCTCCTAGCGAGCGTAGGCGACCCGACAAATCCACGGAGGAGTCAGCCAGATGGACCAACCCGCTCGTCAGGCCGCACTGAAGCGTCTCGACACGCTCGTCGGCGCGTGGAATCTGGAGGCTTGCTTTCCGAGTGATCCAACGGCGGTACTCCGCGGCGGACGTAGCGTCTTTGAGTGGATGCAGGGCGGACAGTTCCTTATTCAGCGCACGGAGGCTCCGGATCCCGCTCCGAATAGCCTGGCGATCATCGCCTGCGACTCTGACAACGAGGCGTATGTGCAGCACTACTTCGACTCACGTGGCGTCGCTCGGCTGTATGCAATGAGCTTCCGTGATGGCGTCTGGACGCTCTTGAGAGATGCGCCGGACTTCTCACCGCTGGATTTCGCGCAGCGCTTCACGGGCACCCCCAGCGACAACGGCGACACCATTCGTGGCGCATGGGAAAAGTCCAACGATGGCTCGCATTGGGAGCACGACTTCGCCCTCACCTATCGGAGAATCAAGTAGCCGACGCGGGTGCAGCGTGATGGCCGTCGCGCATCAGGTGCAACACGTTGTAATATGTGGTCGCAGGTAGGAGTTACTAGTCTGTCGCGGCCGGCTTCACCGCGTCTTTTTTCGCCGCCGGCGCCGCGGCTTCACCTTTCTTGGCGTCGGTCTTACCGTCAGCCTTGCCTTCGGTC
>CAZBQK010000098.1:0-3322 GCA_964493975.1 uncultured Dehalococcoidales bacterium | reverse complement strand
CTTGCCTTCGGTCGGCGTCGAAGAATCGGAGGTGGCGGCATTGTCGCCAGGTGACGCGATGCCCTTCGTTGGGCGGTTATCGGTGCTGTACCAGCCAGATCCTTTAAAGACGATTCCAACCGGTTGAAGGATGCGGGTCAGCGTCCCTCCGCAGGTGGGGCATTCCCGCAATGGCTCGTCTTCGAAACGCTGGCGGCGCTCCAGGCGGGCGCTGCACGTCGAGCATCCATATTCATAAAGCGGCATGAGTCGAACAAGCCTCCGTCGAGGGTGGGTTGTAGTCAACATTCAGTATAACGTTCGAACATTCAAGTAATGTTGGGAACCAATCAGAAGTATATATGAAATGATCCACTAACCGTCGAGCGGTAATGATAATTGATACCCCTTGGCGTACGCGCGCAGCCGAGCGATCTGTCCGGGCGTCGGCGTCACGATCGGTCGACGGGCGCGAATCAGGCTCAGCGCGTCGTCCGGAGTGAAACCGTGCCGGGTGAGCGCCGCCGCTGCCATGAGCACGCTTCGGCCTTTCCCCGCCTGACAATGGACGAGGACGCGCCGTCCGGCCGCCCGCTGTTCCTCGATCCAGTTAACGCCGTCGACGACTTGTTCCGGCGTAAAATCGCCCGAGTCCCGCGTCGGAAGGCGGTGGAACGCAATTCCGAAACCCTTCAGGAGATCAACCGGGTCGCACGCCTCCGCTCGGCAGTCGACCACGGCGGCAACGCCGGCCTTGGCGAGAACCGGCCATTCATCGTCCAGGATTCGACCGCCGATGGCGAGATCGTCGGCGATCCAGGTCAGGTCGGGTTGCTCCCGATCGGAAAACTCAAGCATCATCTCGCGGATCAACCATCCCAGATGTCCGGGCCGGAGCCGGTTGAGGACGAATCGACCCGAGTCCGCCAGGGTCGCGAATGCCCTCTTCAACATCTGTCTTCAATCCGTTCTTCTCCCACGCCTCGTCGCGTGCCGAACAACCGGGGAGGGAGACGCCTCCGCGAGGGGCCTCCTCGACCGAGGGACATACCCCTATTCGCAGCTTTGGTCCTGCTCTCGGCGCAGCCGGACCGCGACTGAATCCTCTGAAAGATCCACCATATCATAGGTGATCGGCTCTCCCCGCGCGACATCCCGACGAACCGGGACGCGGTAGGCCAGTCCTTCGGGTAAGAGGCGCTCGGCCCGGGCAACCTCCGCTCGCTCGATCACGGCCCGGACGTTCTTGCCCCCGCTGCCGTCGAGGAGATCCCCGGCTCGCAGGTCGCGCTTGGCCACCGCGATCACGTCGGCAACCGGCGTTGGCAATGCCGCCGCGGTCGCTCGACCGAGGAGCGCTGCTTCGGCGACTGACATGGGCGTTTCGATGCCACAAAGATGAAAGGGACGATAGAACGCGGCGTAGCCGCCGGTTCCAACGGCCACCCCCGACCCCGGTAAGCCGTAGAAGGGCAGGTCCTCGCCAAGAATTGGATTGTGGGTGCGAATGACCACGAAGACACCGTTGGCCTGGCTCCCTGGCATATCCTCGCCGTCCGGTCCAACACAATTCGCCAATTCCACGACGCCGGAGCGTTCCAATAGTCCGCCGTCGTGCCTCAACGCGAAGAGCCGGGGTAAATCGCCCACGCCGGCGGATGGCTCGTGCATGCCCCGCTTGTCGGGCACAAGTCCCGTCACATTTGCCAGGGCGCACATCTCGATTTGGGCCTTCGAGCCGTCTCGAAACGAGTTGTACATCTGTGGATTGAAACGGCGCCGGGTGACCAGGTCGTCGCTGAAGCCATAGCGGGCGAAAGCCTCTTCGGGCAGGCCAATCGCATCGGACGGATAGAATCGAGTTCCCCGCCCCGCCGCGACAATCTCGTAGCCAAGGGCCTCGGCCCAATCGCAGAGCCGCTTTGTGACGGCGGGTTGGTCGCCATCCGCGAGGGTGTAAACGACGCCGGCCGCGTCGGCGTAGCGCCGCAAGAGCGAGCCGATCAGAACGTCGGCCTCCACCGTGACCATGACGACGTGGTGCCGATTCTGAATCGCGCCGAGGGCGGTTCGCGCCGCGATCTCCGGGAGGCCGGTCGCCTCGACGACGACGTCGACCGGCGCGGCGACGGCCGACGCGATGCTGGTTGTTGCCACCGGACGGCCCTCGCCGATCGCGGTCGCGACGTCGTCGGCCAGATCGGATGTCAGAAGCCGGTTCGCCGCGTCGACGCCACCGAACGCTTCCCACGCACCCCGGGCGTTTTCCGCTCGAAGGTCGCAGACGACGCTAAGCTGCAACGCCTTCATCTGGCTCAGCTGCGCCGCGACGGTCGTCCCAAAACGTCCCGCCCCGATCAGCGCCACCTTCACCGGCTTTCCGGTCGACGCGCGTTGCCGCAGCGCCTCGATCAATAGTGGATGCACGCTTGCCCCTCGTCCTCAGAGATGCGTTGATTATACTCAGCGGCCGCGGTGGCTGGGCTAATGCAGCGCCAGGGTACCCATCGTTCGGCAGCGCCGCTCGACTAGACGAAAGACGATCGCTCCGATGAACGCCATGACAACCATAAAAACGACGGATATAGCGATTTCTGTCGTGAGTGGGAAGATAGTGCGGGTGTGCAAGAGCGAGCCCCGGAGCGCATCGTATCCGTAGGTGAGTGGCAGCGCGAGAGCGAAAGGCAGGAGGAAACCGGGCAACGCTTGGACCGGGAAGTTGCTGCCGGACAGCATGGTAACCACGTAGTTGGAGACGTCGATCATCGTATTCGCATCTCGCATAAGTAGTACGAGCCCGGCGAAGGCGAAACCGAAGCCGTACAAAGCGATCAGGACTGGTAGGACTGCCAGGATCGCGGTGCCCACGTCCCCGGTTACCTGAAATCCAAAGAGCAACCGCCCCAGGACGAGCACGCCCGCGCTCGTCACGGTGGTGATGGCGAGACTCGATCCGGTTTGCCCAACCAGGAAAAGCGGTCGGGGGAGCGGAACCAGCCAGTTGCTCTCGAGGACTCCCAGATCCATCTCGTTTTTCAGAGAGTACCCCATCCCCCAGAACACCGTCGCGACGTAGCTGGAGAGGACCGTTCCGACCAGAACGAACGACATGTAGTCGCCCACCCCGGTGTACGCGGCAAATCCGGGATTCGTTCCAGCCACCGCGAAGCTTCGGCCGAGGAAGTACAAGGGCGTGAGCCAGATGATCGGCTGCAATATCCAGAACAGCGTGTCGAGTGGGTAGCGCAGCCGAAGCTTGGCGTCCTTCGTCGCGATGGCCAGAACCGCGCGAAGGTGCGACCGCCAGGTAGGGTGATACTGAATAGTGCCTAGCATGAGCCGA
>CAZBQK010000097.1:0-10123 GCA_964493975.1 uncultured Dehalococcoidales bacterium | reverse complement strand
CGCGGCCCCCAGGTCCTCGCCCCTCCCCGGGGCAACTCCCAGACTATACTCCTCACCCTATCCCGTGTCAACCTTAATCGACGTTAAATCGGCCCTGAATTTTCAGATCAGCGCGATCAATTTACTCACGAGCTGATAGCACGAGATCGTCGTAGGCAAGCTCGATCCCGGACGGTAGGCGACGGTTCGTGGTCTCGTGGTCGAGGTCGTGACAGATGTGGGTAAAGAACGCCCGCTTGGGCCGCAGCCGCTCGACGACGGAGATTGCTTCTCCGACACTGAAATGGGTCGGATGACGCCCCTCGCGCAACGCGTCGAGGATGAGTACGTCGAGATTCTGAAGGAGAGCCAGCGACCCGGGTCCAATGTGATTCGTATCCGTGACGTATGCGAGGTCTCCGAATCGAAACCCAAGCACCGTTGTCGCTCCGTGCTTGACCGGAACGGGCTGAATTGGCAGGCCTTCGACCTCGAATTGACGATCGAGAGGGTCGATCGTCCGCAGATCGAGCTGGGGCTTTCCGCCACCCAGCTGCGTGTCGGTGAAGGCGTAGAAGAACTGGCGCCGCAGATTGCCGAGCGACTCGGGCGAGCCATAGATAGGTAGTGCGATACCGCTTCGCTGGTTGAACACGCGGACGTCGTCGAGGCCGAACACGTGGTCGGCGTGAGTGTGGGTAAAGAGAATCGCGTCGAGGCTGGTCGTTCCCGCTCGTAGCAATTGGAGACGAAGCTCTGGAGGCGAGTCGACAAGAATCGTTCTTCCCCGCCAGCTCACCAGCACTGATGGACGGTAGCGGCTATTCCTCGGATCGGTCGACTGACAGACGGCGCAGGCACAACCAATGACCGGGATTCCGTGTGACGTGCCCGTTCCCAGAAATCTCAATGTCATCGTACCGCTCATCGACGTACCAGCCTCCGAACCGATTATATACCGACCCTTGACGACGAGCCGACCGCAACCTGGCGCTGGCCCGCCTGGTGCCGACGCTGCCGCCTACGTGTAAGATGACGCCAAATCACTTTCGAGGAGTTGTGATTAATAGCATCGGCCGGCGCACCATCCTTCGAACGTCGATCTTTTGCGCTATCACCGCCTTCGTCAGCGACTGCTCATCACCCGGTCCACGCCCAGTCTATACCACGCCAGCGAGCTCACCTACCTCGACTCCAAACGCGACAGTCAAGCCCGTTGCCCGATTCGAAGGTGCGCCGACGGCCACCGTTGACCTGACCGCGGCAAAGGCTGAGACCCCTCCACCCGCGCCCCCGAGCCCAGCGATCGCGACGCCGAAGGCACTGGAAGTAGCGCGGACCCCGTCGCCGATCGCCGTATCCGCTACCCCGATCAGCGCTCTCCAACCAACGTTTTCGGACGTCCTCGCCCGAACACCGCGAGATGGAGTGCAATACCTGCGCGGACGACTTCGGGAATACCCCGGTGGCAGCGCCTCGTCAGTCTTCGGCTTTTCGCCAAGCGACATTCTCGAAACCCTCGACACGGTAGTCGTCGATCGAGTGCGTGCCTCGCACGGTGATTCCGGCTTGAACCAGGTCTACGATACGATCGCCTCTCAAATCCTCGCTACCCTCCGCGATCTATACGGCAATGCCTGGGTGCTGGTGGCGCTCGATGCTGGGCATGGAGGGGATAAAGCCGAGTTCTGGGACTCGGGGTCCAATGGGACCGAGGCCCTTCACAGCCGAGCCGTCGTCAAGAGCATTTTGTCCAGGGCGAAGGTTAAAGAATATTCTCGCTTCATTCTCAAGCCAGTGTTTAACGACAACATCCCGGACAATTTTGGCGTTCCCGGGAAGGAGAACGAGCCCCTGGTCAATCAGACCGTCATGCGCCAGATTCGCGGGGCGATGCTGGCGCACGAAGCGGCAGCATGGAATGGTGTCCACCAAAATCCGAGCGATCAGGTTCTTGTCCACGAGTTGTCGATTCACTTCAACTCGGGAGTCGGCGGCGCCATGGTTCTTCACCAGGGAGACACCGTCCCCAAGCTGTTTCAACAGCGATCGCTGGATTACGGCAAGCGCTTCTTGCAACGAGTTGTCCCGGCCCTGAACGCGACCGGGGTTCTTCCGTCCGTCCTGGGATTATTCGGCGGAACAGGCCTTCACGACGATGTGATGATGTACGTGCCGGGCGGCCAGATCACGGACGAGGCCGGGAATCCGATCGTCCTACGTTACGGGATGCTTCAGGGCGGCGGCTTCGCGAGGGTTTACGTCCAGAAGATCCTGAAGTACGGCTAGACGAGCGCCAGAGTTCGACCGGGGGCCTTTGGGAGTCGAAGCTTCAGCTGGTCGGGCGACGGGAAACCAGCTGAAGCTTCGACTCCTGAGGTTTCTTCCGATCTCACTCGACCTAGCTCAAGTACATTCGGCTATAATCGGCCAATCGTTGTCTTGATGGAGGCCCCATGCCTTTACCGTCGAACCTCCGCGAAGCCGCCGAAGAGATCGGACCGGGTGTGGTCGCCGATCGCCGTGATCTCCACCGTCACCCCGAGCTAGGTTATCAGGAGACGCGGACCTCGGCGCTAGTCGCCGCCCGCTTGCGCGAGCTTGGGATCGACGTGCGCACCGGGGTCGGCGGCACCGGCGTCGTGGGGGTGTTGCGGGGCCAGGCGGGCGGTCGCACGGTCTTGTTGCGCGCCGACATGGACGCGCTGCCAATTGCCGAGGAAAATATCGCGGATTATGTCTCGCAAAATACCGGGGTCATGCACGCCTGCGGTCACGACGCCCACACGGCGATTCTGCTGGGCGTCGCCCGCGTTCTCGCCGATCGTCGCCGCGACTTGCGGGGAACAGTAAAGTTCATGTTCCAGCCGGCCGAGGAGGGGGGAGCCGGGGCGATGCGGATGATCGACGACGGCGTCCTGGCTGATCCGCCGGTCGACGCTGCGTTCGGTCTTCACGTCGACGCGGATCGATACGTCGGTCAGGTCTCGGCTCTACCTGGTCCGAGCAACGCCTCGTCCGATCGATTTACGATCGTCGTGCGCGGCAAAGGCGGACACGCCGCTCGACCACACCAATCGGTTGACCCCATCGTGGTGGGCGCTCACATCATCACCGCTCTCCAAACCATCGTCGCCCGCGAAGTGTCCCCGATCGAACCCGCCGTCGTCACAGTCGGAAGTCTCACGGCGGGAACCACGTTCAATGTCATTCCGGACACGGCGAGCATCAAAGGGACGGTGCGGGCCTACTCGGAAGACGTGCGATCGTTCATTCAGGAACGAATTGGTGAGATAGCGCGCGGAGTCGCGGGCGCGCTCCGGGCCTCGGCTGACGTTGAGTACCGGGTTGGCTACCCGGTCCTGGTCAACGACACCACGGCGGTCGAATTTGTCCGATCGACGATTGGACAGGTTCTTGGTTCCGACGCCATCGTCGACCGAGAGCCGTCGATGGGCGCCGAGGATTTTGCCTTCGTCCTCCAGCGAGTTCGGGGCGCTTTCCTGTACCTCGGCGTGCGAGATCGTTCCTGGGAATCGCCCCGACCGGTACACACGTCGACGTTCGATCTAAACGAAGATGCGTTGCCAGTGGGTATCGCCAGTTTGGCGACGACGGCGATTCGGTTTTTGAATGAAGGAATGATCGAGGGGAGTTAGCCGCTCGCGCTCAGAAGACCGTGACGTAGGGCAAACTTGACGAGCTCGGACCGGTGACGGAGACGTAGCTTCTCCATGATTCGCGATCGATAGGTGTCGACGGTCTTCGCGCTGATTATCAGCCGGTCCGCGATTTCCTGATTGGTGTAGCCTCCCGCGGTTAGGACGAGGACTTCCCGCTCGCGATCCGACAGAGTGTCGAAGCCGTTGGTCTCTTCATCGGTTTTGCGCTCGCGGTAATCCTCGAGCAAACGCGCGGTCGCGGCGGGATAGAGAAAAGCCTCCCCGCGATGAACGGTCCGGATTGCCTCCATGAGCTCGGTATCCGCGGAGGCTTTTAGCACGTAGCCCGCCCCGCCGGCGCGCAAGACCTGGAGGAGGTACTGTTCCTCGTCATGCATCGTCAGGACCAGGATCTTGGTTGGCACGTCGAGACCTCGGATGCGACGGATTACTTCCAGGCCATTCAAGCGTGGCATCGCAATGTCGAGGACGACGACGTCCGGCCGCCACCGTTCAACCTGCTGGATTGCCTGCAGGCCATCCTCGGCTTCGCCAATGACCACCATATCGCCTTCGGCGCTGAGTAATGCTCTCAACCCGGCCCGCAGCACGGCGTGATCGTCCGCGAGTAGTACCTTGATTCGTGGCTGATTCAGGTCGGCGCTCCTTCGGGTGTCGGTTCCACTGGCACGCTAATCGATATCCTGGTGCCGCTTCCGGGCTGGGAGGTCATTCGGAGAGTGCCTCCGACCAGGGCGACCCGCTCCTGCATGCCAAAAAGTCCAAGACCCCGCTCGCGTGAAATCATGACCTGGTCGACGTCGAAACCCCGTCCATCGTCGCGGATCGCTGCTTCAACACCTCGCCGGTCCCGGGTCACCGCCACGTCCACCGTGCTCGCTTCGGCGTGCTTCGCGACGTTTGTCAACGCCTCCTGCACGATCCGATAGACGACGACTTCGACGTCGTCTGGCAATCGCTCGTCCAGTCCATTTGCCACGAAGTTAACTCGGGTCCGCGTCCGCCGAGCAAAATCGCCGGTGTACCACTGTAGGGCGGCGGCAAGACCAAGGTCGTCCAACGTGCTCGGCCGAAGGTCCACCGCCATCTTCCGTACTTCCTCGAGGGTTCGCCCGGTTTGAACCCTCAATTCGGCGATTCGCGCCGAAATCTCTTGCGGCGTCGTCGCCTTTTCGACCACCCTGAGGCCGATCAGGAGCGACGTCAACGACTGGGCCGTTTCGTCGTGGAGCTCGCGCGCGACGCGCTGCCGTTCCTCTTCCTGGGCAGTAAGTACCTGCCGCGACAGCCACCGGACTTGCTCTCGATAGTGTTCGAGTCCGTCTAACATCGAATTCATCGTATCGATTAGCTGGTCGACTTCCGGATCGCCAATTGCGACGTGAGCGGCACGCGCGGTATAGTTTCCCCGGTGCACCTCCTCGATAGCCCTTTCGAGAGATGCGAGTGGGAGGAACGCCGCCTTCAGGACGATAATGTTGACCATAAGGCATAAGGATATTCCGGCCAGCGCAAACAACACGACCAGCTCGCCGCTCGATCCAGCCGGCTCGAGCTGGCGATATCGCTCGGTGAGCCACGTTCCCAGCACCGCGCCAAGCACGACGATCGTGGAATTGGCGACGAGGACTTTTGTGAAGATCGGGACGCCGAGAATCCGGCGCGCGATCAGCTTACCGGACCGCCGGGGATTGGGCCGGTGGGACGGTTGATGCGACGCGATGGTCGGTTGGGCCACTCCGAGTGCGTCCACGGCGGTCCCTTTTTAGCACATTATATTCGGGCGGTCTAACCGACGCCAATTATGCCTTCAATGGTACAATGCCATTGACAGCCGGCGGATCCGGTCCGCTGATGAGGGGGCATTCGGTGGAATCCAGGAACGAAGCGCCAGAATCGACCCAGGGAACTCGGCTCGGATCGTTCGACGTCACTTTGTTGCTGGATCCGGGAACGTCCGCGCACGCCAGCCGAACCACGGTTCGGACGTCCGAGCGAGTCGCACCGGACGTGACGCTGGTGATTGGCTCGCTCCTCTTTGCCGAGCGACAGATGAGGGCGATTAGCGATCCCGCGCGGATCGCCGCGGCAAACGAGATTGCCCAGGCGACTTCAATCGCGCGCGGTCTGGCCAACCCCCCGACGACAGCGCCCCCAGCGCGCGAATCGGCTACTTTCCACATCGACGTCTACGCCAATGGCAACTTTCGTATCAACGTCGAGCAGCGACTCGACGGCCTTTTGCGCGATGTGGCCGGTGGTCTCACGGCGTCCTCACTCGTGGCAGAGCTACTTCAAACTTTGAACGGCCCGTACCGAGAATTCTATCGGGAAATGTTGGAGGCTGCGAACGATTATTGGCGGGACCGGCGCCCTTCGTCGATCGAATCTACCTGGAATTGGCAGATCGCCCTCCGTCGCATGAACCAGCTCGTCGGTCAAAGCACACCGGTCTCGCGCGAATCGGTTCGCTGCGAATCGTGTGACGCGGTCCGACCCGCGGGATCGCCGTGCTTGCGCTGCGGCTCATTAGGTTCGGTCGTACGGCCAGCGCTCGAGGCACCGGTGACGTACCAGCCGGTGGTCGCGCCGCCGATCGTACCGCCTGTAGTACCCGAGCCACCTCCCGTGGTCGCCCAACCGCCCGCGGCAAGTCGAGTCATGCCACCACCCGCCGTGCCCGCCCGTTCCGAGCCCGAGCACACGATTCTTCCCGCCCGCGACCTCGTCGTCGAAGCGGCGGAGGTTGAGCTCGACCCGAGGCTATCCTGGCCTTTGGCGACGCTTCCTCGGCGGTTAGGGTCACTCGCCCTGGATCTCGTCAGCGGCATTGCGCTAGGAATGATTGGCGGGGGAGGCTTGACTGGCATCCTCGTGGCATCAGGTCAGCTCGGACCAGGCGACAATCCGGGTGCATTCTTAACCGCCGCCGCGCTCGTTATATTCGGCCTGTACCTCTGGCTTGGTTGGATCAAAGGCGAGACCCTGGGAATGCTGGTCTTCCGTCTGAAGATTGTCCGAGCAGCCGACCGGGCTCCGGCCGGTGTCTTCGGCTCTCTTCGCCGAGCCTTCGGGACGTTCTTGCTCGTCGCGGTGGCCGTCGGTGTTTTCGCTGGGCTTGTTGCCCTCGACAATAGTCTGGACTTTATTCAAGGCTTGGCCGACGCGGCAATGAGGGTCATCGCGGCGCTATTAGCGTTGTATATCGTGTGGATTGGCTCGTTTCAGCCCATTATCTCTCGTGCCAACCGGCAAACCTGGGGCGATCGCATGGCCCGCACGATCGTCGTGGTTCAGCAGAAGTCCTAGATCTCGCATAGAATCTTAAGGCCCTCCCGAATCGCCGCTTCGGAGGTCGCGTACGAAATTCGGATGTGAGTCGCCCGGGCCGAGAAGATGTTGCCTGGGATGATCAGGACATTCCGCCGAATCGCTTCTTCAACGAAGGCGGTCGCATCCGTTTCCGCGACCCGCGGCATGATGTAAAACGCTCCCTGGGGTCGCTCGACCTCGAACCTCTCCCGCAATCCCTCGAACACCAGGTCGCGCCTGCTCTTGAATCGTGGCATCTGCTCGGTCGGTCCGGTCTCCACCGCGCCGAGCACCGCGACTTGAGCGAACGATGGCGCGCAGACGAAGCTATATTGTTGAAGCTCCTTCATTTTCTCGACGACGTGGTGGGGTCCCGCCGCGTACCCGATTCGCCACCCAGTTAACGCGTGACTTTTGGAGAACGCGTTGAGGGTCAGCGTGTGGGGATAAATGCTACCGATACTGAAGTGGCGCGCCTCATCGTAGACGAAGCTCTCGTAGACCTCGTCCGATAGAACCAATAATCCGTGCTTATCGGCAATGGCCGCGATCGCCCGGAGGGTCGACTCCGGGTACACCGCGCCAGTGGGGTTGTTCGGACTGTTCAGCAGAATCGCCTTCGTCTTCGACGTGATCGCTTTCGCCACCTTATCCGGATCCAGCTGGAAGTCCGGATAGGTGTCGACGAGAACGGCCCGCGCGCCAAAGAACGCCGCCAGCTGGGTGTACATGACGAAATATGGGTCCGGCACGATGATCTCGTCGCCGGGATTCAGAATGCACCCGAACGCGAGGAAAATCCCGCCAGAACTGCCGGAGGTGATGAGAACGTCGTCGACCGGTACTCGGACATCGTTGACCCTCGCTAGTTTCCCGGCAACGGCTTCCCGCAAGGGGAGAATGCCCTGAGTTGGCGTATAGCGGTTCCAGCCGTCGTCGATGGCCTTTTTTGCCGCCTCCCGAAGTGATTCCGACACCGGAAAGTCAGGAAGTCCGATCGAGAAGTTGATCGGGTTTTTTAACGTTGCTCCAAGATCGAACACCCGCCGAATGCCCGAGCTTTCGATGACGCCAACGCGATCGGCCAGCCAGCGGGCCGCCGGGTCGTCGAGCAGTGTTGAGCTGTCCACCACGTCCTCCCGTTAACGATCCTAGTCCACGATGAAAACCGCGGGCTTTTGCGAAGCAAAAGCCCGCGGTTTTCATCGTGGAATTACTCTAAATAAAGGCGAGCGACCCATCCGGCCTTGTCGGAAAACCCCGGTGCCAGGTTCGGAATGGATATCGCGGGAACGCGTCTTCGTTCAGATCGATTCCGAGGCCGGGCCGAGTGGGAAGCTCGAGGTACCCGTCGCGTAGCTGCATCGGTTCGTCGACGAGGTCTCGACGGGGTGGCTCGTCATCGGGATGATACTCGAGAATCAGGAAGTTTGGGATAGACGCGGCAAGGTGGACGTTAACCGCGGTGGCGACCGGTCCCATTGGATTGTGCGGCGCGAGGTTGACGTAAAATGCCTCGGCCATCGCCGCGATTTTTTTGCATTCCAGGATGCCGCCCGCGCAACAGACGTCCGGTTGGAGAATGTCGGCGGCCTGTTTGACGAGCAATTCGCGAAACTCGAACTTGGTGTAGAGCATCTCCCCGGTCGCAATTGGAACGTCGATCTTTGATGCGACTTTCGCGAGCGCGTCGGCGTTTTCCGGACGCAGGGGTTCTTCGAAGAAGAGCGGCCGATAAGGCTTGATCGCCTGGGCCATCGCAATCGCCTGGGACGGCTCGAAGATCTTGGCGTGGGGATCGACCGCGACGTCGACGTCGTCTCCAACCGCCGCGCGCACCGCGGCCATTCGCTTCGTCGCTTCGCGAAGCGACGCCCCGATCGACAGCAAATCGGAGCTTGGACCCTGGGGGCCAATCTTGACCGCCGAATATCCGTAGCGCTCGATCAAGCGCACTGCGTTCTCGGCCAGCTCCTCCGCGGTTTTACCGCCGGGGCTCTGGTACACCCGGATCCGATCGCGACAAGCGCCGCCAAGCAGCTCATACACCGGAACGCCCAGGCGCTTACCGTTGATGTCCCACAGCGCGTGCTCGATCCCGCTGATGGCCGAGTTGACGACCGACCCGCCGGGAAACCGGATCCCCTGATACATCATTGCCCAGAGGTGCTCGATCCGGGTTGGGTCCTGGCCGATCAACCATTCCTCGAAGTGGTGAATGACGAGCGCCGTCGCGTCGTCCGGCCCGACCGAATAAGCCTCGCCAATGCCGTGAATACCTTCGTCGGTGTGGACTTTGACGAAGACCAGATTGCGATGGTCCGGGTGCGCGAGAAAAGTCTCAATTCGGGTGATCTTCACGAAATTAGCTCCGCTTGGAGTCCGACGTTCAACACACCGCGAAGGCGTTGGTCACGATTGGTAGAAATATGCGGCCAGCAGCTTGCGGCGAAAGTCGGTTGCCTGGCGACAGGTTGGGACCGCTCAGACCTTCTGAAGACAGCTGTGAGCTAGCGCCCTTGAGTGTATGCACGAGATTAGTGGCGTTCGGGCTGCCCCAGCCAGTCGCAAAATCCCAGTTGGGTGCCGCGGGATAAAACTGTGGATCTCCGGAATTTCCGGTGGTCACGTCGTGGTAGGAGTAGCATGCTGACAGGTGCGCGCTGAGGATGGTCGAGCTATAGAGCAACGGGGCTAGTTGTCCCAACCGACGGCCAGCGTACTGGTCTCCAATCGCCGCCATGGCCGCCCATTGTGGCGATGCGATGCTCGTGCCACCAAATCCAGTGCACACTCCGTTGCACCCCGACCCTTGGATGGTGAGGTAGATGTTGTATCCGGTGGCGGGGTCGGAATCGAGGGCGATATCCGGCACGCCGCGCATACCGTTCGTCGGCGGAATTGGAATGATAGCTTTCGTCTGCCACGATGGCTCGGGAATAACACCGCTTATGCCACCGCCGCTCCCGCACGAAACGCCGCCAAAACAGGTGTCTCCCCAGGCTGTCTCGCTCTGATACGATCCATTTTGATTGAGATTAAGTCGCGTTCCCCCGACCGCCGTAACGTAAGCACTCGAAGCGGGATAGGAGACACCCAGAAGAGGGTTGCCGCCGCTGTCCTGGCACGCAAACGCACCACTGTCTCCC
>CAZBQK010000096.1:0-10336 GCA_964493975.1 uncultured Dehalococcoidales bacterium | reverse complement strand
GCTCGGCGCAATCCAACCCAATCACCACCACCCGACGCGCTTCCGTTGACATACTTTCGCTACACCTCTTCGTTCGTCTCGATCCGGTCATTCGGGCTACCCTTGTGGCGTCCGCGAGACGACCTCAGTAGTTCGATCAGAACGTACGGTCCAGGAAACCGCGGAACCGTGCGTTCGAGGGCACGGAGGACACCTTGCGAACGAGGTACTCCGCTGCCCCGAAATTAACTTCAGTGGTTAGACACCGTCCGCAATCCTAGAGACCGCTTTATGAGAGCGATCATTCACCTGGATAGCGGAAGGCATGTAGATCGGCGCAGCCATAATTGCTTGAAAAGATGGTGGCGGGCGAAACAACCGCCGCCATCTTTCGCGCTGAACAGTTCACGATCCATCTTGACGTCACCCGTCCCCAACAGACGGACGAGGTCACTGGGGAGAAGTGCTTCGAGGCCGGCCACTTGTTCGTGGCTCCTTCGTTTCGCAATCACACGGGGTGCGTAAGCCGGATACTCCGATAGAACTTTAGAAGACCTTCGCGACCTTGATTATGGTGGAGCTAGGTCGAGAACAAGTACGCACTCAGTTGAGAAACAGTTGAGATCGACCGGGCAGGCAGGGTGATATTAGTGATGTGTCTCCCACTCTGGCCAGCTCAACGTCGGCGAAAGTATCACGGATAGAGGGTGCGTTTACTCGCGAAGTAACCCATTCTGCCCCAATTTGATTGTTTCTACGTCGATTGGACGTGGACTCTCCGACTCCCCTACGCTAGACTGAAGATGGGTCCTTCGATGCACGAGAGCAGGTCTAAAGGGGTCCGGTGCATGATCGTCACAGGTCGCGATGTATCTTTCCCGGTTGAGGGACGTACGCTCCTCTTACCGCGAGATCCGAGCTATACCGTTTCGCCCTTCGCGTACAGACGTCGCCGAACTCATGTCGTCATGGTCGGCGACGTTGCGGTGGGTGGTGACAACCCAATTCGAGTCCAATCGATGACCACGACGCGGACGTTAGATACCGATGCCACCGTCGCTCAGGCCGAACGCCTCGTTCGAGCTGGCTGCGAGATCGTGCGGATCACCGCGCCCACGGCGAAGGACGCGCGCAACCTTGCCGAGATCAAATCGCGTCTTCGCGCAAGGGGCATCACGGTCCCCCTCGTCGCGGATATTCACTTTTCACCCGACGCGGCGATCGAAGCGGCGGAGCACGTGGAAAAGGTTCGGATCAATCCAGGCAACTACGTCGACGGGCGCAAGTTCGCCGTCCGGTCCTATACCGATGCCGAATACGAAGCCGAGCTTGCCCGCATCGCGGAGCGCTTCGCCCCCCTCGTGTTGAAGTGCCGGGCGAAAAAGATTGCCATGCGCATCGGGACCAATCATGGCTCGCTGTCGGATCGGATCGTCAATCGCTTTGGTGATACCCCCGAGGGAATGGTCGAGTCGGCCCTTGAATTCGTCCACATTTGTGAGAGCTACGACTACTACGATGTAATCTTGTCGATGAAGGCGAGCAATCCGAAGGTGATGATCGCGGCCTACCGCCTACTCGCGGCGCGGATGGGGGAGCTTGGGATGACCTACCCTTTCCATCTCGGCGTGACCGAGGCAGGAAACGGGATCGATGGGCGGATCAAGTCGGCCATTGGCATCGGTAGCCTGCTCGCCGACGGAATCGGCGATACGATTCGGGTGTCGCTCACCGAGGAGCCGGAAGAGGAAGTTCCCGTCGCGTTTCAGATTGCCAATTACTTCACGCCGTGGGAGACGACAGCTGCCACGCCGCGGGAGACAAGAGCCTCCGGCGGGATGGCGCGCTCCCTTTCCCCTCTCCCCACGGGAGAGGGGAAAGAACGACCCTCACCCTAACCCTCTCCCAGAGGGAGAGGGAACCCAGGGAGGGGCGGGGACGCAAAGGCTGCCCTGGGACCCGTTCCATTATGGACGGCGTACCAGTCATGCTGTTCGACTAGGCCCGGTTGACGTTGGTGGGGAGAACGTCGTGGCGGTCGTGGCGCGGGTCGGGGTGGATGCCGAAGCCCGGCTGTTGCGCTGGGCCAGTCCGGGAAATCGGCGACTTGCTCGCCCGGACGTCGTCGAGTGGCCAGTGCTGGACTCAGCGGCCGTCGCGACCCTGCGGAGCGCGCGTTCCCGTCTGGATCAGGCGAGGTCCTTCGTCAATCTTTTACCAACTGGTACCGCGACATTGCCAGAGCTAGCGCTGTTGGCGAGTGGGACTGACCCATCGCTTCTCGTCGAAGCGTTGCCTTTCGTCGAGGGCGTCCTTCTGGTCCTGACCGATGAAGACGCCGCGCTGACACTGGCAACAGCCGCCGGATTGGCGGGCAAAAGCCTCTGGCTCGAAGCCCAGGTCGTCGATGACACGGCCGATTCGATCGATCAGGCGGTATCGCGGCTTCTCGCGGCACGGGACATTTGTACCAAGGTGGGGCAGAATGATGTTGTTCTAGCCGTGACCGCCGCGGAAGCCGAGGCCGTGATTCACGCCAATCGCCGACTGGCGGCCCGTCTTGCCGAGGTGGATGCAACGAACCCGTTGTTTGTCCGGACCCTGCCCACGGGCGACCGACTGATTCAGGCCGCGATTGCTCCCGGGAGTCTCCTGTGCGACGGTCTGGGCGACGCGGTTCAAGCTGGTCTCCCCGAGGCCGGCCAGGAAGAGACGCAGCTAACCCTCGACGTCCTTCAGGGAAGTGGTACCCGGCTCTCGAAGACCGATTACGTCGCCTGTCCTTCTTGCGGGCGGACCCTATTCGATCTGCAAAGCACCACCGAACGAATCAAGTCGCAAACGGCTCACCTCGCCGGCGTCAAAATCGCAATCATGGGGTGCGTCGTCAATGGCCCCGGCGAGATGGCCGACGCCGACTTTGGCTACGTTGGGGGCTCCCCCGGTCACGTGAATCTCTACGTCGGCAAGACCTGCATCGAGCGCAACGTCCCGGCCGAGATCGCCGACGCGAAATTGATCGAGCTGATCAAGTCGAAAGGTCGCTGGCACGAGCCGGAGCCGGTTGAGGAAGACGCGGGGTAGCGGCCCACGATGCCGAGGCGTTTGTTCCCACGATTAGGAGCCTTCGGGCTTGCGTCGGCTGCCAGACCGGGTATCACACCTACTTGGTGATAATCGACTACGAAGTTTCCAGTGGCCACTGCTTGGGATCGATGCGCTTGATACCGGGGAGACCGTCGAAATGGCGGTCCGCGGTGACGATGCACCGGATTCCGTGATCTTCCATCACCGCGGCGTGGATAACGTCCCGCGGTTGCAGATTGGGATGCTTCTCCCATAGCTGAATCGCCGACAGCACGTTCCGTTTCGTGACCGGTAGGGCCTCCGGAACCACCTGGCTAAAGAGGCGAACGACATCGCTTGCTCGATCGCGTTGACCGATAGCGGAATATCGGTGCAGGATCTCCTGGAGCACCTCGGCGTCCGTTACCGCCGCGAGAGGATTCTTGGCGGCCCACTCCAAAATGATTAGACAGTCAGCTTTCAATGGGTGATCGGCGCCGACCGCGTACATCGGAACGTTCGCATCGATGAAGAATGGTCCCTCAGGCACCGAGGAGATCCGCGACGGATTCGCGCTCCATTTGCTCCCAGTCAGAAACGGGCAGACTCATGGCCCCCAACTGCCGAACGGCGTCAAGGCGTTCGTGCTCGGCACGTCGGAGGTAGACGTCCTCAATTGCATTGCGAACAAGCGACCCAACCGACTCGCCTTCGGAACGAGCAATCGCCTGTAAACGCGAAAATTGCTCCGGAGACAAGAGAACCTGAACCCGCTTCGAATAGGTCGACACTTGTGAACTCCGCTGCTATTGTGCATATGTGCATATCTTACCACGTTCGGTGGTCGACAGATCCTGAAGGATCAACTATTCGCCGACGCGCTGCATTCCGTTGAAGAACAAGTTAAAGACAAAGAGGTAGACCGGTCGTCCGCTGGTATGGACTCTGCGACATGGACGCTCTCTCCACGGTCTCAGTCGAGGCCGAAAGAACCAAATCGTCCACGCGCGGAGGCTTACGATGGCTCGTGGTTTGTTTCCGATACTCGCGGGAGTCGCCCTGGTCGCGGTTCTCCTCGCGAGCGTGGTGACCGGGTTTGTGCTGCCAGGAGCGCGGCAGTCGGGAGTTCTGGCCCAGGAGACGCCGGTCGCGACTCCCTCGGCGGGACCGGGCGGGGGGACGCGAGCTCTATATGTGCCGCCCGAGCTGGCTTTCCTGGTGGGAATGTCTCCTCAGCAACGTTTCGATTCTCTGAGCTCGCTCCAAGTCACGTTCAATAACCCGCAGGGGCAGGCGGTCGTCGTCAACGGCAGTCCGGGTAAGGTCGCGTCGATCTCCGGCGATATCGTGACCGTTAACTTGAACACCCCGGCTGGCGGGACGGCGCAGTCGCGCGCGTTCACCGTGACCCCAACCACCTGGGTCATTACGGGACCGCACCAGGGCACGCTCACGGCATTTGCCACCGGTGATCGGGTCGTCGTTTTCACCATCGGCAACAGCACCAACGCCACCGCTATTGTCGAGTCCCGTACCATGGGCCCTGGCATGGGGATGATGGGGCACATGCACGGGGGGCACGGCATGACGGGGGAGGGCGCCTAGCTCGGAGGGAGGTTGCTTGGGAATCGGTCGTCCAGCCAAACGGCGAATCGGTCAGCGTGAGGGATTGCGCTTTGGAATTGACGTGGACGGCACGATTACCCAGGCTCCCCGCCACTTCAAGCGTTTGATTGACGCATTACTCGAGCATGGTGACCAGGTCTACATTGTGACCGGTCGGACGGTAAGTCGGCGACGGGAGACGGAGGAGTTGCTGGCGCGCCTGGGGATCGGCTACACCGAGCTGTTGATGCGCCCAGACGACTGGTCCCTCACGATCGCCGACTTCAAAGTCCAGATGGTCCGTGGGAAGAAGCTGCACCTGACGATCGACGACGACGAGCGAATCTGCTGGGCGATTAACGACGAAACGAAGGCCCTCGCGGCCCACATGCTGCCGTTCCCTCCTTCACCGGCTGCTTGAATCAGCACCCATTGATCCGTCACACACGCCTCATGTGCCCCTCATGCGTCAATCTGACGCTTCCGTGGTATATAAAATGAGGGGGAGTTGGGGATCGATCTCACTCCCTGAACGTGGAGGTTCACATGGCTACTCTCACCGCACCAATCACGGTGTACTCTACTCCAACTTGACCGTGGTGCCATCGAGCGAAGGAGTTCCTTCGCCAGCGCGGGATTCCCTTTGTCGAGCACGATGTATCGATCGATCGTGCCGCGGCTCAGGAAATGGTTCGACGTAGCGGCCAGATGGGCGTTCCGGTCATCACGGTTGGGGACGAGGCGATCGTCGGATTCGACCGAAAGAGATTGGAGCAGGCAATCGCGCGTGAATCCGCCCAGACGGCAGCTGGCAGTACCCCAAAGCTCGGCCTGGTCGTGCGTGACGCGGCGAGCGGCGTGGACGTGGGCCGGGTGCGATCAGGTTCGCTTGGCGATCGGGCGGGAGTCCAGGCCGGTGACGTCGTCGAGTCGATGGACGGTCAGGCGATTCGGTCAGTTGCCGACCTCGAGCGCGTCGCACGAAGCCTGGAAGCCAAACCGAGCGTCGAGATCGTCGTGAAGAGGGATGGCCGGCCTCTACGGTTAATGATGAGTAATGAATGATGGGTGATGAGTAGAAGAACGAGATGCGTGAGTGGTGTTGTGGCGACAGACGGGAGCTGGGGACTCATCACTCATTACTTTCTACTCATTACCGGAGATTAGACGTTGGATTATAAGGATTATTACGCCGTCCTTGGTGTACCGAAGACGGCTTCTGAAAAAGAGATTAAGGCCGCGTACCGGAAGTTGGCCCGGAAGTATCATCCCGATGTGAATCCCGGCAACAAAGAAGCAGAAGAGCGCTTCAAGGCCGCCAACGAGGCCTACGAAGTTTTGTCAGACACCGAGAAGCGCAAGAAGTATGATGAATTAGGGCCTCGCTGGGGTGAATACGAAGCGTGGCAACGGGCCCACCCGGGCGAGACGCCCCCCGAGGGTGCATTTGAGCCCGGTGGCTTCGGTGGCGCTCCGGGTGGGTTTGGCGGGTTTGGTGGCGGACGGCCGGGCGGATTTTCCTCTTTTCGAACCAGTCGGGCGGAGGATCTGAACGATCTGTTCGGGACCGAGTCGCCGTATTCGGACTTTTTTGGGACGTTCTTTGGCGGTGGACGTCCGCGGGGGCCGCGACGTGGCCAGGATCTGGTCCAGCCGGTCGCGATCACCCTCGAGGAAGCGCTCCGCGGGACGACCCGAACGATCGAGATTCCATCGGCCGGGGGGGTGCGTCGGATCGAAGCCCGGATTCCGCCCGGCGTGGACACGGGCACGACGATTCGCCTTGCCGGGCAGGGAGCGCCGGGCGAGAATGGCGGTCCGCCGGGTGACTTATTCCTCGAGATCGAGGTGCTGCCGAATCCACGCTTTGAACGGCGAGGCGCCGATCTTCACAGTACGTTTCGAGCGCCGCTGACGACAATGCTCCTGGGCGGTGAGGTCGAGGTTCCGACGCTGACCGGTAAGGTCGCGCTCAAAATCCCTCCCGAGACCGACGACGGACGTGTTTTTCGGCTACGCGGTCAGGGAATGCCCGTCTCCGGGAGTCCTAACGAGCGAGGCAGCCTCCTCGTTGAGGTCCACGTCGAGGTCCCGCGACATCTGACAGAACGCGAGAGAACCTTGATTCGCGAGCTCGCGGCCGCCCGGAGCGAACCGGTTGGGGCGCGATGATCGATCGAAGAGATACCGGTGGCGAGGGCGACGTCACGGTGAGCTACTACCGGATCGAGATCGTCGCCGAACGCGTTGGCTTGTCGCCATCGCGGATTCGTGCATACGAACGGGCCGGACTCGTCGGCCCGGCGCGGGTACACGGGCGGATGCGACTGTACCCGGAAGCCGATCTCGCCCGACTCCGCCGTCTGCGCCGGCTAGCCCTTGATCTGGGGCTCAACGCCGCCGGCGTCGAAATTGTCGCGCGTTTGCTGGACGATGTCGAGGCACTGCGCGCGGAGCTACGGAAGCTTCAGTCGGGATAGAAGGAACGGCACCACAGAGACACAGAGGACGGGGGGAGAGAGGACGGAGGGCACCACGATTTTATTCCTTGTAGTGATTGTCATCCTGAGCGGAGCGAAGGATCGCCCGCGAAATTCGAACCATCTGCCTGATCCACGCCGATCCTTCGCTCCGCTCATGATGACAATCCTCCGTCTCCGTGCTCTCTCCCCCCGACCTCTGTGTCTCTGTGGTGAGGCGCCGGCCTTATCACATTGTCGATAGTCGGAGGATTCCATGAATCTGAATAAGCTCACTGAAAAAGCACAGGAAGCAATTGTCGCGGCGCAGCGACTGGCAGAAGAGCGACACAACACCCAGCTCGAGCCGGTTCATCTGCTGGCCGCGCTCATGACTCAGGAAGGCGGCGTTGTGCCGTCGGTGCTGGAGAAGCTTGGTGTGTCGGTCCGAACGCTTCTTCCTCAGGTCGAGGCGGCGATGGCCAAGCTGCCCCGGGCGGCGACCCCGTCCCAACTCTACGTTTCATCGGAGTTCAAGCAGGTCTTCGACCTGGCCCAGACGGAAGCGGAGCGCCTCAAAGACGATTACGTCTCGACCGAGCACTTCCTGCTTGCGCTCGCCGACGATCAGGATAAAGGCCCGGCCGGCCAGATTCTGCGGGCGGCGGGAGTGAATCGGGATCGGCTTTACCAGGCTTTGCAGGAAATTCGGGGGGGACAACGGGTGAACAGCCAGAACCCCGAGTCCACCTACCAGTCTCTCGAGAAGTACGGCCGAGATTTGACGGCGCTAGCGCGCCAGGGCAAGCTCGACCCGGTTATTGGCCGCGACGAGGAAGTTCGTCGGGTCATCCAGGTGCTGTCGCGGCGGACCAAGAACAACCCGGTCCTCATCGGCGCGCCGGGCGTTGGGAAAACGGCGATTGTCGAGGGGTTGGCGCAACGGATCGTTCGAGGAGACGTCCCGGAGGATCTTAAGAATCGCCGAGTCGTCGCGTTGGATCTGGGCGCGCTCGTCGCCGGGGCGAAGTACCGTGGCGAGTTCGAGGAGCGTTTGAAGGCGGTTCTCAAGGAGGTCACCGAGAGCGCCGGCCAGATCATCCTCTTTATAGATGAGCTTCACACGGTTGTCGGAGCGGGCGCGGCCGAAGGCGCAATGGACGCGTCGAACATGCTCAAGCCCATGCTCGCCCGGGGTGAGCTGCACACGATTGGAGCGACCACGCTCGACGAGTATCGAAAGCATATTGAAAAGGACGCAGCGCTCGAACGACGCTTCCAGCCCGTTTTTGTCGACGAGCCCACGGTGGAGGATACGATTAGTATTCTGCGCGGCTTGCGGGAGCGGTACGAACAGCACCACAAGGTTCGGATCACTGACTCGGCTCTGGTGGCCGCGGCAATCCTTTCGAACCGCTACATCACCGATCGGTTCCTGCCAGATAAGGCGATCGACCTGGTGGACGAGTCGGCTTCGCGACTGCGCATGGAGGCGACGAGCATGCCGGCCGAGCTCGACGAAGTCCGCCGGCGCATGATGCAGCTGGAGATCGAGCGGGAAGGCCTGAAAAAGGAACGGGACAAGGCGTCGAAGGAGCGGCTCGACAAGATCGAGCAGGAGCTGGCAAATCTCAAGGACCAGGCCGACGACCTCCAGGCGCGGTGGCAAGCCGAGCGCGGTCAGATGGACCAGATTGGCAAGCTTCAAGAGCGGATCGACTCGACCCGCAACCTCTACGAACAGGCGCAGCTACGCTACGATTATGGCGAGGCGGCGCGCCTGAAGTACGAGCTGTCGCAGCTCGAGCGTCAGCTGGCCGAGGCGGAGCAAGCTTTGAGCACCCGCGCTCAGGCCGGCCAGCCGCTGGTCAAGACGGAAGTCGACGAGCACGACATTGCCGAGGTCGTGAGCAAGTGGACCGGGGTGCCGGTCACCCAGCTCCTGGAAAGCGAGATTCAGAAGCTGATTCACATGGAAGAGCGGCTGCGCGATCGAGTTATTGGGCAAGATGAGGCGATCATCGCGGTCGCGAACGCCGTCCGCGCGGCGCGGGCTGGTCTGCAGGAGCCGAATCGACCCCTGGGATCGTTCCTCTTCCTCGGACCGACTGGCGTTGGCAAGACCGAGACGGCTCGAGCGCTGGCTGAGTTCCTGTTCGACGACGAGCAGGCAATGGTTCGGATCGATATGAGCGAGTACCAGGAGAAGCACACGGTCTCCCGGCTGATCGGAGCGCCTCCGGGTTACGTTGGCTACGAAGAGGCGGGTCAGCTCACCGAGGCGGTGCGGCGGCGCCCGTACAGCGTCGTCCTATTCGACGAGGTCGAAAAGGCGCATCCGGAGGTCCTGAACGTTCTGCTCCAGCTGCTCGACGATGGCCGGCTGACCGACGCCCAGGGGCGGACGGTGAACTTCAAGAACACCATCGTCATCATGACCTCGAACCTGGGGAGCCAGTGGATCACCGAGCCCGGCCTGAGCTGGGATGAGATCCGGAGCCGCGTCCTCGAGGTGGTGCGAGGCCACTTCCGCCCGGAGTTGCTGAACCGAATTGACGACGTTATCGTCTTCCATCCGCTGGCGCTCGAGCAGATTCAGCGGATCGTCGAGATCCAGCTGCGCTCGCTGCGGAAGCGGCTGGAAGATCGGCACATCACCCTCGAGCTAACGCCGGCCGCGCTCGAGTTCCTGGCCCGGGAAGGATTCGATCCGATCTACGGCGCCCGACCGCTGAAGCGGGCGATCCAAAAGGAGATCATCCAGCCGCTGGCGATCCGTCTCCTTCAGGGCGATTTTCACGATGGGGATGCAATCGTGGTAGACGGGTCTCAGGGGCGAATCGACTTCCGGCGGCGGGAGGTGGCGGCCGCGGCGGGGACGTAGGGACCGGAGAGACGCTCACCGCGGAGACGCAGAGAGCGCAGAGGTTGGAACACGAATGGCGCGAAGGGGAGCGAAAGGCACGAAAGGGGGCTGGCGTTGCTTTTCGCTCCTCATAACTATTCCGCAACCACCTCGGCAATCGCGATCGCCTCGATCGTATTTTCTACAAAGACGTACCCACTGTCTCATTGATCAAGGTCCGGTCATTGTGGAAGCAGCAAGATTGTTACTAGGAGGCGGTGAATGACCGGGCAATTCCCTTATCTCGACGTGCGTAGTCCGGACGGATCAGCTTCTCAATTCGATCTGGTCAAAGATCGGGTAACCATTGGACGGCTGCCTG
>CAZBQK010000095.1:0-10386 GCA_964493975.1 uncultured Dehalococcoidales bacterium | reverse complement strand
GCCAGACACCCGTGCTCTCCTCGACGTCATCGACGCCACCTTTCGCCCTCACGTTGCCCTGGCGCTGAAGCGGCCCGAGGACGACGACGCCGCGAAGGTGATTCCCTTGCTCGTCGATCGTCCCGCGATCGACGGCCAGGCTACCGCCTACGTCTGCCGCAACTTTGCGTGTCAGCTGCCGACAACGTCGCCGAGCGAGCTGGCCCGGCAACTCACGACAGCTCCCGTGCCCTCGTAGAGACGCCTCGCGGGGGCGTCTCCCGTTCCCTCGCGTTCTTTGGCAGTCCGCCACGGCGCCCTGAAATCGCTCCGAACGGTGGGCGCGTCGACACCCAGCCCGCGAGCAGGCTATACCGAGGAATGAATGTGCCCTGATTCGCCAAATGTTGATCTTGCGCTGGGGTGATGTCATACTTGGCATCAACAGTAGCATCACCTGCGTAGGAGGGTCCATGCCTGATCGACGAGTCCGGACGACACTTGCGCTACCCGCGGACTTGCTGACCGCGGTGGATCGAGTAGTGGAGGAAGGACGGGCGCGAAGCCGCAACGAGTTTGTTGCTGACGCGCTGCGACGGGAGCTTGCCGCGCGCCGCCGGGTCGACATCGACGCCGCCTTCGAAGGCATGGCGCAAGATGAGGAGTACCGTGCGGAATCCGAAAGGATCGAGGCCGAGTTGGCCATCGCTAGTTGGGAAGCGCTTCAAACAAGCGAGCGCGAGGCGTGACACGTGGAACCATCTACGATGCCCGACTGGAGCCGACCGAAAGGTCAGAACAAGCGGGAACGCGTCCAATCATCATCGTAAGCCGAGATGCGATCAATCTGAACAGCAGCCTGGTCGTCGGCGTCCCGTGCACAACGTATCGCCCAGGCGGACGTATCTATCCGAGCCAGGTACTCTTGCACGCGGGCGATGGCGGGCTAGACGTGGATTCTGTCGCCCTGGGCGAGCAAGTTCGCGCATTGGCCAAGACTCGGCTCACTCGCCGTCGCGGTGTCCTATCGCGGCAGGCGATGAGGCAATTAGATCAGGCACTCCTCACGACGTTAGACCTGCTTGAGGGAACTTAGACGACGACGTCACGGTCGGTCCGGCCGCGCAATGGCCGCGATAAGTGCGGACACCACCAACCCTCCATCAACATTTACGTCGCCCCCCCAATGTGCTACATGTATTTGAAGTGAGGGTCGCCAAAAGATGACCGACAACAAAAACGTTCGCGAACGGGTACTCCGGATACTGAGCGAGGTGACCAGCAGTCGGAACGTGCTGACGCAGTTAGACCTCCCCTTGTACGATTCGGGCCTCGTCGACTCGTTGGGGACGGTTAGCCTCATGCTCGCCTTTGACGAGGAGTTTGGCGTTAGCATCTCGCCGGCTGAATTCGATCGACAGGCATGGGCAACTCCCGAAAAGCTGGTCGAGGATATCGGCCGGCGCATTGCCCTGAACGCCGGTTCCTCGACGATACCCGCGCGTGGCTAGTCCGGCTGGCGAACGGACCGGCCTCTGGAAGAACGACTGGATCCGCCTCGTCGTGCTAACAATGTACTATCTGGCGATCATCGTCGGGTTAATTGTCTTGTACGGAGGCAATGACTACACCCCGCCTCCGTTTATCTACCAAGCCTTTTAATGGCGACGCTATTTCACCGGATCGCCGCCGTCATGGATCCAGAACGGCCAGCGGTTATCTCTCCAGATGGGACGCTTTCCTACGCTCAACTTCTGGATCGGGCCATCGCGCTCGCGCAATCTCTGCCAGAAGAGGGCGCGCCGATCGTTCTGTATGGCCACAAGCAGCCCGCCATGGTCGTGGGGATTCTCGCCGCGCTGTACCTGGAACGGCCCTACATCCCAGTCGACCCGTCCGCGCCGCCGGCCCGGGTCGCCCGCATTCTCGAAGCGGCGAAACCCGGGGTCGCGGTCCTCGCCGAAGAGCCGCCAGGCGAGCTGACCGCCGAGCTCGATCGACGGGGGATTCTGGTGCGTCACCTCGATCCCCTCGCAACGGAAGGAGCAGGCCCCAAAAGCGACTCCGGCGCTAAGCCGGATACCAAGAACGCCGAAGACCCCGAAGCGCTAGCCTACATTATGTTCACTTCCGGTACGACGGGCGTTCCCAAGGGCGTACCGATTCCTTACCGAGCGTTAACCCACTTTGCCGACTGGCTCCTTGCCAGCCAGGGATTCGTGCCCAGCGGCGAGGTCTTCCTGAATCAAGCTCCGTTTAGCTTCGATCTCTCGGTGATGGATCTTTACGGATCGCTGCTGTCGGGGGGCACCCTCTTCTGCATCACGCGAGACGAGATTGGCGATCCACGACGATTGTTTTCGAGATTACCGGGTAGCCAGCTGACCGTTTGGGTGTCGACGCCATCCTTCGCTCGCTTCTGCCTGGCCGAGCCGCGATTCGGCGACGCAATGCTCCCGAACCTTCGACACTTTCTGTTCTGTGGCGAGACGCTGCCGCCGGCCGTGGCCCGCGAGCTGATTCGTCGATTCCCACGAGCCGAGGTCTGGAATACGTACGGCCCCACCGAAACGACCGTCGCGGTCACTGGCGTGAGGATCGACGCCGCCATGGCCGCCTCGGACGCGCCACTTTCGGTTGGCTTGCCGTTTCCTGGAATCGACGTCTGGGTTGCCGATGGAGCCAATCCTGGCCAGCCGCTCCCGCCTGGCACGTCCGGTGAGATCGTCATCGCTGGCTCCCAGGTCGCACTCGGTCACCTTTTGGCCAAACCGGTGGACGATGAAGAACGGGTGGATCCATTCTTCGTCCTTGCCGATGGCCGCCGGGCCTATCGCACCGGCGATCTCGGGCGATTCGATCCGTCAACCGGGCTGCTCTACTGGGAAGGGCGAATTGACCGTCAGATCAAATTGCACGGGTATCGATTGGAGCTCGAGGAGATCGAGTCGCAGCTTCGAACCGTTCCGGGAATCGTCGACGCCGCGGTGTTGGTGGTTAACCGCGGCGGCCGCGCCGACCATCTGGTCGCGTTCGCGGTGCCGGACGTCGGAAGCAACCTTCCGACCGATGAATTGGCGCTCACGAAGCTTGCACGGGCGGCGCTCGCCGAGAGCCTTCCGGACTACGCCCTGCCGCGCATCGTGCGGCTGCTCCCGACGCCTCCGCTCACCACCAATGGCAAACTGGACCGCCAGGCGCTAAGCGAACGGCTTTGATCCCCTACGACAACTTTACCTACTTCCTTTTCCTGCTCTTCCCGATCGCACTTCTGGTCATTCTCGGATTGCTCGGATTGCTCGGACCGCGGACGGTTCTCCTGGTCAGCGTCGTAGCAATCGCCTTCCAGTACAGTAATCCGCTCGGCGATGCAGCGGCGGTTGCCGCCGGAATGCGTCAGCTCACGTTCGTCGCCGCCTACGTCGTCGTCAGCGGCATCGTCGTCGCAACGTTCGGCTTTGTCCGGCGTCGGGTCCACAGTTGGATTGCCTTCTACGCGGCGATCGCCCTGGCCTTGCTTCCGCTGATCGTCTTGAAAGTATTGCCCGTCGTCCACGGGACAGCGGGTCCAATGCCTACCGGCTCGACCGGGCCGGCCACCCCCGCCGGCATTCTCGACGCCTTCGGCTTCATCGGTCTCTCGTACATCACCTTTCGCGTGATCGACGCCATTATCATCCTCGAGGATGGCGTCGCGAAGGTTATCCCTCCGCTCGAGTTCGCCACGTACATCGCCTTTTGGCCGACGATGAGCGCCGGACCGATCGACCGTTTTCGTCGCTTTGGCGAGGACCTGCGGGGGTTGCCGCGGAGTCGGCCAGCTTACCTTGCCGACGTCGAGGCCGGAATTCATCGCATCGCCCAGGGTTTTCTGTATAAGTTCATCCTCGCCTTGCTTGTCTCGAAGTACGCTCTGGATCCCGCGACGAAAACGCCCGGATTGCTTGGCCTTGTCGAATACACGTATGCCTACAGCTTCTACCTCTTCTTCGACTTCGCCGGCTACAGCGCCTTCGCCATCGGCGTCGGTCGCTTTTTTGGCATTCACGTTCCGGAGAACTTTGACCGACCGTTCCTCAGCCGTGATTTCAAGGACATGTGGAACCGTTGGCACATCAGTCTGTCCTGGTGGATGCGCGATCACGTTTACATGCGATTCCTTTTGAAGGCCGGCAAGGCCAAGTGGTTTGGGGGAAACCGTCAGGTCGCAAGCTACATCGGTCAAATGTTGACGATGTCACTGATGGGCGCGTGGCACGGGCTGACGCCGCACTATCTGGTCTACGGTGTCTATCAGGGAGTGATGCTGATCGTCTGCGACCTCATCGGCCGCTGGAACCATCAGGGGCGCGTCATTCCCGACGGGCGATTGGCGCAGGCGGCGAGTATCTTCGCCACCTTCAACTTCTTCTGCTTTGGCTTGCTTATCTTCTCGGGGCACCTATTCTGGTAATACAGTGAGAATTGGCATCGTGGCAAAATGGCCCAAGGGCCAATTTGCCACGATGCCAATTCTTCAGGTTAATAGTGAATCGTCACCGGCGTTCCCACGCTAGCGAAATCCCAGAAAAACAGCGCCGTGCTGTACTGCATCCCGACGCAGCCGTGGCTGGTGGGGTATCCACCGAAGGCCGAGGCGGGCGACCAGTAATTGTAGTGGAGAGCGCTGCCGCTCCAATCGAAGTACTGAGTGTACAGAACCCCCGTCAGATAGTATCCCCCGGGTCCGTTTCGAGGGATGCCGATCGTGCTCGAATCCATCGTCTCGTTCGCCACGCGATACAGGATGGAAAACGTGCCCGTCGAGGTTCGCCAACCCGGTCGCCCGGTGGTTACCCCGGCCGTGTACACGACCGCGCCATTCTCAATTGCGCTCGCCGTTTGAGTGGACAGGTTCACGTCGATGCTCCGCTCATCCTGAGCTTGAGCGTGCGGCACCGACACGAACAGCAATGCTGCCGCGAGAAGCACACCTAGAACCGGTGCGCGAAGGCGTACCATCCACCAATCTCCTGGCACTCGAATCGTCTCGACTGTCGACGACAGTCGGGACGGCTCGCCTTCGCAAAAGAAGTGCCAAAGAAGAAGAATGCGTGGCCTATTGCTTGCGTCAGTCCTCGCCGGAGGACTGCCATGCCGTTCTTGAGTGTCGCTTCACCCCGCAGCCTGACGAACCGAGCTCAGATCTACTACGAAGATCGAACGATCGAGCAGGCCCGAACGATCGTCTTCCTACACGATTGGCCATTCAACCGGCAGGAGTGGGCGTATCCAGTCGCCCTTTTCAGTCGCGGTTATCGAACGATCACGGTCGATCTACCGGGATTTGGGCGTTCCGACCAGCCCGGTGGGTTGATTTCCTATGAAGGAATAGCGCGGGATGTCGGCGCGCTTGCAAAGGTGCTGAACCTCAGTAACATCGTCCTGGTTGGCGCCGGCATGGGAGCGGCAATCGCCCTCGCCTTCGCCCGCTGCTTTCCCCGAACGCTAGCCGGCCTCGTCCTCGTCGGCGCGATCGCACCCCGCTGGACCCGGACGACCGGATTTCCCGCCGGACGCCCCAAGAGCGACCTGGATGACCTTCTGGAAGCGTCGGAAACACGCTGGCCGGACCTGGCTGCCACGCTGGTGGGCTCACTGTTCCACACCGACGTGGGCGGCGCGACCCGGGCGTGGTTCCAGTCGATGGCCCTGGAAGCCTCGCTCTACATGGTCCAGCAGACGTTAATGGCGATGCGCGATACCGACCTGCGCGACGATCTGGCGTGCGTCGGCGTCCCAACCGCCGTGTTCCATGGCGTCCACGACACGATCGCGCCACTGGCTCTTGGCGAGTACCTTGCCAAGCACATTCCACACGCGCACCTCGTCCGATTCGAGCACAGCGGACACGCCGTGTGGATCGACGAGGGATTTCGGTTCAACACTGAATTGACTGGCTTTATCGAGAAAACCGTCTATGGGAACGTCCTTCCACCGCCCGGAACCGAAAAGCTGCCCGGAGGTGGGAAGCGGCTGCCATTCGAGGCCATCGCAACGAAACCGCGTCGCGGCCCGCCTCAACTGGAAGGGGATACGGGGGAGGTTTACGAATGACGCGTGATGAGTGATGAGTCTGACAGATGACACTGCTTTGGACGACCTCTCTCGTTTCCCCCTCTCCCTCTGGGAGAGGGTTGGGGTGAGGGTCGTCCTCCGTCCCCCGACTCATCACTCATTACTTCGTTACCGGAGCGAATCCATCAGCGGTGAGATATCGCGATCGGCGAGATCCACGTTCACGAGCGACGTCTCGGCCAACGAGGGGCGGCGATTAGCCAGTTCTTCCTCGTAGGTAGGCCGCTCGATGTTGTAGTATACGCCGACCGGAATTTGCTTACCCCATTCGTACGATCGCCCAACCGCCTGGACCTTTTTCGCGATGATCTCTTCGCCATCGTTTGGATCGTGGACGACCGGGTCGTAGCCGGTTTCCTCGAGCTTGTAGATGCGCGGCTTGCCTTCGGGACCGGCGTCATACCAGTCTTTCGTGTACAGGTCGTTGTAGGTCGGGCAGGTCTGGAGAACGTCGATGAAAGAGCTGCCCTTGTGGCGGATAGCCTGGGCAATCAGATTCGAAAGGTATCGGACGTCGAGAGCGTAGCCCCGGGCGATGAAGGTGTATCCCGCGCCCACCGCGAGGGCGATCGGGTTGATCCCTTCCAGAATCGTCGCCTCGGGAAGGGATTTTGTCTTGAGCCCCTTTGCCAGCGTTGGCGACGCCTGGCCTTTTGTGAGGCCATACACGCCGTTGTTGAAAACGATGTAGGTGAAGTCGAGGTTTCGGCGGCCGGAATTGATGAAGTAGCCCGAACCAATGCCGTAGCCATCGCCGTCACCACCGACCGCGAGAACGGTGAGGTCTTTGTTCGCGATCTTAGCCCCGGTCGCGACTGGTAGGACGCGCCCGTGCAGAGTGTGGAAGCCGTAGACGTTGACGTAGTGGGGAGCCTTCCCGGCGCAGCCAATGCCCGAGAAAAGCGCTACGTTGTGCGGCTCGATCTTGAGGTTGAAGAGCGCCATTTGCATGGCGGTCAAGATCCCAAAGTCGCCGCAACCCGGGCACCAGTTATTGTGCGTGTCCGCTCGATAGGACTTGAGCTCAAGTTTGGTTGCCACTTTTTCTCTCCGATGCCTATTGCAGATTCAGGGCACCCATTCGGCATCGATGCCCACCCCGCCTCGGGTGAGGGATTTCTTGGGGGACACCCCCAATCCCCCGCCCTAGCGGGCACTATGCCGACAGATGTGAGACGAACACGCGCTGCTTGCCCGTTTCAACCACTTGGGTCAGTGCCTCGACCAGCTCTTCCTGCGAGAAGGGGCGCCCCTCAAACTTCGGAACTTCGTGGTCGACAGTCATTCCGGTCGTCTCCCGGATTAGGCTCCCAAGCTGGCAAGTATAGTTGTTTTCGACGAGGATCGTGCGCTTGGCTCGACGAAGAATGTCGGTCACGGCTTCTGTTGGGAACGGACGGAGCAGCCGGATCTGGAGGAAGTTCCAGCTCAGACCACTGGTTTCGTTCAGTTCTTCCAACGCGTCGACGATCGACCCCTTGGTTGAACCCCAGCCAATGACCGTGACGTCGGCGTCCTCCGGTCCGGACAGGTGAAGTTGGCGATCGAGCGGAATCTCGCGGCCGGCTAGCGCGAGCTTACCCATCCGCTTTTCCATCATCTTGATCCGGTTGGTTGCGTCCTCGGTGATGTGACCCTGGGGGTCGTGCTCGTCCGAGGTCGACCAGAAAATGCCGCCCTCTTGACCTGGGCGGGCCCGCGGGCTGATCCCGTTTTCGGTGAATGCGTAGCGCAAGTAACCGAGATCGGCATGGCCGTTACCCGTACCGTTTGCGTGGCCATTCGCGTCCGGATTCCACAGCAGGCCGCGGTCGATCGTACCCTTGGAGGTATCCAGTTCGTCGAGGGTGTTGAAGGCCGAGCCCTGGTACTTGTCCAACATCACGATAACGGGCATCTGATAGCGATCGGCCCAGTTGAACGACTCGAACGAGTCGTCGTAAATCTGCTGGACGTCGGCTGGCGCGACGACGATGTGCGGTGACTCACCGTGAGCCAACTGAAGCGCGAAGCGAAGGTCGCCTTGCTCCTGGCGGGTGGGAAGACCGGTGCTCGGACCGCCGCGCTGCCAGAAGAAGAGGACTGGTCCGGGCGCTTCCGTGATCGAAGCGAATCCAATGCCCTCGATCATCAGCGAGACGCCGGGTCCAGACGACGAGGTTGCGACCCGCACCCCAGCATGGGCGGCGCCCACGGCCATGTTGATCGCGGCGATCTCGTCCTCGACTTGCACGACGACCATGTCGTAGTTGCGCTGCTGAGATTCGAGGAACACGCTCTCATCCGTGGCGGGACTGATCGGATAGTAGGTCTGAATCGCAAGCCCCGCCTTGATCTTGCCAAACGCGCAGGCGTGCATTCCCCGAATCAACATCGGACGCGCCGTGGCGTTCGGCTTGGGGTGAACGGTGTATTCAAACGTGTTCGGGAAGTTGCGCTTCACGTATTCGTAGGCCAGGGTGGCGGCTCGCGCGTTCATCTCGCCGATGTCACGCCGACGGCCCTTGAACTCGTCCCGGATCACGTCGCCAAAGATGCCAATATCATAGTCGAGGACCGCGAGCGACGAACCGATCGCAATCGTATTCATCATCACCCGGAGCCGGGTGAGCTGATCTTCCTTGCCAAATTCGCGTAGCGCGTCGCGCAGAATATCCTGGTACGGAACCGGTATGAGAGTAATGTCCTCTCGCCCGACTTTCGATCGATCGAGCTTGATCGACGCATCGTAGACCGCCACGCCGCCCGGTACTAACTCGGCCAGGTGCCCGCCGTGGCCGGTGAACTTGACGTGTGGCTCGCCAAGGAGCGTCTCCTCGTCGAGGGCGACGACCAGGTTGACCCGGTCGAGAATCGAGTGCCGATCCTTTTCCCCGATCCGCACCCGAAAGTAGCTGTGCTCGCCCATAATGTTCGAATGGTATTCGATGTTGGCAAAAATCCTCAGGCCACCACGGATCATTGCCCGCGCGAACGTTTCGGCGGAGACGTTGATTCCGCTGCCCTGGGGACCGCCAATGAGCCAGGTGACGTCCCGTGCGCTCAAGTATCCCTCCCCTCGCTGTGCATCCTTACAAGATTACCCCATCGCTTGTTATAAATCGAATAGCTCTTTATGATGGTTACACAAAGTTCTCGTTATAGTTGGTCCATCAAAGAGTGGCGACGGTACAACTACAGCAGCTCCGGACCTTCTACGAGGTCGCGACCACCGGAAGCTTTACTCGCGCCGCCGCGAAATTGTACCTCACCCAGCCCGCGGTGACGCAGCAGATTCACGCGCTGGAATCCGAGCTCGGTTTCCCGCTCTTCGAGCGGCACGGTCGGCGACTTCGACTAACCCCGGCGGGCGAGGCGCTGCAATCCTATCCGCTGCGGGTGCTTGCCCTCGTCGACGAAGCGATTGACGCCGCTCGCGAAGCGGCTGGCCGTGGTTCTCGCACCCTCCACGTTGGAGTTGGGGACACCGTCGCCACCTACATCTTGCCCGACCTGGTCCGCGACTTTCACGCGAATCGACCTGACGCGGCATTACGCCTCGTCGTCGGAAACACCGAACGGTTACTCGACGCAATCGTCGAGGCTGAAGTCGAAATCGCGATTTGGGCCCGTCAAGAAGCGCATCCGCTCCTCATTCAGACCCCCTTTGCCTGGGCGCCGCTCGTCGCCGTCCTCCAACCGACCGATCCCCTGGCGAATCGGGCAAGCCTGGCCGCGCGCGAGCTGATCGGGCGGCGATTACTCCTGCGGGGACGCGCGTCGGCGATTCGGCGATTTATCGACGAGTTACTGCGCAACGCTGGCGTGGACACGAGTGGCGCGATCGAGATGGACCACCTCGAAGCGATCAAGCGAACGGTTGAGACCGGATATGCCGTCACCGTTGCCCCGGCGTTTGCTGTGTCTCGGGAAGTCGCCCAGGGGACCCTCGCCGCGGTCCCCCTGACCGACCCGGGCGCCGAGCTACCGTTATACTACGTTCACTACGCCCACCGCCGCTTGTCACCCCTCGCGGAAGTATTAGTCGATCTTGTAAAAGCGACGCCCACCATTCCATCGCTTCAGCTGGCTGGACAGCCGGCCGGGGTTCGACTACGCTAGCGCGTTCTGAAGGGTGCGGCGGTTGCGCAGGATCCACGCGGCGGCGCGAGCTCGCCAGGCGAATGCCCAAACAAGCTTGGGGTCGTTGCTTTCCGTGGTGATTCCCAGGTCGTCGGCCTGTTCGGCGGTGTCGTGGACGACAAACTCGACGATTCGGTCGACGAAGCCGCGACGCTGTCTGGCTGACAG
>CAZBQK010000094.1:0-10435 GCA_964493975.1 uncultured Dehalococcoidales bacterium | reverse complement strand
ATGATCCGGTTCAATCGGTGGCTAATCGAAAACGCCGAACGAACCAATCCGCCGATGTCCGTTCTTGATACGACCCACTGGGCAACCGACCACACCGTGCGGCAGGTCGCGGCTTGGATTCGCCAAAGATTCGGGAAGGCAAGACCGTTTGGACCGCGAAAGGCACGAAACGACGGGCGCCCCGCGGGGCCGGGCATGAAAGGATAGCGGTTGGGGACGTTCTTTTTCGTGCCTTTCGTGGTCCAGAATCCTTCTACCGGCCCAGCCGCTCCAACAGCATGCAATATGCCTTCTGACCGCGCTCGAAATTGTGCAGGCGCATGAACTCGTTTGGGGCATGGAAGCCTTCGTCGTCCAGGCCGAAGCCGAGGCCAACGGTGTACGCGCCGAGGGTGTCGAGGAACAGCCCGGTGACGGGGATGGTTCCGCCGGAGCGTTCGTGGTAGGGCTCCCGACCATACAGATCAAATAGGACGTCGCGCACGGCCTGGTTGCCGGGATGATCGGCCGGGACCAGGTACGGTTTCCCTTCGCCCGCCAGGTTGCTAACCGTCACGGAGACTCCGGGCAGGATGTGGCTCTCGACGTGAGCCCGAACGAGCTCGGCGATCTTGTCCGGATCCTGATTCGGGACTAGGCGGCAGGTGATCTTCGCGTGGGCCTCGTTCGGAAGAACCGTCTTACTGCCCTTGCCCTGGAAGCCACCCCAGATGCCGTTGAGCTCCAGCGTTGGTCTCGCCCAGGTGCGCTCGATCGGGGTGTACCC
The DNA here is from genome assembly GCA_964493975.1 of uncultured Dehalococcoidales bacterium. Lineage (GTDB taxonomy): Bacteria > Chloroflexota > UBA6077 > FW602-bin22 > CADDYW01 > CAZBQK01. The sequence goes on along the minus strand of CAZBQK010000094.1, from coordinate 9,669 downwards.
AATCTCACCAAAGAACGCGTCGATCCCCAGCTCTCGCTTTAATCCGTCTTCATCGAAGGGTACCGCCGCGATCCGGGCTCGATCGTCGGCCGTCAGCGGCAGGACGTCGTCATAGAATCCGTCGACGAGGATGCGACCATCGTCTCCACGCATCGACGCCAGCAGCGCGACAAGCGCGTGAATCGGATTCTGAACAGCGCCTCCGTATAATCCGGAGTGAAGGTCGCTTTTCGCGCCCCGGACCTCGAGCTCCAGACCACTCAATCCGCGCGTTCCCACCATGAGGGATGGCTCGTTGTCGCCATGCTGTCCGCCGTCGGCGCTGACCGCGAAGTCGCAGGCGAAGCGCTCGCGGTTTTTGGCGAGGAATGCCGGCACCTGGGGACTGCCGATTTCTTCCTGTCCTTCGAGGAAGAATTTCACGTTCACCGGTAGGCGGCCCTCGGTCTGGAGGAGCGCCTCGACCCCGATGATCGTCGTCAGGAGACTGCCCTTCATGTCTGAAGCGCCTCGGGCGTACACCCGTCCATCGCGAATCGTCGGCTCAAAGGGTGGGGTTGTCCAGAGGTGAAGCGGATCGACCGGCTGCACGTCAAAGTGACCGTAGAGGAGAATCGTCGGCTTCCCCGGTGCGTGCAGCCACTCGCCATACACGACCGGATGTCCACCGGTCGGCATGACCTCGACACCCTCGACGCCGGCGGCACGGAGGCGATTGGCAACCCAATCGGCTGCCCGCTGAACGTCGCCAGCGTGCTCGGGCAATGCCGAGATGCTCGGGATGCGCAGAAGTTGCAAGTATTCGTCGAGAAACTTGGATTTGTGCTCGGCCAGGTAGGCGGCCCACGCGGCCATGGTGGCTCCTTTTAGCAATCGTTGTGTCGTTACTATCGGGCCAAATCATACCATTTAGGGGCATGAGGTTTCCCGAAGCGACCCGCGGTGGGGTGCCCACAGCCGAGGAGCGAACGGATGCTGGACTTTCAGGGAACGTAGGGGCATCCCCTGGTGGGTGCCCCGTGCTCGGGTCGGATGGCAGACGCGGCACCCACCAGGGGATGCCCCTACCGAAACCCATTCAGTGCCGTAGACCGAGATCTAGCTCGCCGTGAGCAATCGCTCCGCTTCGTCGATGTTGATCTCGCCGCGTTGCAATGCTTGAAGAATTTCGAGCCGGCTTCGTCCGGGCGCTGCGCTAGCGCTACTTGCCGGAGCCGCGCCGGATTCCCCCGTGGCATTGGCCACGCTCGAGGTCGGACTGGCTTGCGCGGGTTCCCGATCGAGGTGGCGCAGGCGCACGTTTCCAATACCCGAACGGATGCGAAGGGTCGACTGGATCTCGCCCGAGCCAGCCGTTCCGACGACCCTTCGACTGAAGAAGCCTTCGGGGCCGGACTGCCCGACCTGGACCAGGGGCACTTCGCTGTCGATCCGACCCCGGCCGGTCGCCGCGTCGATCCGAACCGCGCCATCGGCGCCAAAGGCAACGTCAATCTCGCCGTTGCCGGTGTTTAGATCGACCGTGCCTCCAAGTTTCTTGGCGTAACAGAGAATCGCTCCAAATCCGGACTTAGCCCGGATCGACCGAAACTCGCCGCTCAGCCGGAGCTCGCCGTTTCCGGTATGGGCCTCGAGCCCAAGGTCTCTGGCGTCGAGCACGTGCAGCTGTCCCATGCCGGTGCGAATCCTGGCTTCGCCACCAACTCGCTCCAGCTCGACCTCGCCAAAGCCGGTATTCGCGTCGAGGTTGAGGTTCGCGTCCCTAACCCTCACCGTGCCTTTACCAGTGTTGATCCGGGCCGTTCCCTCCCCGCTGCCGATTGCGACTTCACCCATTCCGGTATTGATGGAACACGAACCAGCGACCCGGCCAAGGCGGACCGCGCCCATGCCGGACGAAAGGTCGACGCGACCTCCACCGGCCGTCAGGCCGATCTCTCCCTTGCCAGTCTTAACCATCACGTCTTCAAGCCAGGGCGCGATCTGAACCGAACCCATGCCAGTTTTCACCGCCACTCGACGGATCGTCGCTGGGATGCGCAGTCGAACGTCGATCCGACCGATCTGGCCGACGAGCTGACCGAGACCGAGGTCGTTCAGAAAAGTGAAGCCGCCTCGGTCACGATCGACGTCGGATGGGGTGTGGACGAAGCGAAGGGTCTCGTCAACCTGATCGATTCGCAGGTCGACGTCGATCGCGCCGCTGCTAAAGTTGGCAATGAGCCCAATCTCGTCGTTTGTACTCTCCTCGATCGAAACGTCGCCGCGGCGGACTTCGATTTCAATGGCGGTCAGACCGGTAGCAGGAAACGACTTTTCGAGTGACATCTATTTCTCCTCCTCGCGCGCCTGGCGCAGATCGGCCAGGCCTTGTTCCGGTGATAGCTCGCCCGCGGCAATCCGCTCGAGGACCGTCCGCCGGTCTGGTCGCGTTGGTCGGACCGCTGGCGACCCAAGAATGGCGATGATCTCGTCGAGCTTGCCTCGGACCGTTGGATACGAGACGCCCAGGATCTTTTCAAGCTCGGTGTGGTTGCCCCGGGCCTGGACAAACATAAGCAGGAAGGTGGTCTGGTCCGGAGTGAGTCGACAAAACTGACAGGGCTCGAAGTGACCCAGGACGTCGGTCCCACAGGCGTTGCAATGAAGACCGCGCACTTCAAGGTCGTCGCCGCAGCTGGGACACCGCTCGAGTATTTTCCGCATCGTTACCTCGTGGTCGGGGAGCTCTTGGAATCCGGGCCGGTCCCGCCGACCGCTCGCCTTGGTACATGCGTTAGAATACGACGGCGGAAGAGTGATGTCAATAGATTACTTAAAAATAGGATGTAATTGATAACTAATAGTACCGTCGACGCGAGCATCGCATTTCTCGCGGCCGAGATATCCACGCCCAGGGTTGTCAGGTGATGACGCGTAAAGACTGCTGGTCTACTTCGGCACGGGCAGTGCGGGAGAGTGGAGAGGAAGAACCTCACCCCTTCCCCTCTCCACTGCGGTAGAGAGGGGGGATTGGAGGGGAGCCTCACCCGGTCTGCTGCAGTAGACCGGGTGAGGTGATAGGCGAGTTGGTGAGACTGAACGAGGGAGGCATCGCCAATGGCATCTCAGGTCAACTCTTCGGGGGAGATTCCGGACCGGCGTCAGGTCGAGGAGATCCTGGTCCAGTGCGAACGGGCGTTAGTCGTTCCTGGTCCGGTCGATCTCCGAGCGCATGGTTTCCAGCGAGCCGTCCGAGCCGTGGAGCGCAACCCGGAGTGGGTTCCGGAGACAGCCGACCGGATCGCGGCGATCGATCGCCAGGCGTACGAGCGGCGCGTCCGTCGCCGCGTTCCCGTGGGCGTCGGCCTCACGATGCTCATCCTGGGGACGCTCGCGGGCGCCGGTCTTATTGTCTGGTCGGCCGTCGTCCCGCGGTCGTGGCGAGGCCCGGTGCTCCTGGGTGGAATGGCGGTGCTGCTCGTCGCGACTCACGATCTGGCCCACCTGCTTGTCGGTCGAGCTCTCGGGATTCGTTTCGTGGGGATGTACCTGCGCCGACAATTTCCCTTCCAGCCCGGATTAAAGATCGATCAGGGGTCATATCTCAGGGTGTCGCCGCGGACCCGGGCTCTAACCCATGCATCGGGAGCCGTCGTCACGAAGCTAATCCCGTTTGCCTTGCTGGGGATTGCCCGGGAAAAACGATATCCGACCTGGCTCGCGGTGATCCTGGTGGCCGTCGGTCTCGCCCAGATCGCGACGGATGTGCTGTGGTCGACGAAGTACTCGGATTGGAAGCGAGTGCGGGCGCAGCTGGCCATGACTTATGTTCGGTAAGCCCAGCGTACGTTTTGTCGCGGGGAGCTATGAGTAGGTTTAATGCCGTCATACCTACTTTTCTGGGAAGTTTGACTCGAGAGTCACGATCGGAGTAGCATAGGCTGAAGGAAGGAGGCGCCCATGCCGCTGGCGAAGGTTCTTCCGCGCGGACAGATCACGATTCCGCTAGAAGTGCGTGAGGCCGTCCAACTCGAGCCTGGTGATACCGTTCAAGTCCGGGTCATTGGTCCGGACACGATCCAAATCACCGTCTTGCCCCGACGATCTCTGGACGAATGGATTGCGCGGTATCGACTGACCGAACCAGTTGATTACGAGACCGCCGTCACCCAGGGTGAAGCCGACGCGGCATCCGAGGCGATCGAACGCATCGAGCGCGAGCGGCTCCAGACCAGTCGGGGATTGGGTTGAACGACGGTCTTCTCGATACGAACGTCGTCGTTCACATCTTTGACGTCGCCCCGCCGGGTGAAGAGTGCGCCGCGTTTCTTCGGGCGGTTGAAGCGGGGCAGATTCATGCCGTCCTGGATCCCTTGGTCGTGCACGAGCTGACCTACGTTTTACCACGGTTCCAGAAGCAAATGGCTCGTGTCGACGTCGCGCGTTTTCTGATCGATCTGGTGAACATGCCGGGAATTGTTTCGGACAAAGAGTTGCTTGTCGAGACGTTACGGTTATGGGGTGCGACCGCCGGATTGGGGTTTGTCGACGCCTATCTCGTCACCCGTGGCGATCGGGAGGATCGGTCGATCTTGACGAAGAACGCCCGTGAGCTTCGACGTTTGGGTGCAACCGTACCGGATTCTCTACCGGCCGTGACGCAACGCTCCGGCTAAAGCCTCGAACCCCGGGGCTTCCGGAGCCGAGGATACTCCTTCAGACCGATGCCGATCGATAGTCGCCATGAGAGATTAACGATCGGAGGCGTCTGCCACGGAAGCCTACCCGGTTTTGGAGAGGAACTGCATGGAGAACAAAAGACCCTCGATCCTTTGCGTCGACGATGATCCGCTCGTCTTAGCTGGGATTAAAGAGTTCCTTGGCCGTAATTTCTCAGTGCATACCGCTCCGAGCGCCGAGGAAGGTCTCGTGTGCCTCGAGCTTGATGGACCTTTCACCACGGTTGTGTCCGACCTGGAGATGCCAGGGATGGACGGCATTGCGTTCCTCGGTCGGGCGCGAAAGATGTGCCCTGATACGAGCAGAATCCTGTTAACCGGAGCCGGTGATCTCAACGTGGCGGCTAAGGCGGTGAACCAGGGCCACATCTTTCGATTCCTGACGAAACCGTGCCCGATCGTCGACGTTATCGCCGCGGTCAAAGATGCGACCGAGCAGTATCGTCTCGTGACGGCGGAACGGATCCTCCTCGAGCAAACCTTGCATCAGAGCGTGAAGGCGCTGACCGATGTCCTGGCCCTGTCAAGCCCGGTCACTTTTGGTCGAGCGCTTCGGGCCAAGAAATACGCCAGCGAGCTCGCGACCTTTTTTGGGGTGAAAGATCGCTGGCAGATCGAAGTTGCCGCCATGTTATCTCAGGTGGGGTGCATCACCCTGCCCCTGCCAACGCTGGAAAAGCTCTACCACGGCCAGCGCTTGACCGATTGGGAGAACGAAACTGTCGAGCAGCTCCCGGCGATTGCCCGCCAGCTTTTTGGGGGCATCCCGCGTCTCGACGAGGTCGTGGACGTTCTGGTGTATCAGGCAAAGCGCTTTGACGGAGGCGGCGCGCCGCACGATTCCGTCAAGGGCACGCAGATTCCGTGGGGCGCTCGGGCCCTTAAGATTGCGCTTGATTATGACGTTCTGGAGACCGAGGGGCTTCGTCCCACCCTCGCGGTGGACACTCTCCGGGGACGAACCGGTTGTTACGATCCGGAAATTCTCGAGGCGTTTGGCAAGCTTCGAGGCACTCCAGCTCCATACCTCGAAGTTCGTGAGCTCTCGGCCCGCGACCTCAGTCCGGGCATGACCTTCGCGTCGGATGTCCGAACTGCGAATGGCACGGTTCTCGTCGCGCGAGGACAGGAGGTAACCGAGAGTCTGGCCCGACGAATTCAGGATCTGCCTAACGTCGATACCGCGGTCGGGCTTCTCCGAGTTATCACGCGCATCGCTTCGCCGAAAGGAACCGGAAGCCTGAACGAAGCCGTTCTCGCTCGGAGTTAGAGGTTTCGGTCCGCCTGGTCATGCCTAGGTTCGCGAGTTGCGGTGGGGGGGATGGAAGCAGCTCAACGCCTTGACGAGGTCACGGGTGGCACAGCGGGCGGGCGTGGCGAAGTTGAAAAACCGACTGGCGGTTCAAACTGGCGTCGCCAAGGTTCTGGCCAAGGCTCCTGATCGAAACGAAGCGACGAAAGCGTTCCTCGAGCTGATTTGCAGTGGGCTTGGCTGGTCCTGGGGGGCAATGTGGGAGGTCGATTCGTCGGCCGACGTCATGCGACTGGTCGGCACGTCGCGTTGCCACGGTCACGACCTCGACGAGTTCGAAGAGGTTACCCGTTGCCTCACCCTGGCTCGGGGGCAGGGGATTCCGGGCATTGTGTGGCAATCCGGCAAGTCCCAGTGGGTTGACGATCTGACGCAGCGTCCGGAGTCACCTCGCGCCCAGGCGTCCGTCCGGGCGGGACTACACGCCATGGTCGGCCTTCCGATCGGTCTCGATGGAAGAGTGCTGGGCGTGATGGAGTTTGCGTGCGAGGCTGCCGTCGGAATGAACCCGGATCTAATGTGCTTTCTCGACGGACTGGGGAATCAGATCGGTCAGTACCTGGAGCGACAACGGATTGAAGAGGCTCTCCGGGAAAGCGAGCGAAGCCTGGCCGACGCTCAAAGGATCGCCCACCTTGGCAGCTGGGACTGGCGGCCGCCGACGGGCGAATTACGGTGGTCGGACGAGATCTACCGCATATTCGGCTATGCGCCAAGTGAGCTCACTCCGACCTACGAGCGATTCCTGAGCTTGATCTACCCGGACGATCGGACGAAGGTCGATACGGCGGTCAAGGATGCTATTTTCAGAGCTCGACCGTTTCGAATCGACCACCGACTTGTTCGACCGGACGGCGACGTCCGGGTCGTTCACTCTGAGGGTCAGGTGACGTTCGACGTCGACGGAAACGCGATTCGAATGATTGGCACGATTGAGGATGTGACCGAACGCGCTCGGGCCCAGGATGAACGGGAACGTTTGCTTGCTCGCGAACAGGCGCTCGCTCGGATTGCCCAGTCCCTCGCCCACGAGATGTCCGTGCCTCGGGTCGTCGACGCGATTGTCGATCAAACGCTGGACGTCTTAGGAGCCGACATTGTGGCGGTGTGGCTCGCCGATCCGGCAGAGCGAGAATTGACCCTCCAAGCCTATCGCGGTAAAAACCCGACGGCGGTGCGATTGGTAGGTCACCTGTCCTTCGACGCTCCGTCGGTGACCGCGCGCGCGGCTGCCACTGGCAAGCCTCAAGTTATCGAAGAAGCCCAAACCGTTAGCGACTTGCCGCTGACGGAGCAGATCGCGCGCGGCGAAGGGGCCCGAACCGTGCTCGCAATGCCTCTGTTTAGCCGAGGGGCACTCGTCGGCGTTGTGACCTATGCCTGGCGTGAGCCGAAGCATCTGACTAGCGCCGACCTTGAGTTCAACACGACGGTCGCGAACTTGTTCGCGGTGGTTCTTTGGAATGCGTCGCTGTACGACCGAGTCCGAGAAACCCTCCGGCTGCGCGAAGAGTTCATGGCGTCTGCCGCGCACGAGCTTCGGACGCCGGTCACAGTTATCAAGGGCAGCAGTCAGTTTGCGCTCAAGGTCAACGCTCCGGATGAGATGTCTCGACGGACCTTTGAGACGGTCATTCGTCAGGCTGACCGGATTACAGCGGTCATCGAGGATCTCCTCAACGTCATGCGGCTGGGCCCTGGACGTCTGCAAGTCGCGACCGCGCGCTTCGACTTGAGCGCCCTCGCTCACAAGGTCGTCGAGCGGACTGCGCGGTCGATTGAGCCCGGACGGATTAAAATCGAGACCGCTGGACTGCTTTTCGTCGAGAGTGACATGCAGCTTGTCGAACGGATTCTCGCTCGGCTGATCGACAACGCTCTGCGGTATTCGCCTCCCGCTGCATGTGTAGAAGTTGCGACGACTTGCCTCGAACGGAACGGCGTTGTGTCGGTGACGGATCACGGGGTGGGGATTCCCCGCGAGCGCCAACCCCACGTCTTCGAGCCATTCTACGAACCGGTTCCGGCGGGAACGACGGGCTACATCGGCATCGTCAGCCTGGGACTGTACTTGAGCAAACAAATCCTCGACGCATTGGGTGGTCGGATCTGGCTGAAGAGCACGCCGGGCGTCGGCTCGACCTTCTCGTTCAGCCTTCCGCTCGTCGACAAAGAATTGCTCCCGATCAAACCCGGGCGGGAGAATTAGCGAGCGACCGATTCCTGCAGGACGATGCCGTTACCTCCGTTGTCCCTACCGTTCCGTCGTCGCCAAGTTGAGCAATCCGGCGTACTCATCAATTTCGCGTTGGTAGGCGTCGAGGCCCTCCGCCTCAACCTCGTCCAGGGTGACCGAACGGCGGGCCAGACCTGATTCGAAGAGACCGTTGATCAACGCGGTGTCGCGGCGTCCGACGGCGCCGTCGACCTCGGGCTTCGCACCAGTCTGAATACAGTTGGCGAACTCCCAGTACTCGGTTGCCAGGATCTTGGCGTCGATCTCGACGAACGGGAAGCTGTAGGTCCACACCCGCTCGCCGCCGAAAAGCTGCGCTGCGAGCGGATTCAGCTTATAGCTCGGGGCGTAATCGAGAATGCGCTCGTCGGCGATCTCTTCGCCGCCGTCGAAGTACAGCTTCAGCGGACGGCCGTTCCGGTCACCCGGTGAGGTGAGCGAGCCTTTGCTGCCGTAGACGTGCCGGCTGTGCTGGCCCTGACCGTGGCCGGCGTAGTGGAGGATGAGCTGGCCGACCGCCCCACTCTTGAAGCGAACGTACCCGAATAGCGCGTCCTCTCCGGTCGCCTCGATCTTGTCCGGAAAGTCAACTGCCCACTTCGCGTAAAAGCCGCCAGGTCCGCCGCCGTCCCGCTTGTAGCGATACTTTTCAAACAGGCGGCCTTCGCCATACACCGACTCGACGTCGCCTAAATAAAACATGAGAATGTCGGCGTTGTGAACCCCAGCGTCCAGAGTGAGAGTACCGCGAAGCTTCTGATGGCGCCAGGGAGTGATGAAGAGATTGTTCCCGCCGCCGATCGACGTCTCGGTGATCAGGGTGGGGGTGCCAATCGCGCCGTCGTCGATCAGTGCTTTCGCCAGGCGATTGATTGGATCGCGGCGATAGTTCTCGGCAACGGTGAGGATCTTCCCGGTGTTGCGCGCCGTGTCCATGATCAAATTGCAGCCGCGCATGGTTATCGCAAGCGGCTTTTCAACCTGGACGTGGAAGCCGGCTCGGAGACAATCGGTGGCAACCCGGTGGTGGGTGCCGGTATCGGTTGGGACGTCGACGCCCTCGATCTCCGGCATTGCCTGGGCCATGACGTTGAGATTCTCGAAAACGACCGGCCGCTTACCGAGCGACTGAGCTGCTTCGTCGGCAAGGTCTTCGGCGTTTTTTCGATTGATGTCGCAAACCGCGACCAGCTCGACGTTGCAGAAATCCGAGCGGTAGAGCGCCGCGACGCCGGTGAGGTGGCGGCGACCCATGCCGCCGCAGCCGACGATCGCGATTGGGGTGCGTTTCATCGGGGATCCTCCTCCAAGAAGTCGGGAGTCAGAAGCCAGTAGCCAGTAGACGACTGGGCGCCTCGCGCGCCGATCATGGTATCACAGGGGGATTCTGCTGGGACGTT
>CAZBQK010000093.1:7596-10437 GCA_964493975.1 uncultured Dehalococcoidales bacterium | reverse complement strand
GGACGAAGCGCCCGTGGCTTGAGCATTCGGTAGGCTCCTTTGCTACGGTCGGGTGTCGGCGGATAGGGAGTGGGGTACGACCCTCACCCTAACCCTCTCCCAGGGGGAGAGGGAATTGGCTCCCATTTGCCGCGTCGATTCGTCCGAGCGGATGGAATCGTGGATAGTCCGTCCAATCCCCTCTCCCCCTGGGAGAGGGTTAGGGTGAGGGTCGTACCCTTTTCCCGTTCCCCAACACCCAACACCCCCCTCTACCGCCCCACCACCGGCCTCGCCGGCGGCACGTACCCTTCGGACCCGTGCCGCGCGCTAATAACCGTGTGAATGTTACCCCGCACCGTAAAATCGCCGATGACCTCGAGCCAGCGCGGCTCGAGCAGCGCGACCAGGTCGTCGAGAATCCGGTTCACTGCCGCTTCGTGGAACACGTACTCGTTGCGGTACTTGTTGATGTAGAGCTTCAGCGACTTCAACTCGACAATGGTTTCATTCGGCACGTAGGCGATGTAGATCGTGGCAAAATCAGGGAAGCCCGACCGCGGACACAAACAGGTGAACTCCGGACAGGTCAGGTCGATCCGATACTCTCGATCGGCCGCGGGATTGGGAACAGCCTCGAGCCGGGCCTCGGCGATCTGCTTCTCGCCGTAGCGAAGAGGGTGGTCGGTCATGAGCGCATCCAGGTTGTGAGATTATCCGACCATGGATCATACAACGTCGACTGACGTGGCAGCATCTTCTGGATTCTGCCTCCCGCATTCCACCGATTGGATGCTAGCCGATGGGCGCGCTATACTGATTCTGCTGATTGATTGATCCGGCGCGTTCGCGGGCAATCTATCGGTTTGGCGGAGCAATCCTATGGCGCGCATCCTCGCAGTGAGCGACACCGTCGATCCCACCCTCTACGATCATTTCAACGTCGAGCGCTGGCGTGACACGAAGATCGATCTGCTCATCTCCTGTGGCGACCTCCCCGCCGAGTACCTCTCATACCTGGTCTCCCGTTTTGACGTTCCGTTGTATTATGTACCGGGCAACCACGACGGGAACTACGAGGAGGCGCCTCCCGAAGGCGGCGAGTCGATCGACGGCCGCGTCGTCAAGTGGCAGGGACTGCGCATCCTTGGCCTCGGCGGCGCTCCGAAGTACAACTCTGGCCCCCAACAGTACGGGGAGACGGCGATGTCGTTACGCATTCTCGGGATGAAGCCAAGGATTCTGCTGAGTGGCGGGATCGACCTGATTGTTACTCACGCGCCCCCTCGGCATTGCCCCCTGGCGAACGGCATTTGTCCCACCCCGGCTGGAGTTGGTGGGCAATGCGTCCGACCCGACGAATCACACCGAGCAATCTGTCTCGACGCGCCCGATCGTGCCCACCGTGGTTTCCCCTCATTTCTCGATCTGATTGATACGTACCACCCCCGGATTTTTCTTCACGGTCACAATCACCTCAGTTACGGTCAGGCCAAGCGGGTCATCGAGGTCGGAACCACGAAGGTTATCGACGCCCACGGACACTATGTGCTGGACGTGTGACCGTTTGGGTGTTTAGCCTCCCCCAATAGCAGCATCGTCATATCTCAAACATGTCCCGTGCTATAATGGCGCCGCATCGCGGCTCGACGTGGTTTCTACGTGGCGAGTGGACGATGGGCCTGAGAGCATACCACAGAGTGGATCCATCGCGGCCATTTTTCGCGCCGCATCACTCCATATCGGTATTATCTGTTTCCTCTTTGTGGTCCTCCGGCGTCCTCGGTGTCTCCGCGGTGACCCTGTGTACCGGAGGTTCTCTTTGAACGTCGGCTTTGTTGGCTTAGGCCGAATGGGTAAGCGGATGAGCCGGAATTTGCTGGCCGCGGGCTTCACCCTCACCGTTCACAACCGCAGTCGCGCGGCCGTCGACGAGCTGACGGAGGCTGGTGCCCGGCCGGCGAGCACGCCGGCGGAAGTCGCTCGGGCATCCGATATCGTGCTGACCTGCCTGACCAACACGCCTTCCGTCGACGACGTTTACTTCGGTCCAAATGGCCTGATTGGGGCCACGCGCTCCGGTCAGATCCTGGTCGACCACAGCACGGTGAGTCCGACAACCAGTCGCCAATGCGCCGACGCGGCTCGGGAAAAGGGTGCCGACTTTTTGGACGCACCGGTCAGCGGTGGTCCGGCGGGGGCCGAGGCGGCGAGCCTCACGATCATGGTAGGCGGCGACCAGGCAACTTTTGACCGCGCGCGTCCGGTCTTTGAAGCGATGGGAAAGAACATCCGGCTCGTGGGTCCATTGGGCGCGGGAAGCACGATCAAGCTCGCGAACCAGCTTCTTGTCGCGACGAACACCGCCGGTCTGGTCGAAGCGATGGTGCTTGGCGTGAAGGCTGGCGCCGACCCTCGGGTGATGCTCGACGTCCTGCGCACCAGTTTTGGCGGTAGCGCGATGCTCGCCCGGAACGTGCCGATGATGCTGGAGCGCAACTTCACGGCGGGGACCGGCATCAACGTCCTCTTGAAAGACCTCGGCCTGATCGACGGTCTGACTGCCGAGCTGGGCGTTCGCGCGATCATGACGGGTAACGCGATTCAGGTCTTTCGCGAAGCACGGGCGCTGGGCTTCGGCGACGACGATATCGCCGGGCTCGTCCAGGTCCTCGAACGGGAAGCCGGTGTGGAAGTAAAGTAACGGGACGAACGGGGGAACACCACAGAGACACAGAGACGCAGAGGGACGGGGGAGAGACGAAGATTTGGATTGATTTTGAGGTTGCCTGTTGATCAATCTCTTCGAGGAGTCGAAGCTTCAGCTGGTTTGGCGCGCTTGACCAGCTAAAGCTTCGACTC
>CAZBQK010000093.1:5099-7586 GCA_964493975.1 uncultured Dehalococcoidales bacterium | reverse complement strand
TTTTCGCGGCCCCCGCGCGGGGGGGGCCCCTCAAAACCCCTCGACTCCTCGATGGTCTTTCCGAACGCAATCCCGCTACAACATCCTTCGTCTCTCCCCGTCCCTCTGTGTCTCTGTGGTGTCCCCGGTTCCCTGGTTGGGAGCTAGAAACAACATGCTGAATAAGATCTGTTACGAAGCCAATGCGACCTACCTTCCCGGTGAGATGGCGTGGGAAGCGCGGTTTCGGGAGATTGCCGAGGCTGGGTTCACGACGGTCGAAATCCTCTTTCCGCAGCGGCAAGACCTCGACGAGCTCGAGGCTCTTTTGAAGAAATACGATCTACGATTAGCGCTGATCGATACCGAGTTCGATCCCGAGTTTCCCCGGGGCCATTTGTCCGCGCCGGAGGCGGAGGAACGATTCTGGTGTCGGCTCGACGAAGCGCTGGCAATCGCCAAACGCCTCGGGGCGCGCCGGATCAACGTCCTGGCCGGTAAGCGCGTCCCGACGATGCCGCGCCAAAAGCAGCTGGACGTTGCGATCGATCGATTGCGGCGGGCCGGCGCGCGTGCGGCGGACCAGGGCGTGATGCTTCTGGTCGAGGCGCTAAACGACCAGGATAATCCGGGCTACTTCATCAATCGTTCGTCGGAGGGAATCGAGCTAGTCGACGCGGTCGGTTTGCCGAACGTGAAATACCAACACGACTTTTACCACGCTCAGGTGATGGATGGCCGCCTGATCGAGACGTTCCGCGAGATCGTCGGAAAGATCGGCCACCTCCAGGTAGGTGACGCGCCTGGACGCCAAACCCCCGGTTTGGGCGAAATCAATCTAACGAACGTTCTCCAAGCGGTTGAGGAGTCGAGCTATCGTGGCTACATCGGCCTTGAGTACCGCCCGCCGGCCGACGGCTCCGACCCATTCTGCTGGCTGCCACGGGAAAAGCGGGGATTCGTTCTAGACGAGTAAGGGCCGAGGTGAACGTCTCCTCTGCTTCCGGCGACATCCTCGAGCGACACCTTGCCCGGACCTGGCTCCGCGGCTTGGTCGGCCCCCGCTACACCGTCGACGGGATACCCCTGAGCATCGTTTTCCGAGGCCGGTGTCCCGGCGGCGCTGGGCCGGACATTCGGGGCGCGCTCGTCGCGTTCGGAAACGGGACGCTCCGCGAGGGCGACGTCGAGTTCCATCGGCGCACGAGTGATTGGTTTACCCACGGCCACGGGCGCGACAATCACTATCGGTCCGTGATCCTTCACGTCGTACTCGAACACGATCTGGACTCGCCGCTCGGCGCCGACGGACAAAGCGTCCCGACGCTCGTGATCGCCCCGACTGAGATCGCGACACTCCAGACCGACTCCGCCGTGGCAAACCCAGCCGAATGTCATCGGAGCGCTCGAGAACGGGGAGTGGATGCGCTCGGGTCGCTCCTGGACGGTCTCGGCGATCGCCGTCTTACCCAGCGCGCTGCCCGATTCGAAGCCGATCTGACCCGTTTGACCCCAGAGGGACTTGCCTACGAAGCCTTGTTTGACGCGCTGGGGTTCAGCCGGAACCGGGTGGCGTTCGTCCGACTCGCGAGTGCCGTTCCGCTTGACTTGCTGCTCGCCCTACTCGGACGGCGGCCGAACGCCGACGCGATTCTCCTCGCCGAGGCAATCTTGTTCGGCGCGGCTGGACTGTTACCGTCGCAGCGCGTTGCCGCGACGATCGATTGGGATGCGGACGCGACGGTCGAGGAGCTCGAGGCCATTTGGGCGCTTTACCGGGGCGATTGGGAGGGTCTGCGCCTCGGAGAGAGTGACTGGGTATTTGGTGGCGTCCGTCCGGCCAATTACCCGACTCGGCGCATCGCGACGGCTGTACGGCTAATCCTGCGTTACCGCGACATCGGATTGGACGTTGGGCTACTTGCACCGCTCCGAGTGGGTGATCCGCGCCCTTCAACGCTGGAAGGGCTCGTCGTCGTCGAGGAGGTTGGCGGCTATTGGAGCACGCACTGCGATTTCGGGCGCCGTTTACCCGGTCACGACGCGGCGCTACTGGGACGGGACCGAGCCCGCGACGCCGTCGTCAACGTCGTTCTTCCACTCGCCCTCGCGATGGCCGCGGCGACAAATGACCGAGACCTCGCCGATGCCGCCTGGTCGGTCTACCGGGGGTTTCCCCGGCCATCACCGTACGACGCGACCCGAAGGCTAGCAAGCGAGCTGGGCCTCGGCGGTGGAAAGCTTGCAACGGCGCGACGAGAGCAGGGGTTACTTCACCTTGTCCGCAACCATTGCGAGCTGGTGGCTTGCTCGACCTGTCCGCTGCGATCGTAGGATCGGGGACGACGGGGATCACCACAGAGACACAGAGACGCAGAGGGACGGGGGGAGACGAGAAGCTTTCATTTTTTGGGAATATCCACCCGAAGGCCCTTCGAGGAGTAGAGGCCCTTAACGCGACCCCCCCCACGGGGGGCCCGCGCAAACCACGCCACCGCCCAGCGCGGG
>CAZBQK010000093.1:0-5089 GCA_964493975.1 uncultured Dehalococcoidales bacterium | reverse complement strand
ACGTCGGGGGACCGGCTAAAGCCTCGACTCCTCGAAGGGCTTGATCAACGCGCAACCCCAAAATAGAAACTATTTCCCGTCTCTCCCCCGTTCTCTGTGTCTCTGTGGTGATCCTTATCCGGCCGGCTGGGGAACGATCGACACCTCACCGGCGACGACTTCAAACGTTGAGCCATCCGAGCGGAGCAGGACCAGGGCACCGCGACTGGTGACCTGCAAGGCAAAGAAGGGGCCCTCGACGTTGGAACCGGTCCGCACGCTCACCCATTTCCCCAGGGTGACGAGGCGCTCCCGCCACTCGGACAGAATCGCGTCGAAAAGGCCGTCTCGCATGAGGGCGTATCGTTCGTCGAGGGCACGAAGCAGGACGCGCGCGAGCGAGACTCGATCGACGATGCGTCCCAGGTCAGCCCGGAGACTCGTCGCTCCTGGCACCGGGACAAGGTCGCGACGTGTCTGATTAACGTTGATCCCAATTCCAATGATCGCCTCTTCGACGACGCCGTCGACCGAGGCGCTTTCGACGAGCACGCCGGCCACTTTACGATCGTCGACGATCAGGTCATTCGGCCACTTAAGCTCGACCTTGAGACCAGTCATCTCAATCGCGGCGGCGGCCGCGGCACACGCGCCAATCATTGTCAGGTACGGTAGGTGGTCCGGAGCGAGCTTTGGTCGAAGGAGGACCGAGGTCAGAATGCAACAACCCGGTGGGGCAATCCAGTGACGGCCGACTTGGCCGCGACCGGAGGTTTGCTCTTCCGCGAAGACGGCAAGGCCTTCCGGCGCGCCATCGGCAGCCGCCGCCCTCAGCCAATCGTTCGTGGATCCGACGACTTTCAAGCAGACAATCTGATTCCCGACAACCTCGGTTTGGAGGCCTTGTTGGATCGCTGTCCCGTCAAGCGGCCTGTTCCTCATGAGCGACTCCAAATAAAAATACCGGAGGGGAAACTCCCCTCCGGTATTGGGTTGTCATGCACGTGCGCTAGGGACGCACGTGAGGGACGAGCCAGTGGTTAGCTGGTCGCCACCTCCAGCGTGCAAAGTGCGCTCGTACTAGGACAACTAGAACTATCCATCTGCACACCACCTCCTTTTATCCCGCTCGAACTGTAACACGAAAAGAATTCGAATGTCAACAAGGCTTTTGGCGGATACGTGCGGCGTGGGACCGATGTCGGCAGGACGTCAGCCCTTGGAAGGAGGGCTCGGCGTGGCACGATCTAACGGCGCTTCAACAAACACTGAACCGATGTCCTCCGTGGCGAGCGTCGGTGATTCTCGATAGAGGAAGCAGGCAACTGCCCGATGAGCATCCGGGTGAAATGGCGGGGGCACTGTCTCGCGACACATCGCCATGATTGATGGGCACCGATCAGCAAACTTGCAGCTCTTGCGACCGGCGATGGCCGGGATACCCGCGTCGGGATGGATTTTGTGCTTCTTCCAGCCCTGGCCTGGATCGGGAATCGGTACCGCTCCAATCAGTAGCCGAGTATAGGGATGCCGCGGTTCACCCACGACCAGCTCGACGTCACCGGCTTCCGCCACCGATCCACGATAGAGCACGATGATATTCTCGCTGATCTGATAAGCCGTCGTCAGATCGTGCGTGATATAGATGAACGAGATTCCAAATTCTCGGTTCAGCGACTGGAGATTGTCGAGAATCGTGGCCCGGAGCGAAGCATCCACCATCGAGACGGGCTCGTCGGCGATGATCAGCTTCGGCCGCACGAGGAGGGCGCGGGCGACCATCAATCGTTGGCGTTGCCCGCCGCTCAGTTGGTGAGGATAACGGCCAAGCGTCTCTTCTGGTCGCAAGCCAACTGCCCGCAGTGTCTCATCGATCAGGTCTCGGGCCTTGTTGGGCGTTGGCGCCAGGCCGAAGTTCTGGATGGGCCCCTCGAGGACGTGATCTACCTTATAAAATGGATTGTAGACCTCATATGGGTCCTGAAAGACCACCTGGACGTCACGCAAGAACGTGCGCCGTTCCGCGCTGGTTAGCGACCGAAGGTTTTTTCCACCGTAGAGAACTTCGCCCTTGGTCGGCACCGCGAGCCCCAACAAGAGGCGCGCGAGCGTCGTCTTGCCACTACCGCTCTCGCCGACAATGGCCGTGATCGAAGGCGGGCTATCGTTAATGACAAGCGAAAAGTCGTCGAGGGCAGTCGTCGTCGATCGTTTGCCGAACAGGCCACCGCCGAAGATCTTCGTGACGTGGCGAGCCTCGAGTAGCGGAGCCATCACCTCTCCTCAATAAAGGTGGCAGGCGACCAAGCGCCGGGGCCGGACCTCGCGGAGCGTTGGCTCCTCGACTTTGCAGCGCTCCATCGCGAACGGGCAGCGCGCATGAAACAGGCAATTATGTGGTCGGTTCAGAAGCGAGGGGGGCAAGCCCGGGATGCCCCGGAGAGCGCTTTTCTTTTGGAGCGATGGCAGGCTCGCGATCAGCATCTGACTGTAGGGGTGCAGCGGCTCGCCGAACATGTCCTCGACGTCGGAGACTTCGACCAGAGCGCCACCATACATGACTCCGATCCGGGCGACGACCTGCGCCATCAGTCCCATGTCGTGACCGATCAAGATGATTGATGCCCCCAGTCGATCCTGGACCACTTCGAGTGTTTCCATGATCTGTCGCTGCACGACGACGTCGAGGGCGCTCGTCGGCTCGTCGGCGATGATGACCTTGGGCCGTAGGCTGATCGCGATGGCGATGCAGGCGCGCTGTTTCATGCCACCACTAAGCTCGTGGGGATACATGTTTGCGACCGCGCGACGGAGGCCGACGCTTTCCAGCAAATCGCCCAGGCGGGCCTCAAACTCTCGGGCGCCGACGCTCGCGCTATGGTCGTCGAGCCCGTCTCGGATCTGGTCCCTGATCCGGAGAACCGGATTGAGAGAGTTCATCGCGCCCTGCGTTACAAGAGCAATCTCCGCCAAACGAACCTGGCGCATCTCGTCCTCCGAGAGAGCGAGGACGTCACGCCCGTCGAGCAAAATTTGGCCACCTTCGATCCGACCGGGCGGTCGAATCATGCGGAGTATCGCGAGGGCAACAGTCGACTTTCCTGAGCCGGACTCTCCAACCAGACCAAATCGCTCCGCGTGCCTCAGATCGAAGCTGACGTCGTTCGCTGCCTGAACCGGCCCGTCGCGCAAATGGTAGTAGACCCGGAGATCACGCACCCGCAGGACCGGCTGACTCACGTCTTCAGCCGGGGATTGATTGCCTTGAAGCGAATTCACACCGTTCGCCGGGTGCGAGGGTTCGCGATCTCGTCCAGGCCAGCCGCGATCATGAAAAGACCAATGAACAGCAAGACGATGATCGCGATCGGCGGTCCCCACCACCACCACATCCCGCGGAGGACTGCGCCGTAGTAGATCGCCCAAAAGATCGTCATACCAAGCGTCGGGGCATCCTGCGGCCCAAGCCCAAGCGCCTCCAGCCCTAGTGCCGCGAGAATTCCCGCGCCAACCGCGCTAACAAAGCTGGCGGCGATAAATGGTAAGAGGTTTGGTAAGAGCTCCTTGAAAATAATCGTGAGGTTGCTATGTCCGGATAGGCGAGCAATCTCGACGTACGCGCGACCGCGTATCGACAGAACCTGCGCTCGGATCGTCCTGGTCGGCCACATCCAGGCGAGCGAGGCAACGATGAGAGCCATCAATTCCACACTCAAAACGACTTTTAGCGTCGAGGCGAGAACCACCAGGACCGCGAGCGCCGGGATCGGCAGGATCACGTCGGCAACACCCCGGATGATCGCGTCCACCACGCCGCCGAAGTATCCGGCGCTGAATCCCAGAATAACACCGATCGTCAGGCCAATTCCCCCCGCGAGCAACCCAACTTCGAGAACAAGTGGGGTGCCGGCAATCATGACCGGGAGTAGCTGCCGACCGGCGCTGTCCGTGCCGAGCGGGAAATCCGAGGACGGCGGAAAGTCGGGCGGACCGGACAGCGGAACCGCGTTGGCGGTTCCGACGACCACCGACCCAATGATCCAGAACAGGACCAGACAACCGATGATGCCAAATCCGGCGACAATCCGCGGATTTCGCCGAAAATAGCTACCAACTCCCCTCAATGTCCTCTCCTCCGGCACTCAGCCTATGCTTTCTGGTAGCGGATTCGCGGATCCAACAGCGGGTAGCACAGGTCGAGGATGAGGGTGGCTAGTCCCACCGCCACGATGATGCAAAACACGATACCGTAGATCGTGAAGTAGTCGAACGACGAGATAGCCTGGAAAAGCAGCGTTCCGATTCCCGGGAAGTTGAAAATGATCTCGACCAAGAGTGCGCCAGACAGGATGTTGCCGAGCGACAATGCAAGGGCAGTCGTCTGAGGCAAGATCGCGTTACGCATGGCGTACCAGAGAAAAACCCGATTCCCCTTGAGGCCCTTCGCCTCCGCCAACGTCATGTAGTCCTCGCCAGTAATTGTCACCATCATGCCGCGCATGCCGATTGCCCAAAAGCCTATCGACGAGAGAATAATCGAGAGAGCGGGCAGGAGCGAATGCCGGACCACGTCGATGGCGAACTTGACCGTTAGAGTCGGAACTGTTCCGTACTCCGAGCCTCCGCCCATCGGGAAAAGCCTCAAACGAAATGCCAGGATGTATACCAGGATCACGCCGAGAAGGTAATACGGGACCGCGGAAAAAGTGAAGAGTGGTGGCAGCAAGAACGACAGGAATCGAGGAGCCTTCGACCACGCCAATAGCGCTCCAAGCACACTTCCCAGGGTGAAGGCGATGAGCGTCGTCACCGTCAATAGACCGATTGTCCAGGGTAGGGCAACCGCGATCAGATCGACGACCCGAGCCGGGTAGAGCATCAACGAGAATCCAAAGTCGAGATGCGCAATTTGGTCAATGTACGTCAGGTATTGCTTCCAGAGGGGCTGATCCAGTCCAAATTTCGCCTCGTAGGACTTTGCCATTGCTTCGATGGCACCCGACATGACCCCGCCGCTTGCCACCATCATGCCAAGGCGCTCGACGACCGGGTTTCGCCCGGGCGCGAGTTTCGGCAACACAAAGATGAATGTGGTAGCCGCCCACACGAC
>CAZBQK010000092.1:9101-10600 GCA_964493975.1 uncultured Dehalococcoidales bacterium | reverse complement strand
AGACTTTTCAGACATCCGTCGCGCGTCTTTAAATCTCTGCGTAGATATCGCACCAGCCTCACCGACGAATCGGTCGGCCGCGAAACCCGCGCGTCCCTCGCGAAGCATTTCCAACTGCTGGCGCGTGAACCAGTTTGGTGGGCGCTTTGAAGCGCGTGGTTACCTCTGGCACGAGTTCCGGGACCTGAATCTCATTAGAGCCGGAACGTCGTGATCGCACGCGCAAAACGGAACGCGTCAGGCGCCGAGGACAAACCAGCCAGAGCTCCAGAGGTCGACCACGGCGTGGATGACCATCAACGGCACGAGGTTGCGCTCACGGATGTAATACAAGCCAGCGACAACGGCGAAGAGAAAGGTGTAAATCCAGTGCAGGGGTTCGCCGTGGATGAGCGCGAACGGCACCGCGGCGAGCACTATGGCAGACAACGGTCCTCGTCCCCGGGCCTCGAGTCGGGTAATAACGTAGCCCCGCCAGATCAGCTCCTCGCAAAAGCCAGCTGACACCGGGACCAGAATACCCAGGAATAGGCGCTGCCCAAGGCTTAGATCAAGGTATACTGGCACGCCGAAGATAAGCCGTAGGCTAACGATGAAGAAAGCCGTAATCAGGTTGAGGATGACGAAGACGGCCGCGGTCGGCAGCAAGT
This sequence comes from uncultured Dehalococcoidales bacterium, assembly GCA_964493975.1. Taxonomy (GTDB): domain Bacteria; phylum Chloroflexota; class UBA6077; order FW602-bin22; family CADDYW01; genus CAZBQK01. The sequence continues at coordinate 9,950 of CAZBQK010000092.1, read as the reverse complement.
GAAACCGCCACGGATCGCCCCGGGGGGCAATGAGTGAGAGCAACGGTATCCCGGTGGTTCTCAGACGCCGGACAATGGTAGCGACCAGCACCCACTCGGCCGCGATAATGAAGACCGACACCCAGAAGCTGATCTGGGCCAACGACACGCCGGCAACCATTTCCGGACGGACCGCGGCAACGGCGTAATAGGCACCATAGCTGATGATGCCCACCAGAAGAAAGACGATGACCGTCAAGATCGTGTAAATCCAGAGTCCGTCTCGCTTCGTGCTTTGCTGTTCGGTCATTCGAGTACTCTCCACGCGTGACCGAATTAATGTGGTTCGGCTCGCGGCGAGCCTGGCACGGGGTCATTGACGGCGCTACCCACGACGCTTCCACGCTCATTCGAGGGCAGCAAGATCCTCGCGGAGCACGTCGACCTGGTGTCGAGTGTACCGATTTGGGGGACTCTTTTGAAGTGCGTTGGACAACGCTCGCACGTTGATCAAGACGCTGCTAAAGCGAATCCTATCCTCGTAGTCCGACGGCACTGCGAACAATTCGGCATAACCTCGCGCGACGGATGCTCCCAGCCCGGGACGGAGCCGCTCTCCGTCGCGTAGGTGGAAGTGCCCCAAATCGTACCAACGATCCGCGCCCCGAATCTCCCCAAAGTCAATGATGCCCGTGTATCGTCCCCGGTCGTGATAAATGTGAGTCGTGTCAAAATCACCGTGGGCTAAACGTCCCTGTTCGACGTCCAGCCACGACTCGCGGCTTGCAACAACGCGATCGAGCGCGATCGCGTCGCCATGTGAGATCGTCTCTCTTTCCAGATAAGCCAGGTCAGCATCCCAGAATTCCA
>CAZBQK010000092.1:0-9091 GCA_964493975.1 uncultured Dehalococcoidales bacterium | reverse complement strand
TTCCAGCGCGAATGCCCGGAATGTTGGCCATTCCGCGGCTATGCGGCTGGAATCGATCCCTAGTCGATCGATCCACCCAAAGCCATCGACAGCAATCTGGTTGATTCGAGCGACATCTTCTCCGGCCTCAATCAGTATCTTCTCAAGTTCGCCGAGAGACAGGTAATCGGACTGACCGATCGGCACTCCTTTGATTTCGGTTGTCACCATGATCGACCGTTGCACCAGCTCATTAAGGTGCTCGTAGTAGACAACCTCGGGCACTGTCACCCCGTCCCGGCGGAGGCGACGGTGAACTTCGACTTCCGGAGCGAAACTCGCGCCTTCTTCCGGAAGGATGCGTAAATAGAAGCAATCACGCTCGGTCACGATGCGATAGACGTAGGTGGATCCGCCCTCGCTCACTCGCTCGACCCGCAGCGGCGTTCTGACGGCACGGCGAGCTATTGCTGTGACAGAGTCCAGGTCATTTCGTGGGCTGTTCGGATAAGGACTCAGCGATCCTTCACCTTTCACGGTATGTGGCGCGCGGGGGACAAGCCTCCGTCATCATCCGGCCCGCTCCGACCCAGCCAGATTCTTTCCCCTTGCACCTTATGCGACAATGATGGGGACTACAGCAAGAGTTGGAGTTTGTGAATCCGTAAGGAGGTGCGGATGTCAGCAGTCGTGTCCCTCCCCGAGGTTGATGAAGTCCAGATAACGACGATAACCGACAACTCGCTCGACGTCCTGATGGCGAGCACCGCGATCGCGAGACGATTCCCCCTCAAGCGCGACGTCTTCGACCACACCTTTCCGATCGCCGAGCACGGCTATTCGGTGCTCATTCGCGCTCGACGGGGAGACGCCTGGAATACCGTGCTGTTCGACACCGGCGTGAGCCGGCGAGGCATTCTCTGGAACTTCGACGCGCTGGAGATCGACGCCAAGAACATCCAGGCGATCGTGCTCAGTCACGGCCACGCCGATCACGCGATGGGATTCCTTGGTCTGGTCGACCGCCTCGGATCGCGCCGGGTTCCACTAGTTCTACACCCGGATGCCTACCTGGAACGGAAACTGGTCCTCCCAAACGGCGACGAGTTTTTCCTACGCCCTCCCAAGCAATCGGACCTGCGCCGAGAGAACATCGAGCTGATTGAGAGCGTCGAGCCTTCGATGCTCGTCGACAACATGGTTCTCGTGTCCGGCGAGGTCGCTCGCACCACTGAGTTCGAGAAAGGAATGATGGTCCACCACGCCCAACGGAACGGCGTGTGGGGACCGGACCCGCTAATACCCGACGACCAGTGCGCCATTATGAACGTGAAAGGGAAGGGACTGGTTATCGTCACCGGTTGCGGTCACTCCGGCATCATCAACGTGATTCGCAACGCTCAGCGGATCACCGGCCACGAGAAGGTCTACACCGTCATGGGGGGCTTTCATTTGACGGGTGGGCTCTTCGAGCCAATCATACCGGCTACCGTCCGCGCGTTGCAGCAGATCAACCCGCGCTACGTTGTTCCCGGTCACTGTACCGGCTGGTCGGCGGTGATTCAGATTGCCCAGGCGATGCCGGAGTCGTTTGTTCCCAACAGCGTTGGGACAACCCTTCTGCTTTGAATGAACGGACGACCATGGCTAGATCGCCAGCGGGACCATGTCCTTTGACACCTGCTTCACCGCCAGGATGACCTCCAGGTTGCGCCGCCCCTCTTCGCCTGGAATCGGCACCGGCTTCCCCGCTCGAATCGCGTCGACGAAAGCCTGATTTTCGGCGAGCATGCTGCGGTTGAGCTGTCGCTCGGAGTCGTAGACCGACTCGACCGGAATGACGTTCAGCGCGGTCCCGCCTTCACCGGCGCCGGGACGCGCGACCTGGATCTCGCCCCGACGCGGACTCAACGCGGTCGCCTTCGTCCCGACGATACCCCAGGACCAGTCCCGAAGCACGGTGTGGATGCTCACCTCGACCGCGCCGGTCGCACCACTCTTGAGCTTGAAAACGCCACGAAAGTCGGTGTCGTACTCGGGATACTCCGGATCGGCGTAGACGACGTTTCCGCCGACGTTCACAATCTCGCCGCCGAGCCAGCGCACCGTATCGACCTCGTGGACGCCGGATTCGAGGGTCATGCCGCCGGAAAGGCTAACGTCGCGCCGCCAGGGCACTGAGAGCACGGCGTTATGAGAGAACAGTCGACGGGCGTAGACGTAAACCGGTTCTCCCAGCTCGCCGTCGGCCAGCAGTTTTTTGATAGCGATTGTTTCGGGATAATAGCGAATGACCTGGCCAATCATCAGCTGAACGCCGGCCTTCCGAGCCGCGGCGATCATCCGGTCCGCCGAAGGAAGGTCGACCGCGATCGGCTTTTCGCAGAACACATGAACGCCTGCCTCGGCGAAGGCAACGGTCTGTTCCGGGTGCAGGAAGGTCGGAGTGCAGATCCAAACCGCGTCGACCTTTCCCAGAAGCTCTCGGTAATCGGCGAAAGCGGGAGCAGCCGCCGTGGCGGCCAACGCCTCCGCGGCCCCGGTCGCCGGATCGGCGACGCCAACGACCTTTGTGTCGGCCAACTGTAGCAAGGTCGGCAGGTGCGCCCGCCCAATCACGCCAGCCCCGACTAATCCAATCCGCAACATGGTACGTCCCTCCGGTCAGTCAATCGGCCCTCACCCTACAAGACGGCGTCATGGCTGTCAACGCCTCGCGTCGGCGAGAACGGGGAGATTCTCCATAACCATCCGGTGCCGAACAGTGGCCGGGGGCGCGGGCTCCCTTCAAGGTCAGATTCGATTATCATGCCCAGGATTGAATCGCCAGGGAACGAGCACATGATGCAGGTCTTCCTCGAAACCGACCGATTGTTGCTGCGCCAATTCACCGAGAACGATGTGGACAATCTGGTCGACCTCGACAGCGATCCCGACGTCATGTACTACCTCACCGGCGGCAAGCCGACACCTCGCGAGGTTATCCAAAACGAAACCTTACCGCGCATCCTCCACGATTACGAGCGATTCGAAGGGTATGGCCGCTGGGCGGCCATCGAAAAGTCCACCGGGGAATTCCTGGGATGGTTCGCCCTCCGACCCCGGGAAGGCGCCAGTCCTGACGAAGTCGAGCTAGGATACCGGCTGCGTAAATCAGCCTGGGGCAATGGCTATAGCACGGAGGGATCGCGGGCGCTCATTCGCAAGGGCTTTACCGAGCTTGGCGTGCAGCGGGTGGTGGCGGAGACAATGGCAGTCAATATCGCCTCCCGACGGGTAATGGAAAAGTCAGGCCTGACGCTGGTGCGAATCTTCCACCAATCGTGGCCGGACCCCATCGAGGGTACGGAGCATGGCGAGGTCGAGTACGCTCTGAGTAAGGCGGACTGGCAGCAGCAGGAAGGCGGGTAATCGAGTAGTCAAAGGACCTCGAGATCGACCGCTTTGGCTGTCTCGAGGCCAGGACTACTCTAACCTTCTCGTTCTTTTGCAAGGATTCCATTACACAGTTCAACGCAGGCATCACAAATGTAGGCTCCATTTGGTCCGGCAATTAGCCGGCGCACCTGCAATTCTTCTTTTCCGCAGAACGAGCAGCGCCTGGTCTGACCGCGAACAAAGGCACGTAAAGCCGATTCGGAGACCTTCCACCCGCCGCCAAACTGGTAGGCGCGCAATTTTCCGTCGTGAATGTATTCGCCGACGGTGCGGGGATGAATATCGAGAATGTCGGCGACTTCAACGGCTGTCAGCAGCTCGCCGCCGACGAGCTCTTGCTTGAGTGCCTCCACTCGCCTACGACGGGGGCTTTGACTCGCCTCGTTTTCCGAGGCTTGGCCGACATCAATGAGCTCAGGATTTCGAGTTTCGGTCGACTCAGCCACGATTTTCACTCCTCTCCGTCGTATAGACGGAATTGCACGAATGTACGCGTAGTTACGCGTATGTCAGTCATTTTAAGTGATTTCAGCGCGGAATCAAGATGGTGGTGAGGGCTAGGGCGGAAAGTCCGTCAGAAATACGCCGGCGCGACGAATTGGTAGGGGCGTTTCGCGAAACGCCCAGGGGAGGGGCTGGGCGGACGCATGTCGACGCGCATAGTCGTGAGGCAGTGCGAATGCGCCGGCTGAGAAAGGCGTCCGGGGCTCTGGCCGGGTCGACCGGCCCCTAAGGCCGGCGGCAACGCATCCCAACCGGAACGCGGGCGTTTCGCGAAACGCCCCTAACGATTCGGCCATGTCGCCAGCTACCAGTGCAGTGTGTTGCCGGCCGTGCTGGTCGCGGACCTCGACTTGCCGTACGACAAGCTCACGATATGTCCTGAGACAGGCAGGAATCGGCGCGGCATCGTGATATTCTACAGCGAGGCATCGCGCGACCAGCGGTCGCCAACGTCTAATTTACGGAGTGCAGCATTCGTCGTCGCAGCAGCTGTCGCCATTCCACGCCTCGCGCCCTTCACGGAGCAGGAAGTAGACGATCCCCAGCGCGGCGATCGGGTCGGCCCACCACCAACCGAAGAGCGCGTTGAGGGCCAGGCCGCCAAGCAAGGTCGCGGCCATGTAAGCGCAGGTGATGCTGCATGCCGCGTCGCCCTTCAGGGCGGCCGAGCCGATCGACGTGGCCACGCCCCGCTTCACCCGTGCCAGGACCGGCATACCGATCATCGCGGCCAGCGCCAACCCGATCCCCAGGAAGCTCCGATCCGGCTCGACGCGGAGGACGAGCGTGGCAAGTGACTGCAGAACCACGTACGCCGCCAGCCCGAAGAGTGCGCCGCCGACGATCCGTCCGGCTTTCCGCTCGATGGCCTCGACCTCTGATCCGGGCCGCCGATCCGCTTCCGCCCGCAGGCGCCAGACCAGGACGCCGGCGGAGCCGAGCTCGATCAGGCTGTCAATGCCGAAGGCGAGAGAGGCGCCGCTCCGTGCTGTGACGCCAACGCCGATCGCCACGGCCGCCTCGATCACCATCCAAACAATGGTGACCCCTTCGATCAGGAGACCCCGCCGGAGATCATGCGCGTGCTGTTCGACTGCGATTTTCATTTTCCCAACGATTGCGTAATAGCTACATTGTAACCGCGCGAGATATCCCTGTCTATTGACCACGGCGGCACCGAAGTCGACCAATGCCGGGGGCGGCGCGGGTCTCAGCACATGGTGTCATGTTGTAAGCTCGTCGGAAGATCTCGGGAGGAGCAATGTATTCGAGAGGGCAGCTGGCGGATGACCTTAGGAAACTGGGCATCACGGTTAACGACACGGTGATGGTCCATGCCTCCGTGCGCGCCGTCGGCGAGGTGGCCGGCGGACCCGATCAGATTCACCTCGCACTAAAGGACGCGGTCGGCCCCGGCGGCAATCTTATAATGTACGCGAGTTGTCCAGACTACGTCGACGAGGTCGGGCGAGGAGACCTGACGCCGGACGAGGAAAAGGAAATCCTCGAGAAGCTTCCAGCGTACGACCCTCTGACCGCCCGATCGGCGCGAAGCAACGGCACGCTAGTAGAGTTTTTCAGGACCTGGCCGGGAGTCGTCGTGAGCCGGCACGTGGCGCGTTTCGTGGTTTCCGGCAGCCAGGCCAACAACATTGTTTCGAGCCAGCCCTGGAACTACGCTTTCGGCGCTGGCTCACCGCTCGACAAGCTCCTCGAGCTGAATGGCAAGATTGTCTTGCTGGGCTCCGATCACGACGCGGTGACCTTTCTGCACTACGTCGAGCACATCGCGGACTTTCCGGGCAAGCGAATCGCGCGCTACAAGGTGCCAATTGAAAAAGACGGCCAGCGCATCTGGGTGGACATGGAGGAGGTCAACACCGCCGACGAAGGCGCCCACGAAAACTGGCCGGATCGGTTTTTCGCGAAGATCGTCGATAGCTACCTGCTTACGACCGGCAATCGCGGCGGGCCCGTCGGAAACGCGATGACGTACGTAATTCCCGCGCGGGCCCTCTTGGAATTCGCAGAGCCCATAATGAAGGCGGTGGCAGACGACGCCTCGGCCGTGAACGTTCTAATCCCCTCGTCTCGGACCTGATGCGCGCGTTCGCATGAGAGAGCCCGCTCCTCAACTCAAACGGGAACGACCGGCTGAAGCCTCGACTCCCCGGAGAGGTCAATCGCCTCCCGGGGAGTCGAGGCTTCAGCCGGTCGTTCCCCCACCCGTCGAGGGCAGGCTAAGCGTCCCTTCCAACGCGAGACCCGCCAGACCTCGCGTGTTGGGCGATGCATCGAACTCGAATAGCGGCACGAGATTGACGCGCATGCCGCCAACGCGTCGCTCCCCTACTCGTACCTCAACGCTTCGATCGGATCGAGCTGGGAGGCCTTGCGCGCGGGATAGAAGCCGAAAAACACGCCAATGATCGCGGCGAAGCCGAAAGATAGGATCACCGCTTCTGGCGTGACGAGAGTGCTCCAGCCGGCGAACTTGGCAAGGCCAACCGACGACCCAATTCCGATAAGAATGCCGAGCAAGCCGCCGACCGCGCTCATCAACACGGCCTCGATCAGGAACTGGCTCAGGATATTCGCTCCCCGCGCGCCAACAGCCAGGCGGATCCCGATTTCCCGGGTCCGCTCGGTCACGGAGACCAGCATGATATTCATGATGCCGATGCCGCCGACGATCAGCGACACCGCCGCGACCCCGGCCAGGAGCAGCGTCAGCGTATCGCTCGTCTGCTGCACCGTTTGGATGATCTGGTTGTTATTTTGGATTCGGAAGTCATCCTGCTGACCCGCGCGAATGTGGTGACGCGTGTGCAATAGGTCGGTGATCTCGGACTGAACCTGATCGATGTTCTGGGTATCGGCCACCTGGACGAAGATGTCGTTGACGAACGTCCGCTGGAATAGTCGGATCTGGGCGGTGCTGTACGGAATCAGGATAATGTCGTCCTGATCGCGAAAGCCGTTACTGCCCTTCGTAACGAGAACGCCTTTGACCGTGAAGGGAACGTTGCGAATCCGGATTTGCTGACCGACCGGATCGGCGTTTCCGAACAGGTTTGTCGCAACCGTACTGCCGATAACGCAGACGAGCGTCTGGTTCGCCTCGTCGGAGTCATCGTAGGCGGCGCCACTTGCCACCTGCCAGTCCTGGATGGCAAAAATCGACGGATAATTCGCCTGGATCTGGGTGTTCCAGTTCTGATTGTTGGCGACGACCTGAGTATTTCCAGTGTCGAGATTCGGGCTAATCAAATCAATACCCGAAATTTGTCGCTGGATTGCCTGTACGTCCTGATCGTTGAGCGTCGGTAGCGAGCCAGCGCCAATGCGAACTCCTCCTCCACCGCCACTGCCGGGAGTGATCGTCAGGAGATTCGTGCCCAGACGGGTGAGGCGCTGTTGAACCGACGCTCTGGCTCCAGCGCCCAGGCCAATCATCACGATCACGGCGCCAACGCCGATAATAATCCCGAGCATCGTCAAAATGGAGCGAAGCTTATTCGCGGCAATCGCTTCGAGCGCCGAAGAGACGCTCTGGCCAAGGGCCATCGAGCCGCTACTATCCGAAGGTAGGGGGCCGAGAACATCATCCTGATCCCCCGTACTATCCGGCCTCACCTCGGGCAAGGGAGGGGCGGCCACTCCATTGCGTCGAGGCGGCGCCGCTATCGTCGGGTCCGCGATCACCGCGCGAAATGTTCCAGCGGTCGGACCGTCGGGCGAATGGCGTGGCTGGGCAGCCTCGTCTCGTCGGTTTTGCGCGCTCACGATGGGCTTACCTCCGCGTCCAACGACGGGAGCTCGGCGAGAATTGACGCCGCGCTCCGGGGGTTCGGGTTCCGCACGTCCTCGATGACCCGTCCGTCGCGAAAACGGACGGATCGTTTACAGAAAAGAGCGATGTCCGGTTCGTGGGTGACGACGACAATTGTGATTCCCCGCTGGTTAAGACCCTGAAGAATCGCCATGACCTCGACACTCGTTCGACTGTCTAGATTCCCAGTCGGCTCGTCCGCGAGAATGATCGTTGGCCCGTTGACCAGGGCACGCGCGATCGCGACTCGCTGTTGCTGACCGCCCGACATCTGAGCGGGCCGGTGATCGGCGCGATCCGCGAGGCCAACGGCGGCAAGCGCCGCGAGAGAACGCTGTTGGATTGCCGCGTTAGAAAGACCGGCGTACACCATTGGTAGGCCGACGTTTCCAAGAGCCGTCATACGCGGTAGAAGGTTGAATCCCTGGAAGACGAATCCAACCTTCCGGTTGCGAACGGCCGCAAGTGAATCGGCATCCAGGTGAGCCACGTCGATTCCGTCAAGCACGTAGGTGCCGCCAGTTGGCCGATCGAGACAGCCGAGGAGGTTCATAAACGTGCTCTTTCCCGACCCAGACGCCCCCATGACGGCGACGAACTCGCCAGAGGCGACTTCAAGTGTCACGTCCCGCAACGCGTGAACGACACCAGCGGCTAAGACGTAGTCTTTGGCCAGGTGCTCGACGTGGATCGCCGGCGTCACGGTCCGCGCTGGGATTGGATCTCCGCGCGACTCAGCTCGGGTCGCCATCTCAACCACCACGTCCGCCGCCGCCGCCAATCGGGAAGGCGCTGACGCCACCCCCACCCGGCGGTCTCTGGCCGTTAGCGCCGGTGGTTCCGGTTCCGGTCCGACTGATCGGTCCGACGACGATCGACTCGTCGCCGTTCAGGCCCGAGACGATTTCGGTGTTCGTTCCGTCGGTTAGACCCAGAACGACCCGCTTCGGAACAAGCTGGCCGTTGACGAGCGCCACGACCGCGCTAAAGTTCCCGCCGCGACCCTGCCCACCGGGTCCACCGTTTCCGTTCCCCTGTCCCTGCCGTTGGCCCTGATTTGGTCCGGGTGTTCCATTGGCACCACGCTGACCCTGGCCTGGGACTGGCGTTCCGTTTGCCCCAGCCTGTCCGGGCACCGGCGTTCCGTCGGTCGCACCCTGGCCTTGCCGCTGGCCCTGACCAGGGCCAGGCGTCCCATTACCGCGGCGATTTCCACCGATCAGCCCCTGGCGGAAGGCATTTTGGGCGAAGGTGAGCGCGGTGTTTGGAACCATGACAACGCCATCGTGCTGGGCGGTGATGACGGTGACGGTGGCGGTCATCCCCGGGTACAGCTGG
>CAZBQK010000091.1:0-11348 GCA_964493975.1 uncultured Dehalococcoidales bacterium | reverse complement strand
CGAGCCTACGAGGCCGATTTGGGACTCGTCGGCGTCACTCTGGTGTGGGGAAGCACGTTTATCGTCGTCAAAAGCGCGCTCGGCGACGTGAGTCCGTTTGAGTTCATCGCGATGCGATTTGGCATTGCCTGCCTTGCACTCCTGGTGATCGGCCACCGCCGACTTCGAAGCTTGGGACGCGCGGGATGGCGGGCCGGATTGGTGATCGGGGTCTTTCTGCTGCTCGGCTACGCGCTCCAAACGACCGGCTTGCAATCCACGACCGCCTCTAAGGCCGGGTTCATTACTGGTCTCTCGATCCTCATCGTCCCGATTTTCGCGCTGTTCGCTCTGCGCCAGCGGGTTGGAATTGGAATCATCGTCGGAATCGGGCTCGCGGCGGTCGGGATGTATCTGCTCTCATTTACCGGTGACGTGGCCTTTGGGATTGGAGACCTTCTGGTTTTTGGATGTGCAGTCGCGTTCGCGGCCCACATCGTATCAATTAGCGCGTACGCCCCGCACTACGACACCATTGCTCTGTCGATCGTCCAAACCGGCTTCGTCGCGGCGATCGCGACGCTGATATCGATGACCGTCGAGCACCCTTCCGCGATCCCGCCGACTCAGGCCTGGCTCCCGCCGCTCTACACCGGCCTTCTCGGCACGGCGGCGGTTCTCGGAGTTCAAACCAGCATTCAACGCTTCACCACACCGTCTCACGCGGCGTTGATCTTCTCGCTCGAGCCAGTCTTCGCCGCGCTGTTCGCGTTTGCGTTCGCGGGAGAGACGCTTGGCGTTAACGGACTCATCGGTGGCGTGTTGATTTTGGCGGGAATGGTGGTTGCCGAGGTACTTCGCTGATTGCACGTGGTACCCTGTGATTGAAAGGCTCACGTCTTTCGGAGGTCCCTAGCTGAGCGATTGCATCTTTTGTACGCGAAAGGACCAGCCTCCGGCCCTCTTCGAAACGGATCGACTGTACGTCATGCCGGACAAGTACCCCTTGTGTCCGGGCCATACCCTGGTGATCAGCAAGAATCATTACGCGTGCTACGGTGCCGCACCGGTCGAGGTGGAGCGTGAGCTCGAGGAGGCCGTCTCGACGACACGGTCGTTCTTATCCTCGGCGTATGGCCGACCGCTTCTAACCTGGGAGAATGGCGTTTCCGGGCAGACCGTCTTTCACGCCCACCTCCACCTGATGCCGCTTCCGATTGACGGCCTCCCAGCCGGCCTCGACGACCATCCTGACGTCTCCCCGGTCCGGACCTGGGAGGCAATCCGCGACCATTATGACCGCCATGGCACGTACCACTATCTCGAGGTCGACGGCCAGCAGCGTCTTGTCATGGGGCACAGCCCGGCTCTGCGAACGATCGGCCAGTTCCTCGCGCGGGCAACCGGACTATCCTTCGGCCGTTCCGGTTGGATCCGGACCTCGACGCCGGAAGACGTCGCGGAGGTATCGCGGCGGTTTCGATCGTGGCGGACCGGAGCGAGAGTGACAGAATCGTGAACAATCGCGACCGGGCCGACGAACGTACCACCCGTGGGATTGCTCGGCCGGTCGAGCGCCCGTATGATCAAAGGGAGGATACTGCGGATTCATACGTGGGAGGGTGAAACCATGCGCCGTCGCATCGCAATTAATGGATTTGGCCGCATTGGGCGCCTGACTTTCCGTAGCATCGCCGAGCGCCACACTGAAGACCTTGACGTGGTCGCGATCAACGATCCGTCAGGTATACACACCGACGCCCTTCTCCTCGAGTTCGACTCCAATTACGGTCGCTTCAAAGGCGATGTCGTCAGCCATCCGGGCCACCTTCACGTGAACGGGCAAACGATTCGGGTCTTGCGCGATCGCGACTGGAGCGCTTTGCCCTGGGGTGACCTGGGCGTTCACACGGTCCTGGAATGTTCCGGGCGAGGCGTCAGCCGCGACATCGCGCAGCTTCACCTGGCTGCCGGCGCGCGCCAGGTCATCATCTCGGCGCCCGGAAAGGGAGACGACATTACCATCGTCCTCGGGGTGAACGAAGGGGAGTACCGTCCCGGCGAGCACACGATCATCTCCAATGGGTCGTGCACGACCAATTGCCTCGCTCCGGTGGCCATGGTCCTCAAAGAAGCATTTGGTCTGAAATGGGGGCTGCTTAGCACCGTCCACAGCTACACGAACAGCCAGCACGTGCAGGACCGAAGCGCAAAGAACGCCCGCGAAAGCCGAGCAAGCGCTCTGAATATTATCCCGACGACAACCGGGGCTGCCCGCACCCTTCCGCAAATCATGCCCGAATTGGCCGGATCTTTCGACGGAATGTCGTTCCGGGTCCCGACGCCCACCGTTTCGGTGATCGACCTGGTGTGCGAAACCGGTCGATCCATCACGGTCGAGGACGTCAACGCGGCGTTTCGCGACGCGGCCGGGGGCACGTTGAAGGGAATCCTCGCCTACTGCGATCGACCACTGGTGTCCATGGACTTCAAAGGCGATCCCCACTCCGCCATCGTCGACGGTCTCTGCACGATGGTCGTCGACAATCGAATCGTCAAAGTCGTCGCCTGGTACGACAACGAATGGGGATACTCGTGCCGCCTCGGGGACCTTGCCGCGTTCGTCGCGCGACGGGATGAAGAAGCGGGAATCCTGGCGAGTCTACCCATCACCGAAACGCGTGAGCTTGCGTGTGGCCTCGAACTGTCCGGAAGAAAATCGTCACCCCTTAGAGAACCCGTTAGCCGGTGACCGCGAAGAGTTTGCGCTAACGGTCTACCGTGACCGTGAGAACCGGCGGCAGGTTGCGGGAGTCGCTCGTCTCGATCCGAGAGATCTCCACGAGCCGGCGCATGCGATCGAGGCAGCTCGCCGCTCCGTCCACAATCGTCTTCAGTACCTCGGGATCGACGGGATCACCACGATTCAGTTGACGGTACGCGATATCCGCGAGCCAACGCATACTGGCGAGATCGTTGCCGATATCGTCGACCGTCGTGCGCGCCGCGAGCCGCACCCCGTCAAGTCTCGCCGCTTCCACTTCGCGGTCGCGAATCCGGGAGTTCTGCACCGCGATGGCGCAAAAAAAAGCAACCGACCCAATCAGGCGAATGTCTTCGGCTAGGTCCATCCGTTGGTAACGCCAGTGGGCGTGAATCGCCCCGATGACGCCGTCGTCGCCAACAATTGGTACCGTAGCCGCGACGCGGGCGTGGTCCTTGACACAGGAGCAAGCGTCGGCGTCGGACCCGGGATCCGCCACGATAACCGGCTGGCCCGTTCGCGTGACGAGGGCGACCGGCGTGTCGGGCGCGGTATCTTGTGGATCGTACTCTTCCCAGGACGGGCGGGTGGCCGCGGCGGTACTCAACCGCCTGCGAGCAAAAACTCCCCCCTGGTCGACCAGGTACATCGTAACTGACGACGCGCCGCAATCGCTCTCGATAGCTTCTATCGCGGCGACGAGTCCTTCGTCCACCGAGAGCCCACTAACAATTCGATTGGCGACCGAGTGGTCCGCCCCACTCTGTCCGCGCCGCACCATGAGGTCCTTGCCTGCCCAACCTAATTGAGCCGCCGAGATCCGTGCTCGCGCCCAGGCCCACGTCTTTCCGGCCAGATATTATCCCAGGCTCGCGTGGCTGACGTCCGGGCTATTCTCCCGGTTCGACAGTACTTTCGCATCCCCCAAAAGATTGACTGCCAGGATGAAACGGGGCTAGACTACACCGTTCACCACCCGGGCAAGGGCGGGCCAACCCGCCGAAGCGGGTTCATCTGGCTTGCGCACGAACCCGCCTGGCTGCTTCTTTCGTAACGGGGTCGGTTGGAGGAAAGATCAATGTTGGTCCGGACTATTGCGCCTCTCGCTCGGGCGATAATCGCCGTCGTTGCTGTTTTTCTTCTCGCGACGGTTCCCGCCTTAGCCCTGAACGACAATCCCAGCACGCCAAGGACGCTTAACGCCGGGAATAACTCGGTCTCGGAGAGTCTGGTCGGAACCCCCGGCGGCGCGTATCGGTACTTCCAGTTCTCCTATCAGGGAGGCAACGCGCCTGCTCTTGTCCAGCTTACCTTCCATCCGGGCTACGGCAATACGGGCAAGCAGGCGTTTGGGTTCAATATCTACGGACCGAGTAGCTTGAGCTTCGCCGGTCAGCCGACGGGGACAAATGGGTCGGATGGATCGAGCACGGCCCAGTATACCGTCGTCAACCCGGCTGCGATGAGTCTCATGGTCCAGGTTTACAACTACACTAATGGCCTGGAAGTCTGGTATACCCTCAGCGTGAGCGGACTGAGCGGAGGAAGCGCCGCCGCCGTCACAACCGCGACCAATACGACGCCGCAACAAGCCGTAACCGTGACGACAGTCAACGCGGCTCTGGGCGGAACCATCACCGGAAACAGTCAGGGTAACTTTCAGTACTACACTTTGAACTACCCGGGTGGTCACACCCCGCTAACGATCACCATGAACGCGTCGCCATCGTATAACGCTAACGGGGAAGCCTACGGTTTCAACGTGTACGAGCCCGGCACGAACGGCAATGGACCCACCCTCGTCGCCAGTGGCGTCCAATCGGCGAAAGATCCGAACAGCGAGACGCTCACCGCGACGATCTCCGCTCGGTCGGCGGTCACCTACCAATTGCAGGTCTTCAACTACTGGGCCGGGGTAGCAGTTAGCTTCGGGGTCACGACGACCGGCCTGGCGGGCACCACCGTCGCGGCGAGCGGCAATACTGATGGTTCCCACGCGTTCGTGCTGAACAGCGCAACGCCCGGAGCCACCGAGACGATCGTCGGCGATCATGGTGGGTCGTTCAACTATTTCGTGATCGCGTACCCCGGAAACAATTCCCAGCTTTCCGTGTCGATGACCGAGCACTCGAACGGCAGCGCGCCCTCGAGCAACGTGGGCTTCAACGTCTATAAGGGATCCACCCTCGTCGCAACCATCAATCCGACTGACGACGGCACCGGCGTGATCTCCGGCGACTGGAACTTCTCCGACCCAAGCGCGGCAACCTTCGGAATCCAGGTCTTCAACTACGCCCAGGGCGCCTCGATGTCCTACACCCTGTACCAGGTCGGGTCGCAGTAGGAATGAATTGAACAGTCTCTGGCTTGAAAGCCAGAAGCAAAGGACGAAAGCGCTGAAGCGCTGGACCGGATTGGGCTTCAGCCCCTCCGCCTTTGCTCCTGGCTTTCAAGCCAGAGAGCCCCCACTCGTCCGTCATTGATACCGGATTAAAATGACAAGGTCCATAAAGCCAGAAGCAAAGGACGAAAGCGCTGAAGCGCTGGACCGGTCCGGGCTTCAGCCCCGCCGGTACTTTGCTCCTGCCTTTCAAGGCAGAGAGCCATCGCTCGCTCGTTGCGACCGGCGCGACCTTACGGTTCCTTCAGGTTGAGCGTCTTTTTGAGGTCGCGGTTGACCATTCCTCGAGCGTAGTAGCCGCGGAGCACGCGGGCGGCGTCCTCGATTGGATGAACCCGCCAGTTTCGCATAGCCGTGGTCGAGTACACCGCGAGGTGGGGAGTCACGATCACGTTGTCCATGTTGGCAAGCGGATGTTCCCCATTGATCGGCTCCTGTTCGAACACGTCGATCCCCGCCCCGGACAGCTTGCCGGACCTTAGAGCCGCGATTAATGCCTCTTCGTCGACAATTGGACCGCGACAGGTGTTCACGAGGTGGGCCGACGGCTTCATGAGGGCCAGGCGCTCGGCGTTAATCAGGTGGCGAGTCTCGGTGGTCAAGAGAACGTGAAGCGTCACGTAGTCGGACTGACGGAGAAGATCCTCGAGCGATAAAAGCTCGGCGCCATGCTGCGCGGCCGTCTCCGGCTTGACGAACGGGTCGGCTGCGACGAGCCTTCCGAAAAGACCCCGGGTGCGCTTCGCGACGAGCCGACCGATATTTCCAAAGCCAACGATACCAAGAGTGCGCTCGCTCAAGCGCTCGATTGGCCCAAGGTGCTCCGAAGTTCGGTAGCCCCCCTGCGCCCAGAGGCCGGATCGAACCGCGTTGTGCATTTGCAGGAGACGCCGGGCCGACGCGAGAACCAGCGCAACCGCGTGATCGGCGACTTCTTCGATGCAGTAGTCCGGCAGATTCGCGACCATGATCCCGCGCGCCGTCGCGGCCGGAACATCGATCCGGTCGTAGCCGACGGACGACTGAATGACACACCGGCACCGCCGGAGCCCTTCAAAAACCTCGGCGCTGAAGAGAATGCCGCCGGCATTGATGATGACGTCGGCATCGCGGATCGCCGCGAGGGCGGACGCTTCGTCTTTGACTTCAAGCATCACGAGCTGCCCGCCGGCTTCAGAGATAAGTTGGAGCTCGGGCTCGGGATTTACCAGGGGCGTACCGAGTCGCACGACCAGGGGTCGGGTATCACTCATCCGGATGGTTCCTCCTCGCGTATCTCGACGGCAACGGATTGTAGCACAACGAAACTTGACGTCGGCGGACTCCTCGTGGTTTAGTCAGTAGGCCAGGCTAGGGATGGCGGGGACAGGTCGTGCGCCGTGACGCGCGGGTGTTCCCTGAGGGGAGACATGGTTGCGCGCGACGGGAGCTAACAACTGGCCGGTCGGTATCCTGGCGTTCGTTCTGGCTCTAGCGATCGCATTCTTTGGGTTGAACCGGGCCCAATCGTACGCCGTCGAGGTCGCCGGTCAATACGTTCGCGCGGTCGCCGACAAGCCGCTTTCGATCAAGTGGCTCACCCTCACCTTCCAACGAGCGGCCTACGCCGACGGTCACTTCCTGCCGATCTACGGCAGCTCCGAGCTGTACTGCTGCGCCGAACCGTATTACGCGACTCAGGTGTTCGCAACTCAGCCGACTGGCTTCGATGCATTCGCCGTGGGAGGCATCGGCAGCGGCGACCTGCACAATCTACAGATGTTCGCGGCGCTAGGCGACGTCTTGCGGGGTAAATTGCTCGTTCTCTCCGAGTCACCCCCTTATTTTCTTGATCCCAAGGGCCTCCCTCCGAGTTATTACGCTGGCAATTTCTCGCCGGAGATAGCCGAGGCATTCGTCTTCTCGACGGTGTCGCTCGACATCCGCGAGGGCGGCGCGCGGCGCATGCTGGACTACCCCGCGACGCTGAAGGATCGCCCGTTGCTTCATTTGGCGGTCTCCGCATTGGCCGATCCGACACCGCTCCACCTCGCCGAATACGATGCCCTCTACCCGATCGGCCGTCTCGAATCCTGGAGCCTTCAGCTGCAGGATGCTTGGACGACGGTTAGGTTCATTCAGAATCACCCTGAGCTGAGCCACGACGTCCCCGATCCCGCTCCCGTGCTCGACTGGTCGAAGCTCTTGCCGGAAGCCACCCAGATCATGGTCCTACGGAGCCTGGCGGATCCGTTCGGCTTCCCCCTTGGCGAGTATCAGCGCGTTCGCGACGAAGAGAGGGACAAGGTTACTGGTGCCCTACTGGCATTCTGCAGCGGTCAGACCAACCGAGACGGTGAGATATTCCCTTACCCGACGGCCCTGGTGCAGGGAATGGTCGAGTCAAATGAGTGGTCCGACCTCGACCTCGAGCTCCGGGCGCTTGAAGAGGTCGGCGCGCGCCCTTTGGTTTGGAGCGTTACACTCCCGGGTACGTTCGATAATTACACCCCGCTTTCGGCGCCGGCTCGGCAACAGTATTACCGCACGTTTGCAAGTCAGATGGCCCGCCACCCGCTCCTCCCCACGCTCGATCTGAGCGCCCACGACGAAGATCGTTACTTCCTGACCGACACGAGCGCTCACTTTAGTACCCGCGGCTGGATCTTCATCGATCGAGCGCTCGACATGTATTGGCACGGCCAACCCATCGACCAGATCCAGTCGACGCTCGACGCCATGAATCGACAGGTTCCTCCGGTCGGGCCGCCTCCCCGTTCTTCGAACTATTGCACCCCGCCCATGCTCTACGGCGTTTAAGGCTGAGCCAAATCTACTAATTGGTGGTTGAAACGATGGTCGTAGTCCCCGTCCGTCTCCGCCGTGCTGTGTCAGTCGGCTTACGCTTTGGCGCCATCGTTGTTCCCGTGGTCTCGATGCTGAGTTTGACGAGCCTGGTGCCTACCGGCTCACCGTCCGCCACGAAGACGGCTTCGGCATCGCCGTCCTCGCTGGGCACAGCGGGTGGTGGCACGACTCTCATCGGTCCCGGAACAACCGTCCACCTTCCGCAACCAACACTGAACCCTCCGCCCATGCCCGCGAATGAGCCGCGGCCGACATCGCGCCGCACGCCGGTGCAACCGGCGCTATCCACCGGCCTGGCCACGATGCCACAGTCGCCCGCGACGACGATGGCGTCGCAAACAGATATTCCGCCAGTCTGGACTAAACGATCCGTGCCCTCAGCCCCAACCGATCTCGTCCTGATTCAGAACACGGCCTTGAGCGGTGCGTCCACTGGCGAGCAAACGTCGGCGACGGACGAACCGAGCGTGTCGAGTTTCGGCAGCAATGTCTTTTACACCGGCAACTTCTACGCAGCCCTTTCAACCGACGGTGGACAAACCTTTGGCTACATCAACTCGTTCACCGAGTTTCCCAGCCGCTTCGGGGGCTTTTGCTGCGACCAGCACACCATCTACGAGCCGTCTCAAGGTCTCACCGTCTGGGAGCTCATGTATGCTCCAGACGGACAGAACAACAACGCCGTGCGCGTTGCCGTCGCAAAAGGAGCGGCCGGGATTGCCTCGAACACCTGGACCTATTGGGATTTCCTCCCGACCGACGCTCAGTTACCTAGTGGACTGAGCTTCGATTATCCTCAGCTTGCCTACAGCTCGAACGACCTGTACCTGACCGCGAACGCCCTGAATCCAAACGGGTCAATCAACGCCAGCGTCATCTTCCGTTGCCCCTTGACCCAGCTCGCGGCGGGAGACCCCAATATGGCTTGCACGAGCTATTGCCTAAACGGGGCCGACACCTTCACGCCCGTTGGCGGCGCGACCTCGACAATGTACTGGGCCGACCACCGCGACAACGGAACGTTGCAGGTATTCTCGTGGCCCGAGAATGTCGACTGGCCTGGCGTCACCCACGCCGAGGTAGCGCATTCTCCCTTCCCTTCCAGTGGCTATAGCTGCCCGAGCCCCGACGGCTCAAACATGTGCGGGGCCGACGACTGGACGGTTCACGGCGGATGGGTTGCTAACGGTGTCATTGGGTTTCTTTGGGACGCGGCCCAGGGTCAGGGTGGACTCGGATCGTTCCCCTATCCGTACGTCCACGTCGTCGAGATCAATCAGGCGACGATGAACACAATCGACGAGCCGATCATCTGGAGCAGCAATAACGCCTGGAGTTACGCGGCCGTGGGAGTCAATGGCCAGGGTGGGCTCGGCGTCAGCCTCGCTTTCAGTAGCAGCCAAAATTATCCCAGCTCGGCCATTATGGTGCGCGATAACGTCAGTCCCACCGCCTGGCAAACCTTGAACGTTCAGCTCGGGACGAATGGCCCGCCAGCTAACCGTTGGGGAGATTTTCTCACGGTCCAGCCGCATGACGGGAACGGGCTGACCTGGGTAGCGACCGCGTTCACGCTCCAGGGACCTTGCTCCCAAAATTGGGGCCCATGTACATCGGTTGAGCCACGTTTCCTGTCGTTTGGCCGGCAAAGCTACGCGTGTCTGGCCAATCAAGTTCAAGTCAGTCGATCGCCGGCGTCGGTCCGACGGAACATGAGTTTGTCCTCCCGGACGATCTACCTGCCAATCGTGTCGAACGGGGGATGTGTCTAGTAATTATTGCTCTCGCGAGGCGACGAGAGTCGCTATCTCGGGAGGCTCACCGTGGTGAGTGACACGAAGTCGCCACGTGGCTGCCCGTCGGGGCCGGTAACGCCAAGCCGCTGCATCGTTTCCAGTCGATAGGCGCCGGCGATGAGTCGGTAGGACCCCGCCGGGAGTGGGGTCGGCAGCGTCAGACGGACGTGGTCGCGGACCAGGCGACCGGGAGTCCACGAGGAAGTGGGATACTGCCCGCCCCAGGGGAAGCTGTCGACCTGACTGACGACCTGTCCCCGGTCATCAAGCAGCTGCAGAAAGAACGTGTAGTCGGTCGGAATCGGCTGGGATGCGCGCCAGAGAAGGTCGACCGACAAGGCGCCGTCGCCGATGGTCGGGGGATCAAAACCCACCAGGTCGAGAGCACTTCCCAGTTGACTGTTCACGGTGGTACCAGGTTGGGTGCCCGCCGGCGGGAGCTCCGTGGCCGACGCGACGATCAGAGAGCTAACCGGGAGCGAGGTCCGCCTTGGCGAGTCAGACGGTGCCAGTTCCAGAGTACCCCACCGGTCGTCAAAGAAAACCAGATCGACACCGTAGGCGCCGGGGCGAAGAGCTAGGGGCACTGGGAGCATCAGCGGAACCACCACGGTCGGACCAATGACGACGTCCGGTGGCTTGTTATACGGAACGACGGGAACGTCCACTTGAGACAGAATCCGGCCATCTCGGTCACGAAGACGCGCCTCGACGATGTAGTCCCGGTGGATCGACGCGGACGCGCCAAGCATCGCGACAATGGGGGCCCAGCCGCCGGGCGGTTGGGCCTGGTCGCTCGTGAGCACACAGTTCAGCGCGAGGTTGGACGGCTTACCCCCGGTCGTCAATAGATCGATCCGGCGGAAGCGATTGACTTGGGTGGCGCTCCAACCCCGCACGATGCCGGCCTCGCCGCGGCGGACGAGAGTTTCGACTCCACCCACGGCCCAGGCGTCGACGTTTTTCGCGAGAAGAATATTCTCGTTTAGCGCGCCGTTCATGCACCTGGGATCGCCGTTCGGCGGCGAATCGTTCGCCAGGGCGGGGGGATGGGTTTGAACGGCCGAATCTCCAAGGATCCCAATCTGAATCCAATCGTTGGTCAGCGGGTCCTCGGCAATAATGGTCAGAGGTTTCCCTGCTACATGTGAATGCGCCCAGCTTGCGACCATCACCTGATCGACCGACAGGGGTACGGGGAAATGAGAGCGCGGATCGAACGATGAAAACGAGCCGAGCCATTCCTGGCTGATCCCGAACCCAACGCCGAGCGCGACGACGAGGCCGATTCCGACTCGAAAAACCGCTCCGAACGGTCGCCTGAGCTCCATCCGCGACAAATCGTACACAACGGCCAGAGTGGCGACGATGGCCATCTCCGGGACAAGGAGAAAGAACATCTTTTTCACGGCGTAGGGTGAAAGCTGGTGGAAAATCGTAAGGGCCCCGTAGAAGGCAACGGTTTGTAGCACCGTCACCCACACGATCGCCGCGACGACGCGAAAGTTTGGGTTCAACGTCGCGATAACCAGTCCAACGAGCGACAACGCGATAAAAGCAA
>CAZBQK010000090.1:0-11737 GCA_964493975.1 uncultured Dehalococcoidales bacterium | reverse complement strand
CTCGAAATCGCCTGGACTCTCGCCAAGTATGGGGTGACGGCTGCTATCGTTGGAGCAAAGAGTCCGGCGCAGGTCGACGAGCACGTCGGAGCGCTCAGGCTTCGGCTCACCCCGGAGGACCTGACTCGAATCGAGGGTATCGCAAACGGCCCCTGAACGAAAGGCTCTCCAGCCTGACCCGTTGAAGGGCATTCTCGGCTCCTTCATTGCAAGAGTGGCAAGGCTCAACCAGACCGGCGCCCATCCCCTTCCGTGGTATTTAACGTGCTTCTCCCAGGGAGAGGCAGCATCGGTGCGCCGTCGCAGTGTGGAAGGGACTGGATGCACCACAACGCGGTTTGCAGGAGAATCGCCTCGGTGGGATTTGGAATTGTGCTTCTCAGTGTCGTGTGCGTCGCCTGCGCCCTCCGCACCTCAAATCAGCACCTGCGATTCCCAGCCGCTTCGCCAACAGTCCAACTTTCCCTGGAGCGGAATTCAGCGTCGTCCGCACCTGGTCCGTCGACGATGCTCGCCTTATCGACCTCGGCTACCCCGGTGCCGAATCCGGTCGACCACCATGTCCTGGCAACGGCGCCATCGTCAACTCCCCGCCCACAAAACCAGGTATTTCTCGATCCCGGTCACGGGGACGTGGATACTGGAGTTATTGGACAGACAATGGATGGGACCGTCGTGGAAGAAAAGAACGTTGCCCTTGCCCTTGCCTTACGGACCGCGGCAAAGTTACGCCACGATGGAATCGGAGTCGTGCTCTCACGGACCGACGACCACTTGCCGGGAATTACAGCCGACGACTACGCCACGGGAGGGATGTCGCTTACCGCTCGCGGGGTATTGGCCGATCTGCAAAGGCGAATCGACCGAGCCAACGCAGCCGGAGCCCGGGTGTTCCTTAGCATTCATTTGAACTCGTTCTATGACCCGGCGGTAGGAGGCGGAGAAACCTTTTACGATTCGTCACGCCCGTTTAGCGCGGATAGCAAGCACTTCGCGGATCTTCTGCAATCAAACCTGACCCGCGCACTCCGAGCGCAAGGCTACAGCACGCCCGATCGTGGCGTTGCCGACGATCAGACACTCGGAGCGGACAGCTTCGGCACACTCGGTATAGGCTACAACCATCTGGTTCTTCTTGGACCGGGGGTACCGGGGCGACTGCGTCCCTCGACGATGCCCGGCGCTTTGAACGAGTCGCTTTACCTGTCGAATCCACCGGAGGCGACCGCCGCGACGACCGAAGAGATGCAGGAGCTCATTGCCAGCGCCTACACCGTCTCAATTGAACAATTCCTGGCCAGCTCACCGTCGAGCCAATGACCCTGGCCGGCGATCGGAGTAACCGATACCGGACCTGAGGTCGCGCGCCGAAGCCGCCACCTTCGATAAGCGGCCTTCTGCCGGGATCGTGCCGCAGGCGACCGGGGTCAGATCGGGCTGATGGACGTTCACGGAGTGCTTGCCATCGGCTATCGACGACAATGTCGCGTCGATCGTGGCCGTCGCCGAAGCTGTTCCGTCGGAGCCTGCATGTAGGGTCGGTAGCGAGTAGACAATCGCGCCCGATTTTGGGCAGGTTCCGGCGTGGATGTGCTCGGGATGAGCGCCCGGACTCAAGCCCTGCATCGCCACCGTTATCATGAACTGGTTTCCGCTAGGAGTGGCTCGCAAGGTCGCCGTACCGTGAGCCGAGTAACCGGGTAACGGCGATATCGTGGTCGACAGTGCTGACTCGGCCGATGCCGTTTGACAGGCGACGGCAAAGAATATTGTCGCCGCGACGAAAAGTACTCTGGGCTGAACGATCGATCGACGGGCCCAATCCTGAAGCTGCATGGCGTTGCTCCCTCGTCGCGGAGGGTCGCATCCGCAACATCAGGGCCGGCCTACAGGCCGCGAATGTACGCCAAACTCTTCCGAATCCGCCCTTCCGGATCGCCGCCGCCGCCAAACTCGAACGTATAGGTGATCGGCTGAGGAAGGCGACCGAGCTCGGCCATCGTCTCGTTCAGTGGAACGTCGCCGCCGCCAAGGAACGTCGCCTCGATCTTGTCCTCGACTCGCCGGTTATGTTTCAGATGAGCGTAGACGATTCGCTCGCTAAGCGCGCGGATCGCCGTCGGAACGTCCTGCCCGTTGAGGGCGTAGTTGCCGATATCCACGTTCGATCCGATCGACGGCGCCGTGAAACGCCGAAGGACCCGCTCGATTTCGTCGAGGCGCCCACCAGGCGACCCCGAAAAGTTTTCCAGGGCCAGCACAATTCTCCGTTCCGCCGCAAATTGAAGGAGCGTCTCCGATGCCTCCCAGCCGGCGACGTCGGCTTCGTCCGGTACGGGCCCCGGGAAGACCCGAACTAGAGGTGCTCCGAGCGCCTCTCCCACGTCGATTGCCTGACGCACCGCCTCGCGTCCGTTCGGTTCGCTTCCAAACAGGCGCGCAAAAGTGGCGTAGGTAAGACCGAGTCCAAGGTCGTCGCTCAGTTTGCGACAGGCCGGGATCTCGGCAGCCTGGTCGTCCCAGTAAACGTCACGTAGTTCGACACCGTCCACGCCAAGCCGCTTCGCGACGTGCAAGACGTCGATCACACGGATTTGTCCGGAGCGCAATTCCCCATCGTACTGGACCGTCGACATAAAAATCGGCCGAATCCCTGACATCGTCTTTCTCCTAAGCGATCGCGGCGCACCCTGGGCTCAGCGGCCTAGCTTGTCGCCAGCGTGGGCGCGCACGAAATCGCGCCCGGCGCCTAGCATAAGCTCCTGAATGCTCATCGTCACGGTCATATCGTTACCAGCCGCCTTCCCGGCTTTACGTGCCTGGGCGTCCGCCTCATCCGACAGGCGCTGCCGTTCCGGATGGTTGGGCTCGCCGGGATGGCCCAGCGAGGCGGAAAAGTCGTTTGGCCCGCCGGCAATTGCGTTCAGACCTTTCACGGCGAGGATGGCGTCGAGATTATCGTACGCCTTTTTCGACTCGATCTGGGCCGACACGATCATGTTCTCGTTCGCCCAGCGCATGTAGCCTAGTTTGCCCCCGAACTTCTCGTCGAGGTAGGCGTCCTCGTTGAACTCGGTTCCGCGCCAGCCACCCCACGAACGATGACCATCCGTCGGAAACAGGCAGGCGGCGGCGAGACGCTGAGCATCCTCACCGGTCTCGATGTGCGGTCCCAAGATTCCCTGGATTCCCCGGTCGAGCCAGAGATTGATCAGGTACGGGTCGATGCTCGGCACCCGGGCGGTGACCGACATTCGGTAGCCGTTCGCGACCCGGCAGATCACGTCGACCGAATCCGTGGTGAAGACGCCGTGCTCCCCGTCGAGGCTGATCGCATCAAACCCGGCTCGCGCCGCCAGCTCGACTAGCTCGGTTGAAGGAAACGGAAGCGCGAAAACTAGCGCTTTCAACCCTTGCCGGTTTTTCTTTAGAATTGTGTTCTCGATCATCGACCCTTCCTTTCACGCCCGCTGGCTCCGTCCATGCCGACGCCATGACCGCATTCCCACCTCAATCTGCTCGTCGACATTTCGGATTGCCGATGCCGTGATAATCCAGATGGCGCCCCGAGTCAAGTGCCATTGGGATCTGGTCTCGGCGGCTTGCTCGACTTTACATGTCGGGTTGAGTCTGGTAGACCGGATAGGAGATGAACCTCCAAAGCCACGCTCCAATTGGCGTCATCGTCAAGACCTGGAATACCGGTGAGTGCACGCGCCTGTGCCTTGACGCGATCGCACGGTCGGACGTCCTACCGGAAGAGGTCGCTATCGTCGACCTGGGAGATGACCCGAGCACTCGGAGCTACGCCGCGAATCTCACCGCCGAGCACGGCATTCGGCTCAGCTGGCTACCGATCGGTCATCGATTGGCGCCGGCCCGGGCCAACCAGCGCGCGCTCGAATCGATTTCGACGCCGC
The DNA here is from genome assembly GCA_964493975.1 of uncultured Dehalococcoidales bacterium. Lineage (GTDB taxonomy): Bacteria > Chloroflexota > UBA6077 > FW602-bin22 > CADDYW01 > CAZBQK01. Next base: position 7,817 of record CAZBQK010000090.1, on the reverse strand, counting down.
TCGTCTGTCTCCTCGACAACGACGTGGTCGTGCCACGAAACTGGCTTGCCCCCATGATGGCGCTTCTGTCGTCGCCCGGAGTGGGGCTTGTGGCGCCAATTCGGCCCGATCCATTTATCGCCTATCCGGGGCGGTCGGAGTCGACCGAGGCTGTCGTCGACGACTATAAGTCGCGCGGCTGGTCGCCCGCGGACGTTGCCGAGGCGTACGTTGGCGGAGCGCCCCTTGACGAGCTCGGACGCGCGGTGCGACGGTTGAACGGTATTCAGTCCAGGGTGACCATCGAGTTCCCGTCATTCTTGAGCTCGTGCTGCCTCTGTTTCGATCGCGCGGCAATCGACGAAGCCGGCGGCGTGGCGGATCCGGCTTTCAGTGCGGGTTATGGCAGTGAGGACGTCGATCTGAGCTGGCGAGTACTCGAGGCGGGCTACGAGGCGGTTCGAACCGCGGAGGTATTCGTCCTTCACTTGCGCCACACGTCACTCGAGGCCAATCAGGTTGATTACCAGTCCGAGCTCGCGTCGGCCAATCAGGTCCTCTATAGCCGCTGGCGTAAGCAGCTCCTATCCTGGGCGCTCGCGCGCTGTCGGGACGGAGACACGATTTCCGACATCTCCCGTCGATTCATCGTGCGGGAGCTTCTGCGCAACACCTCTTTCGCCACGGATCTCGAGGCAGCGTTGGGCTAAATTCAATCAATCCGATGCGACCACTGGAAGGTTCGCAACAACGTCGACCGGAAGGCGACGGGGGCGACCGTCAAGGCCGATCCACACCCAGAAGGCGAGCGCTTCGGCGATCACCGCGCCGTCGCGTACCCGAACAATCGTCGTCCGTCGCCTCGCCTGGACCCGCTCGAGGGCGACGATGCGCGTCGTCACGTCAAGCTCATCTCCGGCCACGGCGGGAGTTTTGAAATCGATCTCGATTCGGCGAACGACCCAGGCGCCGCCTAGCTCGCGCCGGCGCTCCTCGTCGAATCCAAGCTGGCGAGCGTGGTCGATCGCGGCTTCCTCGACGTAGTGCAGGTACACCGCGTTGTTGACGTGTCCGAGGGAATCCATTTCGTGGTGACGCACCCGGACCCTCATCGTGTGCTCCGGGGAAAGTTCGCGCATCCGGTCTCCCGTCTCCCGTTCCGTTCAACCCCGGTCACAGGAGTTGGCGACTATCGTATCAGGACTTGCCGTCCGGAGGATGCCGATCATCAACTCGTCGCGGTCAGAGTCGGTCTTGGCGACTAGCGCAAAATGCGCGTGGATGTGGACGACCCTCACCCGGCTGCGGCCGGCCTCTCCCAGAGGGAGAGGCGAAACGGCCCCCTCCCCGCAGGGGAGCTTGCTTGTCCCCTCTCCCTCTGGGAGAGGGTTAGAGCCTGCCCTGAGGAATCGAAGGGGTGAGGGTCGTGCCCTCGCCGGTCAAAACCACGAGCGCTTTGTTCTAGACGTCGCCTTTCGTGCCAAAGGGGATTTCAAGCGTTCCGTCGTGCATCCGCGCCGGCTTCGGCTCGAGAGTTGCCAGCTCCCGCGGCAGAATTAGCTCCCGTCGGAAAGCGCCGAGGTCGACGAAGAGCGAGTCGCCTCGTTTGCGTAGCGCTAGCTTGTCCAGCTCCACATTCGGCATCGGAATCTTCAGAACGTATCCGGCTGGCGATCGTTCGATACGCTGAGAACGACCGACCTGGAAAACCGCGGTGGGGTCACGGTCGGAAAAGAGCTGGAGCGCCGTCGCTTCCAGCGCATCCGGGCCAACTGGCTCGTCCGGACGCCACGGGGCGGTGAGAATGGGCACACTCGGGAAAGCTTGCCGAATGTCATCCATGACCGCCGACTGCCGCTCGATCAGTGCGACGACGAAAGAGCTACGGGATTTCGCTCCGCTCAAGAGTCGATTCACGATAACCGCGTCTACCGGATAGTCGTAGATACTCAGGTAGGTCGCGACCCGAAGCGCCTCTTTGAGAACCACCCGGTCTGGCGTTAGCACGATTCGATGGGAGCTCTGCTGAGGATCGGCCAGGACACGGCGAAGCTCCTTGATCCGCCCGGTCACCTGCGTCAGAACGTCGGCAATCCGAAGGTCCGGTACAAAGCCCCGCAACAGCGGCCCTCCGATTCGCGAGAGGCGTTGCTGCCACTCCCGAATCCGAGCGGCGTACCATTGGTACGTGTCAGGCAGGCTCAAAAGGAACATCGTTTCGCTGGATGGCGGCGCATCGACGACGACGCAATCGTAGGTTTGGCTTTGAACGTGTTGTCCGATCAGAAGCAGGGCGGTCATTTCTGCCAGGCCGGGCAAGATCGCGAGTTCGTCGGCCTGGATGTCGGTTGCCCCGTCGCGGCGGAGAACGGCCGAGAGCTCGTCTCGTACCTTCTCCCAATTGCGCCGGACTTCGTCCAGGACGTTGATCTCCTGAGCGTCGAGCAAGGGAACAACGGTTCGCGGCTCGGAGCCAAGCTCCACGCCCAGAACGTCGCCGAGGCTATGGACGGGGCCCGGGCTCACGACGAGTGTTCGATGTCCAAGCGTGGCGGCGCGAATGGCCGTCGCCGCCGCGATCGTGCTCTTCCCAACGCCGCCTTTCCCGACGTAGAGGATCAAACGGGTCGGCCGATCCTTCGCGCCCGACGTGTCAGCCACTTCGCGGGCCTATCGTCTGGGCGGCCCACGCCGCGGTGACGGTCTCCGCTGGTCGCGTCGGCCCTCGTGTCCGGCGATGCAGTTTGTAAAACATGTCAAAAGCTACCCACAGCATCAGCAGTCCGGATGTTTGCCCTAGCCCTTCCACGATTACTTGGCGAAGCCCGACGGCGCCAACGGCAAGCGGCGCGATGAGCTTGAGATCGACATTCCGACCGACCGCGGCGGAGAGTCGTCGGTCCAGATCGTCAACCGTAGAGACAAACCTCTCGCCGATGTCCTCCTGGCCCACGATCGGCACCTCTTCGGTCGATTCTTCGACCGTGCTGATGAAGATCCCGAGATCGCGCACCATACCCAGAATGTTTTCGGACGATAGGTCGAGGCGGTCACAATGGACAAGAATACTTCCGGTCGTTTGATTGACCGCAACATCCCGGATTCCCTGCTGTTGAACGAGGTGTGCCCTGATGCTCTCAAGCTGGTGATGGTGCGGCCGGAGTAGTCGAAGGCGAATACGACCGGGGAGGACGCTCACGACTCGTCCACTGGAGGGGGAGCTATACATCACCACTTTCTCCATTATTCATTCGATTCTACGCCATATAGGGTCGATTCTCCCGAAACGCGGCGTTAATACATTATTTCACTTACGCAAATGTTCGACTAATGCGCCGTTAACAACCGCGAATTAATGTTCGGGGGAAATAGATGGAAAAGGATGCTGTTCTTGGGTGCAGAAGTTGGCACCGTCTTGATCAAGCTTGCTGGCCAGTTTGTTCTACCTATAGTCCTGGAAGAAGCCACGAAGTACGCTGCCCGGAAAGCGGTTCGAAAGGGCGTCACGCTGGCGACCGTCGGGCCGATCCAGGTGCACAATCGACCAATTGCCCCGAATCTGGTGTCGAGTGTCGTCATTTCCGACGTGCCGGGCCGGTTGCGATTCCGCCTTTCGGATGGCCAAGATGAGTTAGGCTTGCGTACAGGCCTTGACCTGTTGCGAAACCTGCCAGGCGTCACCGACGTCAGCGCGGGCTCATTGACGGGGAACGTGCTGGTCCGTTATGACCCTCGCACGATTGGAAGGGCTCGCATCCTGGCAGCGGTCGACTCCCTGGTCCAGCAGCGGCAGCACCTCGGTAACAAGAGCGGCCAAAATAGCGTCAAACGGCACCTCGTCCTGGTCGGGGGGTAAGCTCGCCGGCGGCGACGTCGCGAGCCGTCGGATCAGGGGGAAGGCATTGACAAAGACCTTTACCCCTGTTAAGGTTTAGTTTAACTGAAATTCATCTTCGTCTCGTCCAGAACCTCTTAAATTCTCCTTCTCCCATTTCCACGGTTGAATTTCAGCCGGCGTTCCTGTTTATTGCTCGTTTCGTTCGATCTCAAGGCGTCCCAACTTTCTCATAACATCAATGGGGATTATGGAGGAAGCGCATGCTTGAAGACATTGTTGGCGGTTTTTTCGAGAGCATCGGCTGGGGCGTCGGAGGGGCCGTGGTCGCTACCGCCGTGTTTGTTGGCGGACCTCGAGCGAAGCCACTGATGAAGAATGCAATTAAGGGATACCTCGCGGCGACCCACCGCGTTCGCGCGGCCGCTGCCGAGGCCTCCGAAACAGTTCAGGACCTCTACGCCGAGGCGAAGCACGAGTACGAGTCGCAATTGCGCCCCGAAGCGCATCCGTCAGCCGAACCCGAAGAGGGCGGACCGACCCGTATTCCCATCGAGAACGTCAACACGCCGGCCTAACCTCGAGCTCTATATCGGCGAGACCAATTTCGGAGACCAATTTAATGAACGGGACCCCCACCCTTTATACTCAGCTCGTTCACGCCAGTCCGGGACGTCTCCGATTGCGAGTGCGCCAGGAGGACTTAGGTAGTCCGACGCTTCGACACGCTGAACAGAGTCTGGCCGCGTTGCCGGGAGTTCGCACGGTCCAGCTGAACCCCCTCGCTCGAAGCGTTGTGCTCCTCTACGACGAAAGCGCAACCGATTCCTCTGAGTTGATCGCGGCCATGGGCCGATCCGATATTAGGGTCACTCCCGAGTCCGAACGCTCAAGCGGTGGGCTCGGTTCGCGTCCGCTGAAGGATTCGATCGAGTCCGCCATCAGTTACGCCGACAACCAAGTTCATGAGAAAAGCGGGGGTTTCGTCGACCTTCGAACGCTAGTACCGATCGGCCTGGCCGCATTCGCCGTGCGCGAGCTTCTAGCCGGGAGACTCGCAGCCGCACCGTGGTACGTGTTGCTCTGGTACTCGTATAGCTCGTATGTCAACCATCGGAGGCAGGCCGAGCGTCCCAGGGGGCGCCTGGATGGCTGATGGTGTTGGTTAGAGTTCCAACCGTTCAAGTCGTTCACCAAATTCCCGGCCGGATTCGCCTGCGAATTCCCGCCTTGAGCAATAACCCGGGGCTGGTCGAGCGAATTTTGTCGGCGGGAATGGCGCACCCGGGCGTTCGATCGGTGCGAGTCAATCTCGCGTGCGCAAGCGTCGTCGTCGAAGGAGAGCCACGCGAGTCCCCTCGACAGCTGATTCGCGAGTGGTTGAACGCATCGTCCGTTTCACTTCCGGCGTCAGCAAACAAGACCATGGGGTTGCCGCGGCCGCGAACGGAAGCACGGCTTGTCTCGATCGGGCTATCGCTTGCCGGCATCGCGTTGTCAGCCTTCAGTGGTTGGGGCTCCGGAATCGCTCTCTCACTCACGCTAATGGGCGCCATGCCCATCGCCCGCAGGGCGATCCACGCGCTCTTCGTCGAGCGACGGGTGACGGTGGATCAACTCGATGCGGTCGCGGTGGGGCTGATGGCGAGCGTGGGGGACGTCCGCGGGGCGGGGCTGATGTCGGCCCTGGTCGCGCTTGGCGAAGAGATTCGCGATCGCACCGCTCGCCGTTCGTCAACAGCGGCCCTTGACCTGCAGACCGCCCTTGGTAAATCGGCCTGGCTGGTTCGTGGGGGCGAAAAGGTTCGAGTGCCGCTCGACCAAATCCAGGTCACTGACATCGTCGTCGTCTACCCCGGCGATTTGATTCCGGTCGACGGTATCGTCGTCGACGGGACCGCGATGGTCGACCAAAAGATGCTAACCGGCGAGTCGACCCCGATCCTGAAGAGTCCTGGGGCGCGGGTCCTGGCCGGAACGGTCGTGCTCGACGGAAAGATCTACGCGACGGCTGAGGCGGTCGGACTCATGACTCGAGCCGGGTCGATCGTTCAGCTGCTCGAGCACGCGCCGGTCACGGACAGTCGCTCGGCCGGCTACGCCGAGCGCTTTGCGACGCGTCTGGTCTTGCCGACCTTCGCGCTGGCCGGCCTGGCGTTTGCGGTCACTGGCAATCTGGCCCAGGCCATCGCGATCCTCATCGTCGACTTCGCCACCGGCATTCGGGTCTCGGCGCCGACGAGCATCATGGCGACGCTGTCACGCGCTGCACGCGACGGCGTCCTGATCAAGGGCGGCCGAGCGATCGAGCAGTTGGCAACAGCCAACGCGATCGTCTTCGATAAGACCGGAACTTTAACTAGCGGCGAGCCACGGGTTTTCCGGGTGCTTAGCGAGGACACGCGTTACCCGGCTGAAGTCATCCTGGCCCTGGCGGCAGCGGCGGAGATGCGTTTGCGCCATCCAGCAGCGGAAGCAGTGGTGCGTTACGCCCAACAACACGACGCGAAGATCCCGCCGCGCGGAGACATGCAGTATACCCCGGGTCTGGGTGTCTCGGCGACGATCGAGGGCCAGGAGGTCCGGGTTGGCAGCGAGCGTTTTATGGCCGCGGCGGGCCTCCATTTGAATGGACTGAGCTCCGCGGCCGGTCGATTAAAGCGCGCCGGAGCCTCGATGGTGTTCGTGGCGATCGACGGGACAATGGCCGGACTCATCGCGTACCGAGACCCGGTCCGGAGCGAAGCTGAGACAGTCATTCGGCAACTTCGGGCTCGAGGAATTCACGAGATCCTCCTTGTCACCGGCGATGAGGCGACAACCGCGCATTCGGTCGCTCGGTCTCTCGGAATCGGGCGGGTCGAAGCCGGGGTGTTGCCCGACGAGAAAGCGGCGATCGTACGCGAGCTGCAGCGCCGTGGCCACGTCGTGGCGGTTGTTGGGGATGGAATTAACGATTCGCCGGCGCTTGCCCATGCCGACGTGTCCGTCTCGCTGTCCCACGGGGCTGACATCGCCCGCGAAACCGCCGATGTGATTCTGATGGAATCTAACCTCTCCGGCCTGGTGCACGCGATCGATCAGTCCCGGCGGTGCATCGGGCTTATTAATCAGAATCTCGCGATCGTTGGAGTGCCCAACGCGGCCGCGCTTGCCCTCGCAACAATGGGAAGCCTTAGCCCGGTTGGCTCAACTCTCCTTAACAACGGCAGCACGGTGATCGCGGCGCTTAATAGCCTGCGGCCATTGGTGCGAGAGAATGGATTCCACCTGGACACGTCGGCTCCCCCGGGGACAAACGGCGGTGGCGAGAGAAACAATTGAAGCGTCGGTCGTATCGAGGTCACCCGCTGGTGAAGCTCGCCGGGACCGCCGCGCGGCTGCCCCGTTACCTTAAGCTAGCCCACGGCCTAGCACGCGATGGCTCGATCCCAATCGCTCGAAAAACCGCGCTCGTCGGCGGCATCGGCTACGCCGTCTTACCGTTCGACCTCATTCCCGGCATCATTCCGGTTGTCGGGCAGCTCGACGACCTTGCAGCGCTTTTGCTTGGCTTGAGGGTTGCCATTAATGGCTGCCCACCGGACGTTGCCCAGGCCCACCTCGCCCGGGTTGGCATCGCGGATTCGGCAATCGACGCCGACCTCCTGATAGTTCGCGAGGCGGCGACGTGGATCGTAAAAGGAGGCGCACAACTTGGCCTCCAGGCCACCGTGTTTCCAATCCGCCGATTGTTTGGACTTGGCAAACCGAGGAATCAAAAGCCGACCGCCGACAACGTCAGTACTACGTCGCTCGATGGAGAGTCAGGCTGAAAGGCGCCGTCCCGGCAGACACACGGTGGGTGGTCTAGGATCGTCGCCATCCTCGAAAGAACGAGTATTCGATCTTGAAGAAAGCTTCAATTCGCCAGAGCGTTCGGGACGTCAACCAGTAGCGCGGGGGCTTGTCCCCCGCCCGTCTCCCGTTGCTGCGTGGGCGTGTCTCTGACTGGCACGAGTTA
>CAZBQK010000089.1:0-11934 GCA_964493975.1 uncultured Dehalococcoidales bacterium | reverse complement strand
TCCGCGCTTGTGACCAGGATTTTTGTCGCGTCGGCTGGGGTGAAGGTCACCACCGGCGAGGTCTTCGGCGCCGCCGCGGTGTCGGCCGGCGAAGGTTGACGCGTCACGTAGTACACCGCGCCGGCGAGAATGATTAGAACCGCGAGGAGCGCAGCCGTCGTGCGGTAGCTCATCCTTTACCTCCGACTCCACCAGACGAATAGGCCGGCCACGAGGACGAGCAGGGGTAGAAACACTGCGCTTCCAAAGAGCATCACGTTGAGCTGGGTATTACTCAGGGTCAGCGCCTGGTCCGTTGGCACCTTCGCTTGAATCTGAATCAAGTCTTCGTTTGACGTCAACCAGTCCGCGGCATTCGTTAGGAGTGCCTTATTTCCCGGAGCAACCTGAAGGACTCCATTCGTTGCGAACGCGACGTCGCCGACAAAAACCATTCGAGTGGTTCCCGCGGCAGCTGCTGGGGTCGAACCGGCCGCACTCGTCGCCGGCGGTACGTTCTTGGTGACGCTGACCGCGACCGTTAGCGGTCCCTTCGGATCGACGGCGGCGTCAAAGTGAACGGCCTTTGGATCGGTATTCAACCAGGAGTTTTCGGTCGTTTGGGCGAGTGGCTGGACCGAGTAATCCTTTGACGGAGTCTTCGACGGGCTGACTGTCGTCGCCGCCTCGAGCAAAATCTCCGGAAGAGCCTTGGTGACTGGGCTTAACTGGTAGTTAGTAATAATCGGCGTCAATGGATCGTTCTGAAAACTCTGGGCGGGATCGACGACGAAGCCGTTTCCGATGTCGACGCCGTAGCGGTCCGCGAGGGGCTGAAGGATTGGCTTCTGGCGTTGGTCGACCAGGAAGACCGCCTTGCCACCGTTGTCAAGGTACGATTCTAGCGCGCTCGTCTCGCCCGGCAACAGCGGGGCAGTCGGTCCGGCGACGACCACCAACGACGCATCGGCTGGAACTTTAGCCGTCGCCCCGAGGTTAAGCGGTTTCACGGTGTAGTTCTGGGCCTCGAGCGCGGTTTTCGCGGTTGCCGCGCCGTCCTGACCCGTATTAGTGAAGTCAAGCTCGCCATGTCCCGTCAAATAGTAGGCGACTTCGGTCTTGTTGCGGACGATCTTCAGCAGCGCCGACGTGAGCGCGCCTTCGTCGCTTCCAGTCACGGTCTGCTGCTTGTCCCCGCTCACTAACACGGTCGTACCGGTAAACTGAACCTGATACTGACGAGCCAGACCCGGTTGCAGCTGAGGATCGACGAATTCGTACGTAATACCACTGGAGTAGCGCACGTACTCTTTGAGGAGGTCCTCAAGCGATTGGCGGCCCTGGGCCGACGTTCCATAGAACGCAATCACGTGCACCGGTTGCTTGATCTCTTTAACCACTTGAATCGACAGCGGCGAGAGCGTGTAGATTTGATTCTGCGTCAGATCGAGTCGGTAGGGGTATCGATTAGCCAGTACGTTCAGCAAGCCCACGATAGCGAGAAAGGCGAGACTCATCACGAGCGTGTTCGAGCCGTAACGAACGTTCCGGCTCGTCAAAGTCTGAACGGTGCGATCCGGTCGTTCTAGCGCGGCGTAGACCAGAAGACCGACGCCAATCGCTCCCAGGACGATGACGACACGATCGAGCCGTCCGAGCACGAGGTACGTCGAGCCGGCTCCAGCCAGACAGATGACTCCGAGAATAACGAAAGCCATTGGCAAACGGTCGACGAGCTCGCGAAGTCGGAATGAGGGATTCATCGCCAGCGCCTCGATTCAATGGACCGGGTCGTCAGAAACAACGCACCAACTATAAGTGATAGGAAATAAACGATGTCCTTCGTATCGATTATTCCTCGTGTCATGTCGGTAAAGTGCGTGTAAACGGCGACATAGCTAAATACCTGGCCGACCGGTCCGCCAAATAGCCCGCCAACGCCGTCGATCACCCAGAGGATCAGTAGGACCGCGAAAGCCAGGACTGCCGCCACGATCTGATTCGCACTGGACGAAGAGGTCAATAGGCCAATGGCGACCGCCGCGCCGCCGAACAAGAGCGCGCCAAGGTATCCGCCGATGATCCCGCCTCGATCCGGATTACCGTAGATCGACAGCAGGATCGGGTAGAAGACGGTGAGAAGGAGCATTGAAATGAGTAACCCGAGACCGCCAAGGAACTTGCCGAGCACGAGCTCGACGTCTCGAACTGGCGACGTCAACATCAGCTCGAGTGTGCCGGTTCGCTGCTCCTCGGCGATTAAGCGCATTGTCAGGACCGGCGCGATGAGCAGCATGATCGTATAGGTGGTTTGGAACAACGGCGCGACGGTCGCGGATCTGCTGAAAGCCACGTTCACCGCGAAAAAGTAACCGGTAATCACCAGAAACGCGGCAGTGATCACGTAGAACAAGAAAGAACCATAGTATGAGGCCAGCTCACGTCGGGCGATGGCAAGGGTATTAGTCATGATTCCGCGCCCTCTTCACGGGTCGTTAGCTTGATAAACACTTCCTCAAGGCTCATGCCAACCGACCGAAGCTCAAGCAATCCCCAGCCGTTCGCAACGACCGTCGACGCTAGATCCTCGCGGATATCCTGGCCAACCGCCGAATCGACGACAAAACGAGGCCGACCATCCGAGGGAACTGGTTCGACGTTCAGGACATTTGGGATGCCGGCGAGGGATTTTTTCACCGCGTCGGCCGGTCCCCGCACTTCGATGCTGATTCGCTCGGCTCCACGAAGGCGACGGGTCAGGTTGTCCGGTGTATCTTCGGCGACGACCCGACCATTGTTGATAATTACGACGCGATTGCAGGTCATGCTTACTTCGGGGAGAATGTGGGTGCTCAACAATATTGTGTGCGAACCGCCGAGGCTTTTGATGAGCTGACGCATTTCGGTAATCTGTTTCGGATCGAGCCCAACTGTCGGTTCGTCGAGGACAAGGACCGGGGGATCGTGGACCAACGCCTGGGCGATTCCAACCCTTTGCCGATATCCCTTAGAGATCTTACCGATCTGGGTTGTTCGGACGTTGTCGACGTGACAAAGTTGCATCACTTTTGTTACTCGACTTGCCCGTTCCGGGCGGGGAACGCCGCGTATGTGAGACATGAAGTGGAGGTACGATTCAACCGTCATTTCAGTATAAAGGGGAACGCTTTCGGGAAGGTAGCCGATCTTCCGACGAACCGCGATAGATTCGTTGAAAACGTCGTGTCCCGCCACGGAGACGGAACCCGAAGTAGCTGGAAGATAGCCGCACAGGATGCGCATCGTCGTGGTCTTTCCAGCGCCATTTGGACCTAGGAAACCGAGAATCTCACCCGGTTTGACGTCAAAAGATAGGTCGGAAATGGCGACTTTTGGACCATACGTTTTGCTGAGGTTCGAGACCTGAATCACCCGCGTTTCTCCTCAGAAACCTTCGGTCACAAGAACGCCGCGCAACACACAAACTCTTTTGTAGTGTGACTCTCGGGACAGATGAGAATGTGCCCTGTGGGTAATTCTTGACAATGCAATCCAAATCTAGCACAGGGCCCATTTACTGTCAAAAAAGACGGACTATTAACGAGGGAACGAATCCACGAAAACGTTTCGTTCTGCCGGCATCCATCTTGCGCCCAAGGCTGGTTGTCCCGTGATCCGGACCCCGAAACTATGCGTCGAGGCGAATCACATGGAGCCGGTCCGATCGCCCCAACCGGGCTCAGAACAACGAGCGATTGCTTTTAACGTCGCGGACATGGATGCCTCTCTTCTCGCGGCGATGCTCTTGCGCCGTCTAAAGCGTGCGCTCCTTCTCCGATATTACACCGAGACCCTCCTTGCTCCGCGCGATCGACTGCTACTGGACCGCGTTATCTACTCGTCGTTTTGTGACTGTCAATCGAACGGCCTTGGTCCGATCGCGCGGCGCTTGCTTGGCGAAGCCCGGTCCGGATCTGGTCTCTTCCGCCGTCCGGGCGGCGGCACCGGAGGTGGGTCGGCGTGGTCTATCTGAAGGCGTGCCCACGGTGCCGGGGCGACCTCTTTACCGAGCGCGACCGGCGCTCCCGGTATTTGACGTGCCTCCAGTGCGGCCACGTCTTGAGCCATCAGGAAGAATTCACCGTTCAATTCCACGCGAACCAGTGGGTGCCGCTATCGGCACCGAAACTGCCTCGCCTCACCTGACCTCGCCCTTTGGTCCTTGCCGAATCGGCTATCGATCTGTCATCATGGTCTGGAAGAGATATCGACTCTAATTCATGCTTGAGCTAAGAGAATGAGTGTTCGTGACGTTATCATCCTTGGGTCCGGCCCAGCTGGACTCACCGCCGCGATTTATACGGCCCGAGCCGATCTGAAGCCCCTGGTGATCGCGGGCCGACAAGCCGGCGGGCAGCTGATGCTGACCTCCGAGGTGGAGAACTTCCCCGGTTTTCCCGAAGGCATCATGGGACCGGAGCTCATGGATCGAATGCGGCAACAGGCCGAGCGATTTGGCGCTGAGTTTGTCGACGAAGATGCGACGAGCGTCGTGTTTCTTGGATCCCCCCTCACCGTCAACACCGAAGAAGAGCATTTCAAAAGTAGATCGGTCATCATCGCAACCGGTGCCTCGGCTCGCTGGCTCGGTCTACCGTCTGAAGCACGCCTGATGGGGCGGGGGGTCTCGAGCTGTGCCACCTGCGACGGGTTTTTCTTCCGGGGAAAGGACGTCGCGGTCGTCGGCGGGGGCGACACCGCCCTGGAAGAAGCGATCTTCTTGACCAAGTTCGCTCGGTCGGTAACGGTTATTCACCGCCGCCACGAGCTCCGCGCGAGCAAGATCATGCAGGACCGGGCGATGAATCACCCGAAGATTCGGTTCATCTGGGATTCGGCCGTGTGTGACGTCCTCGGTTCCGAGCACGTCAGCGGCGTCGCTATCGAAAACCTGAATTCGCACGATCGCAGTGAGATTCCGGTCGATGGAGTCTTCGTGGCGATTGGTTACACTCCGAACACGTCGATTTTACGGGGCCAGGTGGAGCTCGACGACAAGGGGTACGTCTTTCGGCAGGACGGGTCGCGCACCAACGTCCCCGGGGTATTCGTGGCCGGCGACGTCGAAGATTATCGCTACCGTCAGGCGATTACGGCCGCGGGAGATGGTTGCCGGGCGGCAATGGACGCCGAAGTCTTCCTCGAAGGGGTGGCCTGACCCCGCATGGCACGCGCCGACGGACGCCCAAATGATGCCAGCCGCCCAGTTTCGATCAGCCTGGGCTTCATGCCTTTTGCCGAAGGGTCGGCTTTGATTCAACTTGGCGCCACGAGGGTGATTTGTACCGTGTCGATCGAGGAGTCGGTCCCGCCATTCCTCCGAGGACTGGGGGTGGGCTGGCTCACGGCCGAATATCGGATGCTTCCCCGGTCCACCGTTACTCGAACGCCGCGGGACGTCGGGGGCCGGTTAGATGGCCGGAGCACGGAGATTCAACGCCTGATTGGGCGCTCGTTGCGCGCGGCCGTCGACCGGAGCGAGCTTGGCGAACGGACTTTGATGGTCGACTGCGATGTTCTCACCGCCGACGGCGGTACGAGAACGGCGGCAATCACCGGCAGCTTTGTCGCGCTCGTCCTGGCGTGCGGACAATTGCGAGCGCGTGGCCGAGTGACGTCGCCACCAATCATTCGACAGGTCGCGGCGATTAGCGCGGGGATCGTGAGGGGAGTACCATTACTTGACCTCGACTATTCCGAGGATTCCGCGGCGGACGTCGATTGTAATTCCGTGATGACCGACCGACATGAAACGGTCGAATTTCAGCTCTCGTCCGAACGGAGCCTGGCGACCACTCATCAGGTTCAAACTCTGACGGATCTCACGGCCCGAGGGATCGAGGCGATGCGTCGGGCTCAAATTGCCGCGCTCCATGATGGGGCGCCTGGCGTCCTCGAATCGGTTATGGCGACGACTTAATCGATGGGTGGTAACTGTGGTTGGAGAGACGTAGCGCATGTTTAGTGCCCTTGAGGCGTATCTCATCCCGTTTTTCGAACAGCTATACCGAACGATAGGCTACCTCGGCGTCGTTCTCGCCATGGCGATCGAGAGCGCGTGCATTCCGTTGCCCAGCGAGATCATACTGCCAATGGCCGGTTGGATGGTGTCGCGCGGCGAATTCACCCTTGTGGGCGCAACACTAGCCGGCGTTCTTGGTTGTGTCGTCGGCTCAATCGTCGCCTATGCCGTCGGCGTCGCCGGTGGGAGACCACTCCTCGAACGGTACGGAAAGTACGTGCTGATTTCCATGCACGACCTTGATGTCGCGGACGGCTGGTTCAAAAAGCACGGTGAGGCCGCTATCTTCTTCTCGCGGATGCTTCCGGTCGTCCGGACTTTTATCTCACTCCCCGCGGGAATCGCTCGGATGCCATTTGGTCGGTTCGTGCTGTATTCGGCACTCGGATCGTTGCCGTGGTCCTTCGCTCTGGTGTACGCCGGAAAGACGCTGGGCGACAACTGGGTTCAGGTACGTACGGTTCTTTCGAAACTCGATTACCCCATCGGGGCGATAATCATCGTTCTCATCGCGCTCTACATTTATCGGCATGTTTCCCACTCGACGACGCGTCCGGCGGCAGTGGAGACGGGAACGGATAAGAAAGGGACGCGAGGGTAGGCTGCTCCGGACGAGGCGTGCAGTTCGCGGAGTTGCGGAGGGGACGGGGGAACGACCCTCACCCGTCCTGCGGGCCGGCCTCTCCCAGAGGGAGAGGCGAAACGAGAGCCTCCCCGAGGAGTCGTTCTGTCCACCTTCCCGCGAATAGGGGTGGTCTATCCCCTCTAGAGAGAGATGGTCTGTCCCCTCTCCCTCTGGGAGAGGGTTAGGGTGAGGGTCGTTCCCTCGTTAGCTCAACCAGGAACGACACTGATTTCGGTAACTACGTAATCCCAGGAATCTTTAGTCCGCCCGTTACGGCGCCCATGCGCTTGGTCACTAGCTCGTGTGACTTGTCGACGGCCTCGTTCACCGCGGCGGTGATGAGATCCTCGAGCATGCTGGGATCCTCGGGGTCGATCGCCTCGGGATTGATCTTGACTCCGACTACCTTCTGGTGGCCGGTCATCGTCACGGTGACGACGCCGCCGCCGGCGGTTGCTTCGACCGTTTCATTGCCCAGATCTTCCTGGATCTTTGCAAGCCTCTGCTGCATTTGCTTCATCATGTTCATGTTCGGTCTCATTGTCTCTCCTCCGATCCAGGTTCTGATACCCCTCGAATCCGCGCTCCCAAAGAAATCGCGTGGCGCACGATCGGGTCATCCATCGCCGCCTGCAGCGGATCGGTACTAGTCGCGGTTTCTTTGTTCGCAAGCGTACAGCGAACGCGAACGGTCATTCCTAAAGCTTGGCGTATGACATCTTCCACGACCGCGCGATTTTTCAATTCGTCGATTCGATCGCGATGGAACTCATATGGAAACCCAAGAATAAGGGTATTGTCCTCGCTTCCAACTGGCCTGGCGACGCGCACCAGTGCTTGGACCGACCGATTCTTGACGCCGCATGCCTCGAGAATCTCATTCCAGCGACTCATCGCCATCTGGAAGAGTATACCATCGTCCATCGGCGCCGACGGCGACCCACCCGATACGGTTTCGGAAGCGACCGGCAGGACCGAGTCCGACCGGGCGGCCGGCGTGGCGATCGTCGGGGGTGGTGGAGTAAACGTGGACGGTGCCGATTGCCGCGGCGGAGCAACGGCTGGCCGGACGGCGACGGGTGGGACCGTCTCACGGAGGGAGCGTGCCTCTTGGAAATGGCGCGAGTCCGGCGATGTCATTGGAGCAGGGACGGATTCAGTCACACCTGACCGCCGCCGCAGTGCTTGAACCCCTTCGACGACGCTCATTTCGAGAGGGAGCTGAGGTCGGACGTCGCCTCGGGCCGCTGGAGCAGGAGTGAAGATACGGATCAGATCGACGATCTGATTGGGAGCCAGGCGTTGGGCCAGCGCTCGAAGCGCAGATAGCGCCTCCGGCTCGGTGTCGAGCAGGTCCGCCAGTCGATCCGAGGCACGAAGAAGCATCACGTCGCGGAGCACGTCGACGACGTCGATTGAAATTTGCCGCGGATCCGCCCCCTCCTCAACCAGTCGATTGACCAGGCGGATCGCACCCTCGGTGCGATCGTCGACAATCTCGGTCAAGAGATCGCGCGCGGCCTCGGGCCCGGCCGTTCCCAGGATGAGCCGGGCGTCGGCCACTTTGGGGTTTGCTCCACTATAGGCGACGACCTGATCCAGGGCACCCTCGGCATCGCGGAGGCTACCGCCCGACGCGCGCGCGATCATTTCCAGGACACCTGCCTCGGGTATAACCTTTTCGCCGGCACACACTTTTAGCAGCTGATGGACGGTGTCGGCAACCTTGATTCGCCGAAAATCGAGCTGCTGACAGCGTGAGACAATCGTCGCGGGTACTTTATGTGGATCGGTCGTGACCAACACGAAGATCGTCTGGGGCGGGGGCTCCTCGAGCGTTTTGAGGAGCGCGTTGAAAGCGTCGGGGGTAATCATGTGGGCTTCGTCGAGGATATAGAACTTCGACTTTAGTGACGCCGGCGCGAGACCCACCTTTTCGCGGATTTCGCGAATCTGGTCGATACCCCGGTTCGAGGCGGCGTCGAGCTCGAGGACGTCGATCTCGCGGCCGTCCTGAATCGACCGACAGACGTCGCAAGTCCCACACGGCTCGCCCTCGAGGACGTTGGGGCAGTTCATTGCTTTGGCCAGGATACGCGCCGCCGATGTCTTTCCGACGCCTCGCGGTCCGCAAAAGAGGTAGGCGTGGGCGATGCGATTCGTCTTGACGGCGTTTTTTAAGGTTTGCGCGACCGGTTCCTGACCGACCAGGTCGGAAAATGTCTTCGATCGCCAGGTGCGGTAGTACGCTTGCGAATTCGCGTCAGCCATCGGCCCCCACCTGACCGACAAGCAGTCGCGCGACGTCCGCGGACGTCGGCAGCGATGGTTGAGCCCCCCGGCGCGTTGTCGTGAGCGCTCCCGCCGCGTTGGCAAACGCCAACGCGGCGGACGGCGATTCGCCCCGCGCAATCGCGACGGCGAACGCCGCGGTGAAAGCGTCGCCGGCCGCCGTTGCGTCGATTGCTTGGACCGCGTGGGCGGACCTGACCTCGAAAAGGTCGGGAGTGACGAGCACGGCCCCCCGATCGCCCAGAGTCACGACCACGCCGCCGACACCGCGATCGAGCAGCAGGTGACCGGCCCGTCGCGCGCTCGCCGCGTCGGTGACCGGAATGTCGCTGAGCGTCGACGCCTCAAACTCATTGGGCGTTATCCAATCGGTTAGACGAAGGATGTCGTCCGGAACCGGACGGGCCGGCGCCGGATTTAGAATGGTCACGATCCCCCGTTCCCGCGCCTGCGCCAGCGCCAGCTGGACTGATTCCAGCGGAACTTCTAACTGGCAGATCAGCGCGTTGGCCCCGTCAAAGGCGATGCGGGCATTCTGAATGTCGGTTGGCGTTAGCAGCAAATTTGCCCCCGAGGCGACGCTGATCAGGTTCTGTCCAGCACGATCGACGAGAATCAGCGCTACTCCGGTTGCCGAATCGGCGTCGGTCGTGACGTGGGAGATATCGAGCGCCTCGGCACGGAACGCTTCGAGGGCAAATTGGCCGGGGCCATCGTTTCCCACCCGCGCCACAAGGGTAGCCCGGGCGCCCAGTCGTTGGGCGGCGATCGCCTGGTTGGCGCCCTTGCCACCGCCCGCGGTGATGAGCTCGCCGCCAACAACAGTTTCGCCCGGTCGCGGGAGACGTTCGGACCGAACGATGAAATCAACGTTAGCCGAGCCGACGACCAGGATCGACGGCGATATCTGCGTCACGCAAGCGTCCTGTTTGCGGGGAAGACTCGATTAGCGAACCTTTTCATTCTACACCGGCTGGGGTCTCACGTCGCTCCCTCGATCCGCTCCGGGTGCGAATAGACGACGAAGCGCTCGCTCCGCAGCATCCCCACGAGTGTCAGGCCGAGCTGGTTCGCGGCTTCGACCGCGAGGGATGAGGGAGCGCCAATCGCCGCTAGGATCGGGATACCGGCGATGGCTGCCTTTTGGACCAGCTCGAAAGATGCGCGCCCGCTTACCATCAGAAGCGCCGTCGACAGGGGAAGTCGTCGCTCGACGAACATCTCGCCAATGACCTTGTCGACGGCGTTGTGACGACCGATGTCCTCGCGCAGCACAATTGGGTGACCCGTCGCGCTGAAAAGACCCGCCGCGTGCAATCCGCCGGTTCGAGAAAACACCGATTGCGCCGCCCGCATCGTCGCGTCGAGGCCGAGGAGCGTTGCCGGTGTCGTTTGGACGCCAGATTCGACCAGACTAGCGCGCGAACAGGCCTCCTCGATGCTCGCCGCGCCACACAAACCGCAGCTAGACGTCACGGTAAACCCACGGGACCGATTCAGGGCGTTGACTTCGAGCTCTGGTGGAAGCCGGACGTCGAGGACATTGCGTTCGGGAAAGCCATCGCGGTCCACGCCCGCTTGACACGACACGAGGTCATCCGGGCGCTCGACCACCCCTTCAGTCAAAAGAAAGCCGGCTGCCAGGAAATAGTCGTGACCGGGCGTCCGCATGATGATCGCGAGGCTTCGTCCGGCGATCCGGATCTCAAACGGCTCTTCGGCCGCCACATCGTCTCGGAGCACCGTGAAGCGACCCCGGTCGAAGCGTTGGACCTTGACGTCGTGAATGCGCTCTAGATCGATCTCAGGCAGTGATTGGTCGTTGGGAATCATCCGGGTGTCGGCCCCGGGGGCTTGTCGGTGTGCCGAAAGGTGGCCTCGGGATCCTCGGCGGAACGGCGGCCTCCCTCGACGACGGCATATCTCAGGAAAATCCCGCCGACAAGGGCGCACGTCGAGCGAAGGAAGGTCAGCAGGCGACTATCTCGCGGTAGAAGCAGACCGGCCAGGATTGGTACGACCACACCCAGGCCAACCGCCCCGCCAACGAAGGCTCGTCCGTGTTGCCGCCGGTCCATAATCGGCTGACTAGCCCAGCCTGTCTGTCGGAGGAAGCCGACAAGCGCGATGCCTTCGGCTGCCGCGGCGAGGAGCTTAACTCGTTCGACTTTGTGAAGGCTGGACGCCGGCGTTTTGCTCGTTAGACAAAGTGCCAGGGCGATGGCCGAGGCCCCGGATGACAGCGCCGACGCGAAAAACGCTGGACCGAGAAATCGCGAGCGCGACCAGAGCGGGACACTCGTCACCGAAAGGAGGACGCCGGTGTATCCTCCCACGAATGCGGCGAGCGCGGAGCCAACGACCACGAGTGGACGCATGGGTAACAAGATTCCCACGACTTTCGCGGGCGCCGATCGGTCGCCCAGGATGAAGCGTGCGAGCGTTGCGAAGGCGCAGGCGGTAAAGCCAAGCAATCCCCAGATTCCCAGGGACATTGGCGACCCTGGCTTGAAGACGCGAAGCATATTCAAGAAGCGGTCGGGACGCCCAAGGTCTTTGATCAGAAGTGGCGGGCATAGGAGGAGCGCACCGCAACTCAGGGCGTAGCCGATCGTGCTGGTCTTCCGATCGCGCCGGTCGCCCGCGAGGAAGGCGACGCTCGCCACGAGGTAACTGCCGGCCGCGAGCCCGCCAAGGAAAAAGTAGCTCCAAATCTCCCAGCGCCAGACCGGTGCCTTGAGCACCGGAAGTCCGTAGTAGCCGCGCTGGGTCGGTTCCGGCAGAGGCCCGGTCTGCTTTTTGGGCTCGTGAGGATCGATTGGCGACGGATTCAAGACTGATTCCTTGGGCAAAGTTAGAATGACAATAACATTCGAGTGGTCAACCAGTAGCGCGGGGGCTTGTCCCCCGCCCGTATCCCGTTGGTGCGCGGGTAGGTCGCCGGTCGGCACGCGCCACCGCGGGGGACAAGCCCCCC
>CAZBQK010000088.1:352-12062 GCA_964493975.1 uncultured Dehalococcoidales bacterium | reverse complement strand
GAGTCGAGACTTTAGCCAGTCGTCTCCCGTTACTTTTTGCGTCAAACAGGAGGCCTGATGCGCGTCGCCTTCCTAACTTATAACGGCATGACGACGCTGGATTTCATCGGCGTGTATGACGCGATGACCCGGCTCAAGACGATGGGATTCGACCCAGAATTCACCTGGGACGTCTGCGCTCGATCGTCTGAGGTTGTCGATGGAACCGGCCTGCGCATCTTGCCGAGTCGTGTCGGCGGATCTCTCGCCGAGTACGACATGGTGATCGTCCCCGGTGGAGGGGCATCGCGCCAGCTGGTCGACGACGCCGAGTTTGTCGCCTGGTTACGGACCGCGGAGGCTTGCCGCTGGAAAGTGTCCGTGTGCTCGGGCGCCTTGCTGCTTGGCGCGGCCGGCTTTCTCACCGGAAAGCGGGCGACAACCCACCGCGGCTCTTTCGCGGACCTGGCCCGATACTGCTCGACCGTTGTCGACGAGCGCGTCGTCGACGAGGGCGACGTGATCACGGCTCGCGGGGTCACCTCGTCGATCGACCTTGGCCTGTATCTCGTCGAGAAAATTGCCGGTCCCGACGTCAGGATCAAGATTCAGCGGCAGATGGATTATCTCGGCAGTGGCCAATTTCCCCCGTGACGAGCTTCGGGGCAGATCGAGACCGTATCCCACGCCACGACCGTCGGTTATTATTGTCCTCTTGAGAATCACTGGACCGGGAGACGGCCGCGATGGCGAGCGTTGGCGAGACAATGGGTGGAGAACAAGGCGATCTGGTAGCAGGTGGGCACCCCCCGCTAACGGATTCACGACGAGCCGCGGTCATCCGCGTCCTACGCGGGGAAAACGCCGAAGACGTCGCACGCTCCGCGAAAACGTCGGTCGGTGCGCTCCGGCGTTGGAGCCAAGCCTACTTTAAGTCGAAGTTGCCCTGCGGTCCCGGCGCCGTCGAGGAAACGACCGGCCTCGTCGACGCCCAAGTGCAGATCCGGCGCGACACCTGGGGAATCGCCCATATCCGCGCCTCGAGTGAACGGGACGTGTTCTTTGGCCTCGGTTACGCGATGGCTCAAGAGCGACTCTGGCAGCTAGATTTCCAACGTCGCCTGGTTCGTGGTGAGTTAGCCGCGATCCTAGGACGACGTTTCCTCGCAAGCGATCGCGAGATGCGGATACTCGGGATGGCCGAGGCGGGTGACCGGTCGTGGGAGACAGCGTCGGAGGACGTTCGGTCTACCCTGACCGCTTTGGCCGCCGGCATCAACCGCTGGACCGAACGGGTCGGATCGCGCCTCCCGGTCGAGTTCGAGGTCCTGGGCTATTCGCCACGCCCCTGGACGCCGGCTGACTCGATCGCGATCTGGAAGCACCGCGCCTGGTCGCTCACCGGACGAATCGACCTGATTGTCCTCTCCGAGCTTGCCAAACAATCGCTGCCGGCCGAGCTGTTCGAGGCGTTCGCCGGAGTCGAGCTGGCCGACGAAACTATTGTTCCGGCGACCGAGTACGCCGGGCACGGGATCTTACCCAACGGTCACGGCGCGGGCGCCCTTGACGAAGGGAGCAACAACTGGACGGTTGGCGGCGATCGGATGACGACCGGATCTCCGGTTCTGTGCAGCGACCCCCACAACAACTTCGGCGCGCCAAGCCAATGGTTCGAGGCGCAGCTAACCGGTCCGACCTTCGACGCGGCTGGCGCCGTCTACATTGGAACGCCGGCGCTGTACCTCGGCCGGAATCAGGACGTCGCCTGGGGCCTCACCAACCACATGATTTCGGTACGCGACCTCTATCAGGAGGAAGTCGACCCCACTCGTCCCAACCAGTACCGGGATGGCGAAACCTGGCGCCCCTTTGAGATCGACCGCCAATCCATAGCGATTTCTGGCGAGCTGAGCGAGCCGCTCGACATTCGGCGAACGACCCGTGGCCCAATCGTCAACGAGCTTTTGCCCTCCGTCGACGTCACTGCCCAACCGCTCAGTTTACGCTGGATCGGCGCCGAGGTCGCCTCCGGTCTCGACGCGTCGCTAGGCCTGATCCGGGCCCGGTCAGCTTCGGACGTGCTCGAGGCGCTGCGGGTGTGGCCGTGTCCACCTTTGAACTTTGTTTATGCGGATCGGAATGGGGAGATTGGCTACCACGCCGCCGGATTCGTGCCCCATCGTGCGCGAGCCGGGGAGGGAATCCGTCGGGCAAACGATCCGGAGGACGCCTGGGAAGGATTGCGCGCGTTTGACGACCTGCCAAACGTTGCGAACCCGGACCGTGGCTGGGTTGCAACGGCAAACAACGTCCCCTGGACGCGCGATTCCTGGTACGTCGAGACCGGCGGATGGTCCGATGGTTATCGGGCGCACCGTATTCGTGAGCGCCTGACCTCCAAAGACATGTATGCGCCGGAGGACGTCGCCGCGGTCCACGCCGACGTCTTCAGTGTCCGGGCGCGCGAGCTGATTCCCGGCTTGCTTGGTGTTGTCCAGGCCGCCGACCACGCGCTGGCGGACGCGGCGATTCGAAGCCTGCGACGATGGAATTACGAGTGCGCCGTCGGCAGCGTGGGGGCATCGATCTGGACCACCTTCTGGACCCAGTGGTGTTTGTCGGTTGCCAGGGCAAGGTTTCCGGCCAACGTGGTCGAGCTGGCCGCCCAAAAAGCGGGCGGGGTTGCCCGGCGACTCTTACTCGGCGAGAGTCTACCCTGGTTTGGCGAGGGGACCTCGACGGATGCCGAGGTCCGCAAGTGCTTCATTCTAGCGCTCGACCTACTCGAGCGATGGGGCGGCTCGGTCGTCCGTGATTGGCGTTGGGGTCGGCTTCATCAGGTAACTCATCCACACCCAATGGGCACGACGCAAGCTTTGAAGGACATCTACGATACCGGGCCCTTTCCGACGAGTGGTGGAACGGGAACAGTGCGGGCAGCCGGGCATGGTTACCATCCCCCCTTCGCCGCGATCAGCGGATCGACCTACCGTTTCCTGGCCGACCTCAGCCAACCCAACCTCATGCAATCCGTCCAAACGTTGGGGCAGTCCGCCCACCTTGGGAGCCCGCACTATCGCGATCAAACGGAGCTGTGGCTCGAAAACGGGTACCATCCTTTCTGGATGGACGACGCCGACGTCGCGGCTCACCTGGAATCGGAGACCACCATTTCGCCGGCTTGAGACCCGCCCCGCAACGATTGGATCGCGCATGGTTCAGGTCATCGGCCAACCGATACTCTTGACCCCCTGATCAAAGTTCAATAGAGTAATACCAGGGCTAGTCATTACTTAAGTAATCATTAAGCGGCTACTAGATCGATCGAGTCGACTGCTTCGGGGCGCCGCCCTCGTCGCCATCGATCAACTGGGAGGAACCTTGATCAAGCGAATCGTGCTTTCAATGATCGTGCTGCTTACCACCGCCTGTGGAGCGGCTGCGCCATCCGAATCGCCGACGACCGTGGCAACGGTCGCCCCAACCACGACAATCGCCGCGGCTCCTTCGCCGACCACGGCGCCCGCGCTGGTGGGATCCGCCGATGGCCAGATCGCCGTTTCCGCCGCGGCATCCTTGACCGACGCATTCAAGGAGATAGGCAGTGCCTTCGAGGCCCGCAATCCCGGAACAAAGGTCACGATTAATTTCGGTTCGTCAAGCACACTTCGAACCCAATTGGAGCAGGGTGCCAGGGTTGACGTTTTCGCCTCGGCCGACAAGGCTCAGATGGACAAGGCGCAACAGGCCGGTACGATTGGTGCCGATCCTCGGGTCTTCGCGACGAATCGATTGACGATCATCGTTCCGAGCGATAACTCGAAGGGAATCGCTTCACTCGCGGATCTCGGCAAGCCCGGCGTCAAATTTGTCGCGGCCCAGCCGGACGTTCCAGTCGGTCAGTACGCCCTACAAATTTTCACAAAAGCGGCTCAGGATTCGACCTACGGATCCGACTTCCCGACAAAGGTCCAGGCTAATGTCGTCTCGCGAGAGTCGGACGTTCGTCAGATCGTCGCGAAGCTGGCCCTTGGCGAAGGTGACGCGGCCATCGTGTACACCTCCGACGTCACTCCTCAGGTCGCGCCGAAGTTGAAGACTATCTCGATTCCGGATCCCCTGAACGTCGTCGCAACCTACCCCATCGCGCCGGTAAAGTCGGGAACGAACCAAACTGGCGGCGGGCGCTTTATCGAGTTCGTTCTCAGTCCGGACGGTCAGAAGATTCTGGCGAAGTGGGGATTTGGCCCGGCTGCGACCTAACCCCCTCGCCCCCTTCACTTTGAAGGAAGGGGGAAGGATACGGCGGACGTAGGGTTCGAGCGCAGGTATCCAGCCAGGTAAGTATCGCCTCGATCTGATTGATCCGGAATTGGAGCACGAGCCAGTCGTAACGACGATCGTTCGGCAGCGCGCTCGCCTGAGCTTGCAATTCTGACAGCCAGGCGAGCGAGGTCGCGCGCTGCTCCGAGATGAGACTCGCGACAGTTTCTGGACCGCTCTCGTCGGCAAAGTAGAGCTTTGCCAGGAATTCCAGGCGGAAATCGCGGCCGTGTGCCACCGGAGTCGACTGCCAGCGGGCAAACGCGGCTTGCCCGGCCGGCGTGAGCGACATCATCTTGCGGGGTGGTCGGGCGCCCTGGACCTCGGTCGTCGTCGTGAGGTACCCGGCCTCTTCCAGGCGGCCAAGCAGGGCGTAGACCTGGCTCTGTTTCAGGCGCCAAACCCGCCCAAGGTCATTCAGCTGGGCCAGCTTTTGGTGAATCTCGTACGCGTGCATCGGTTGATGGCGTAAAAAACCAAGTAGCGCGTGCTCCAGGGTGAGAGGTGAGCTGACCATTGGACTCATGGCATCGATCCGTTTCGTCCGGCTATTTCCGCGAGACGGGGTATCGGCCGGGATTGTCCCAGACCCGAAATCTATTGTCAATGTGATACAGTGGGTCGAGATGATGGCGACACCGTGGGCAATGCGTGCGCAAGGTGATCCAGCTTTTCTCCCGAAGGTGTTGCTCCAACCAACGCTCGGACAAGAAATTCGGCGCTAAAGAAAGGGCTGGCTAATGGTCGACCAGACACCGCGTACCATCGCCGTCGTCGGTGGTGGCGCGAGCGGAGTTCTCACGGCGGCGCATCTCTTACGAGTCGCGGCCGAACCAACCACGGTCATCCTCGTGGAGCGTAACGCGAGGATTGGCCGAGGCGTCGCCTACGGCACGGATAATCCGGCCCATCTGCTGAACGTGCCGGCTGGAAAAATGAGCGCGTGGCCGGACGAACCGGACGACTTCCTGAATTGGGCGGAACGAAACCACCCCTCGTTGCTCACCGGCCGAGCCGAACCGGCTCGTGCCTTCCTGCCGCGCATCATCTATGGTGATTACCTGGACGATCTCCTCAAAGGTGCGGAAACGAGGGCGGCGGCTGACGTGCGTCTCGAGCGAGTCGTGGGCGAGGCGGTTAGCGTACGTACCACGCCAGGCGGCTACTCAATCGAGCTGGCGAACGGTGAGACTTATTGGGCGGACAGTATCGTGATCAGCACCGGTTGGCTTCCGTTGCGCGACCCACCGGTTTCCGATCCCGCGTTCTACCGCGGCAAACGCTACGTCCGCGACGTCTGGTCACCGGGCGAGCTGGCGAACCGCGTGGGCTCCGACGCGCTGCTGATCGTTGGGACCGGTCTCACCATGGTGGATGTCGCCGTCACCCTCAGCGGGCGGGGTCACACCGGCCGCGTTTATACGATTTCGCGACGGGGCCTCTTTCCCCAGCCCCACGGTCCGAGCAAGGTTCCAGCACCATTTCCTCCGGTTGGCGAGCTTCCCCTCACGGCGCGTGCCCTCACCGGTTGGCTCCGCGCCGAGGTCCGAGCCGCGGCCAAGGATGGGTGTGACTGGCGTGGCGTCGTCGACGCTCTTCGGCCAATTACCACGGCTCTCTGGCAGCGTCTGCCCGTCTCCGAGAGACGGCGCTTCATGCGGCATCCCGGACCGTACTGGGAAGTGCACCGACACCGAGTGCCCACCGAGGTCGCCGCCGTCGTCGACCGGATGCGCGCATCCGGCCAGCTCGTCCACCTCTCCGGCCGAATCCTCGGATACGACGAGGGTCGAGATTCGGTGCGCGTAACGGTCCAGCCTCGAGACCAGGCCGAGCGGTCGATCGTCGAGGTCGCGGCGGTCTTAAACTGCACCGGGGCAAGCATCGATTGCCGAGATGCTCGGCCGCCGTTTCTCGAATCTCTCGTCACCCTCGGCTTGATCCAGCCGGATCCGCTTGGGCTCGGACTGACCTGCGATGCCGATGGCGCGTTACTCGACCCGACCGGCAAGCGTTCGCCCGGTCTATTCACCGTCGGCGCGTACCGAAAAGGCAACAGCTGGGAGACGACCGCCGTACCGGATTTGCGGATGCAAGCAGCCGCATTGGCCGCGACACTCTCGAAGGGGCGCGTTGTCGTCCAGCCATAATTACTGGCTAGGGGTCTAACCATTCGGGTACGATTAAGAGACAACTTCGAGCAATATCGACCCCGGGTGAGCCCGGACCAATCCTAGAGGACGTGACTCGTGAATTTTGGTGTGACTGGGTGCTTTGGCGGATTCGACGGACTAACGCTCGACGAGCGAGTCGATCTCCTACAGGAGGCTGAGGGGCTCGGCTACGAATCGATCTGGCTGAACGAAGAACACTTCGCGGCCGAGAGCCGGCTGTGTCTCGCGCCGGTACCGCTAGCGAGCTACCTGGCCGGACGAACCGAGAAGCTTCGATTGGGATTCTCGGTCCTTCAGCTTCCGATTCACGACCCCCTGCGCCTGGCCGAAGATATCTCGACCCTCGATGTGATGAGCAAGGGCCGAGTCAACTTCGGTATTTCCCGGAGTGGGCTACCCCGCTACCACCTTGGTTTCGGTAGCCCAATTGAAGAGAGGACCGACCGTTTTTACGAAGCGCTGGGCGTTATTCAAAACCTGTGGCTCGCCGAAGGGCCGATCAATCATCACGGGCGCTTCTTCCACTACGAGGATGTCGTCCTCAGTCCGAAGCCGATCCAGCGTCCGCACCCGCCGATCTTCATTGGCGCGCGAGATCCCGCTTCGGTCAGGAGGGTGGCGAGCGGCGGATATCGCCTGATCGAGGGCGTGATCCAGGCGATGAGCTACACCTACGCCGACATCGAGGCGTTTCGCAAAGGCGCCGCCGAGGCCGGGCGCACGCTAGGACCCGAGGACATTACCCTCGGTCGCTTCGTCTTCGTCGCCGAAACCGATGCACGGGCCCGCGACGAATCTCGCGGGGCGATGGCAACCCTCGCCGAGGGCTTTCGTACCTCCGGGCACATTCAGCGCGGCTTCGTCGTCGACGAGGAACAGCTCGACTCGGAGAAGTTCGAGCGTGAGTTCGCCATCGTCGGCGGCCCGGACACGGTCGCCGCCCGAATCGAAGAGCTGCGCCAGAGCACGGGGTGTGGCCGTTTCAACTGCGGCTTCGGCGTTTCTGGTCACGCCACGCCGGACCAGGTTCGCCGGTCCGTTCGCCTCTTTGGATCCGAGGTCATTCCGCGGTTCGCGGATGGGGCGTAGGTGCCCAGTATCGTCCACCATATGGCCGCGAACGATGGCCGAGGACTGCCAAACTCGATTGAAGCAGTGGACGCTTGTCTCCAGCTGGGCGCGGCGTGGATCGAGGTCGATGCCACCGCGCTGGCCGACTCGGACTACCTGCTCGTCCACGATTCTGACCTGCGGTCGGAGACAACTGGTACGGGAGCGGTCGCGGAGTGTTCCGCCGAACGAGCGGCTGGCCTCTTTTTCAAGCGCGACGGGATGGCGACGTCGTATCGCGTCCCGCGACTGAGCGACGTTGTCTCGAAGTTGGCCGTGGCCGGTGGAGAATCGCGCCTGCAGGTAGACTTCAAGAACGTGGCTCCTTTTCCGACGGACGAACCGCTGCGCCGACTAGTCCGCCTGCTCGAGCCGCTCGGTCGCCGAGTCCTGGTGAGCTCGGAGGCCGACTGGCAGCTGCGCCGCCTGAGAGCGTTGGCGCCCTGGCTTGAGCTAGGACTGGACGTCCACTTTTACCTCGACTGGCGCAGTCGATCGTCCGGATCCGAGTCGACGACCCCGCCCCGGGCTCGGGGCGCCTACGGCTATTGGGACGATCATCCCATTGCCCAGCATCGCATCTGGCCAACGACCGAATACCTTGCCGATCGTTGCCAGGCGCTCATCGGTCTGGTTCCTGGCGTCACGACCTTCTACATCAACCATCGCTTCCTCGCCCAGTGTCTCGACGATGGCTTCAATTGGGCGGACGCGCTGCACCAAAGAGGGATCAAGCTCGACGCCTGGACGCTGGATGCCGACAACCCCACGGCGGTTGAAAACGCCCGCCGCCTCCTCGACGCGGGCGTCGACCAGTTCACGACCAACACTCCCGCGGCTCTCGCTTCGATTCTTACCGGTCGCTCCTAACCTCACTGACCTGGATCGTCGCCGATCAGTTCGTACTGACAACCGGGCGCGAATAGTGGTAAAAATGAAAAGTGCGAGAAACCTTGGGAGAATGACGATGATGACCATTGTGACCCGCGTCACCATTGAACCCGGAAAAGAGCCCAGCTGGGACGCCGCCTTTCGCGAACGGGTGAACGCGGTGAAGAAGCAGCCCGGGTGGGTCGGCGTCCAGCTGAGTATCCCGGCCGGGGAGATCAACAAACGGATTGTCATCGGCACCTGGGACACCCGGGCGGATTGGGAAGCCTGGCATGCCACCGACGCCTTCCAACGGACGCGGCAGCAGATGGACGGTGTGGAGACGGCATCACGAGAGGAGTGGTGGCACGAGGTGACCTTGGACGAACACCGGTAGGGTTGTCGGCTGATTCGCCTGAGTTGATGGTGTATTCTAGCGTCTGGAACCTGCTCCAGCTCGCTAGGAGAACCATTCGATGGCTGCTTCAACTCCCCGGACCGTCCTACCTCGCAAAATGCTCGGCCGAACCGGCCTCGACGTCACGACGATTGGCCTTGGCGGTGGGCCTATCGGTCAGAAAGATGGCGTCACGAACGAAGATCTTGGCGTTCAAACGGTTTGGGCGGCGCTCGAAGCCGGGATCAACTTCATTGATACGGCTCCGCTCTACCAGCGCCACGCTAGCGAGCGCATCGTTGGGCGGGCGCTGCGCGAACGGCCGGATCTGGCGAAGAACGCGATCGTCGAGACCAAGGTGGGCCACCTACCGGAACCGTTTGATTATTCCTACGACGTGTCGATGCGCTGCATCGAGGGAAGCCTCGAGCGACTGGGTCTTGCCCACCTTCCAATCGTCCACATTCACGACGCGCCGAGCGAGCTTCTTCCCCGAGTCATGGCCGCCGACGGCACCCTTGGCGCTTTACGCAAGTTGCAGTCGCAAGGCGTCGTCGGGCACGTCGGAATCGCGGTCAACAACCCGGACAAGAATGCGCCCTACATCGAGACCGGCGAGTTCGAGGTCGCGGTTGTCCCAGAAGCCTACAGTCTCTTGAACCTCCGCGCGACCGAGCGAATCTTTCCAGCCGCGATCAAGTTCGGGATGGGAATCGTGATCGCAACGCCGCTGGAAAAGGGTCTTTTAGCTACTGGCCCCAAATCCTGGGCAGGACACTTTCGACGGAATTATTCGCCGGAGGTGCTTGCCCGGGTTGCGCAAATCGAAGAGGTCTGCGACCGGCACGGGGTACCGCTGGTTGCCGTCGCCCTGCAATTTCTCACCCGTCACCCGGCGGTGACGACCTCGATCCCGGGCGCAATCACCCCGGCGGAAGCCCAGGCAAACGCCGCGGCCGGCCGCGTGGTGATCCCGGACGCGTTGTGGGATGAGCTCACTCCCCTCGTTCAAACCTGGTCGCGCGAGGCGACCGGGAGCGAGTGGGTTAACACCTTCTAGCTTCAAGATGAGGAAAGAATGATTATCGACGTCCACTGCCACGTGGCTCGGACCATGACCGGCTTCTGGCAGCCCCTTCGCTACGGAAAGGCTCGGGATGAGGGCACCATTCGCCAGTTACTCCCACCTTCCTTCGATCCAACGTGCAGCCCACCCGAGGTCCTCCTCGGCTACCTCGACGACGCCGGAGTCGATCGAGCGTTCCTGGTTCAGCATCACATGTACGGCGATCAGAACGAGACCGTCCTCGAGTGCCTGAAGACGTGGCCGGATCGCTTCGTCGGGTACGCCTACCTCGGAACGATGGACCAGGCCGACGCGCCGGACCAGCTCGAAAGGCTCGTCGAAGCCGGTATGATCGGCCTTAAAGTCGAAGTGGCGTCGACCCGTCGGCTCCGACCTGATTTTCGCTTCGACGGCGATCGTGAATGGAAAATCTGGGAGCGGCTGAATCAGCTCAAGCGGCCGCTTGCCCTCGACCTCATTGCCTCGCCCCCGGACGACATATCGGCTCTTCGCAAGGTGATCGACGCGTTTCCGAACCTTCCGTTCGTCAACTGTCACGTCGGCGGTCCATCGCCGCGGGAAGGTTGGCAGGAGCGAGCGCTTCTGGCGAAGCATCCCAACGGCTGGGTCGACCTTGCGGTCGCGACGATGGTGGAGCGAGGCGAAGAGTACCCCTTCCCCAAAGCGCAGGAGTTCGTTCGCTGGGCAGTCGATACCTTCGGCGCCGATCGGATTATGTGGGGGACCGATTACCCACCGGTCCTGCGCGCGGCGACCTACCGCCAGATGTTGGACTGGGTCCGGAAGCATTGCGACTTTCTCACGGACGAGCAGCGGGCGGACATTCTGGGCGGAACGGCGGAGCGGTTTCTTTCGACGGTGGGCGCGACATAGCGGCGTCGCGGACGGTAGACCGATAGACCAGAATGCCATTGCCGTTGACCTCGTCGAGCACGTCGAACCGATCCCGAGGTACTGACGGTGAATGAGGACCGCATCATTTTCTGGGATTTCGACGGCACCCTTGGGTACCGACCGGAGAACTGGTCCGGTGCGTTGCTTGCGGTCCTCGCCGACCATGATTCCGATCACGGCATCACCGTCGCCGACCTCCGACCGTATCTGAGAGAAGGGTTCTGCTGGCACACCCCCGAGATTCCACACCCCCATTTGGCCGACCCGGATCGATACTGGCAGGTGTTGGAGCCGGTGTTCGAGAGAGCCTACGTGGCGGCTGGAGTAGGCCCCGCCGTGGCGCGAAAAGCGGCTCGAAAGGTTCGCGTTCGCTGCTTAGATCCGTCCACCTACTCACTTTACGAGGATACCGTCCCGACACTAGCAGCTCTGTCGGCGGCCGGATGGCGCCATCGAATGATTACGAATCACGTCCCCGAGTTTCCTTCGATCCTCGACGCGCTTGAGCTTCGGCCGGCCTTTGACCACATCACCAACTCCGGCACCGCCGGTTACGAAAAGCCGCATCCCGAGATATTCCGACTCGCGCTCGAAGCCGCTGGTCGCCCTCGTGAGGCGTGGATGGTCGGGGACAATATCGTCGCCGACGTCCTCGGCGCGGAGAGAGCCGGGATGCGGGGAATTCTTGTCCGCCAGGAAGACAGTCGAGCGCGGTGGAGCTGTGCCGGGCTGGCGGACGTTGCGAAGGTCATAATCGAGGGCGGCGAAAGTAGCTAGTTGTACCGGGCGCGATAAGCGCGCCGGAACCGGGCTGAGCGGCCAGCCACCAATCGAGCGGCGGGGGAACGACCGGCTAAAGCCTCGACTCCGCGA
>CAZBQK010000088.1:0-342 GCA_964493975.1 uncultured Dehalococcoidales bacterium | reverse complement strand
GGGGGGGAATGGTGGTTTGGTGCTTTTATTGGTGCGTTCTAACGATACCGGGTGCGGTTCCCGACCCGCCCCTACCGGGTCATCTCCCCGGCGTGAAAACCTTCGTCCATTTTTCGCAGTCAACCTACGGGGTAGAGGAGAATCGCAAAGCATTCCGATCGTCCTTTGCTGCCGCTAATTTACTATTGGGCGATGAACAGATGACGGGCTACAACCCTTTAATCCACCATCGACGCTCGATCCGTCTTCGTCATTACGATTACAGCCAAGTCGGAGCATACTTCGTCACGGTTTGTACAAATATGCGGTCAAACGTTCTCGGACGTGCGACAGATGGAACTG
>CAZBQK010000087.1:6561-12242 GCA_964493975.1 uncultured Dehalococcoidales bacterium | reverse complement strand
CTCCGGGTAGAGACGTTTCGCGGAAACGTCTCCCGCCTTCGTCGGGCCGGCCATCCGACGCGACCGGTGGTCGAAGGTACGACCCGAGCGTCTCTCCATCCATCCGTCGTGGCGGTGGTTCTCGGGGCGGGGAAAAACGGAGACGTTTCCGCGAAACGTCTCTACCGACGGGCGGATGCAAGGCTGTATGTCGTTCTAGCCTCATGCGACCGTCTCTCGGTTTCCGCTGAAACGAAGGTGCTCTCCCCGGTCGACGATCTCCCGTAGAATCTCAACCGTGCGCCAGATCTCGGCGAAACTGGTGTACAGGGGGATGGGGGCCAGACGGATAACGTTGGGGGGACGAAAGTCGGGAATGACGCCCCGCGCCTTCAGCGCTTTCGCGACGCGGGTTGCCTCGGGATGTTCCAGCGCGACGTGGCCGCCGCGACGCTCCGCTCGGCGCGGCGTTCCGACTGAAAAGCCGATCGACGCGCCGGTTAGCTTCGCGTCGACGAGCGCAATCAGATAATCGGTCAGGGCAAGCGATTTCTCCCGGATCCGATCGATGCCGGCATCGGCGAAGATCTGGAGCGAGCCGCCAAGGGCAGCCAGGCCCAGGATCGGCGGGGTTCCGATCTGCCACGCGCCAGCGTCCGCCGCGGGCTCGAAGCCGAGCGACATGTCGAACTGACGATCCTTTCGAGAGCCCCACCACCCCGCCAGACCTGGCGTTGTGCCAAAATGCTTTTCGTGGACGAATAGGCTGGCGACCGAGCCTGGCCCGGCGTTGAGGTACTTGTAATTGCACCAGAACGCGAAGTCGACGCCCCAATCGTGGAGGCGGTGCGGAATGCTGCCGGCCGAATGGCTGCAGTCGAAGCCAATCGATATTCCTCGGTCCCGCGCGGCGGCGCTCAATCGAGCGACGTCGAGTAGCTGACCGCTTCGATACATAACTGAAGGTAGGAGAACGAGAGCCACGTCGTCGGTCATCGCTTCGACGACGTCATCCTCGTCGATGGTTCGTCCGTCTCGACTCCTGACCAGAATTAGATCGGTCCGCGGGTCGCGACCGCGAAGGCGAAGCTGGCTTTCCAACGCGTACACGTCGGACGGGAAATTCAGCTCATCCGCGATAATGCGAACTCGCCGTTCGTCCGGTTGGTAAAACGTTGCGACGAGAGTATGAAGGTTGATCGTCGTCGATCCGGTCACGACGACTTCGTTCGGTTGGGCGCCCACAAGGTGAGCCTGCTTTCGGCCGAGATCTTCCGCATAAGTGAACCACGGTCGTTCGGCATGGGTCCACGCTTCGATTCCGTGGACCTTCCAGGCGTCAAGCGCCTGGAGAATGGCCGCCTCCGCGTCCCGCGATGCGAGACCCAACGAGTTTCCGTCGAGATAGATCCGATCCACCGGAACATAGAATCGGTCGCGACATCCCCGAAGCGGGTCGGCTTCGTCGAGAAGCTCCGCGTACTCCTGGCTCAAACGGTCGATCGCATCACTCTCCGACGACAAGCCCTTTGGTCAAGTTGTCCCGACGGACCGGACGGTCGGCCGGGGACGCGGCGAACCACCAGCCAATAGCCGTAAGAAGGCAGATAGCGATCGACAGCTGAAAAGTCGCGTGCATGCCGTCCACGAAGGCGGCGGCGACCGGTTCTGGCAGATTGACCGAGTTTCCAAGAAAAAGCTGGACCTGGGCATCGGCCGGAATGCCCGCGGCGGCAATCGCGAGAGAGAGGGCATAGCTGACGACCATTCCGGTGTTGCGCCAGGTGGCCAGGGTAGCCGACGCGACGCCCAATCGATTCCGCGGCGCCGAACCCATCGCCGCGCTGGTATTTGGGGCCCAGAACAGCGCGCTGCCGATTCCGACCAGGATGAGCCCGAGAACCACGTGGACGTAACTCGAGCGTACCTGAAGGGTGCTCAACACGATCAGTCCGCCGGCCTGAGCCAGAAGCCCAACCGCCACCGGCCGTCGAGGCCCAAGCCGGTCCGCCAACATCCCGCCAAATGGGCTGAGCACCGAGTTGGCGATGGACAGTGGGACCAGAGCAAGCGCCGCGCTAAAGGGTGACTGTCCCTGAACGACTTCCAAATAGTAGACGACCAGGAGATTCACCGAGAAAATGGCGAGCGACTGAAAGGTGGACGTGGTGACGGCGGCGGTAAAAACCCGGTTTGAAAATAACCGAAAGTCCAGGATCGGGTGTTTGGCGACCCGGCCGTGCGCGACGAACACAATTGAAAGGACGACCGACAAGACGAATAGACCGATGATAATCGTCGAGGTCCAGCCGAGGGCGATTCCTCGGTTGAGGGCGAAAAGGAGCGAGACCAACGCCCCGCTAAAGAGTAAAGCGCCAAGGACATCAAAGCTTTCGCCCTGATTCCGCGACGAAATCTCGTGAAGGAGGAGAAAGGCGATCGTTGTCGCGACAATACCAATCGGCAAGTTGACGAGGAATACCCATCGCCACGATGCGGTTGCCAGAATCAGACCGCCGACGAGCGGACCGGCGATGTTGCCGACCGCCCAGATGACCGAATTGATTCCCATGGCGCGCCCGCGCTCTTCGGGAGGAAAAGCCTCGGTAATGATCGCCATGCTGTTGGCCAACAACATGGCACCGCCAACCCCCTGGAGCATTCGGGCGACAATCAGCCCTTCGCTCGTCGTCGCGATGCCGCAGAGGACGGACGTGATCGTGAAAACGACGAAGCCGAGGTTGTACATCCGAACCCGGCCAACCAGGTCGGCAAGTCGTCCAAAAGTCAGGAGAGCGACTGTGCTCAGGAGGCTGTAGCCCATCAGGACCCAGATCATGCTTGCCAGGTCGGCGTGAAGGTCGGTCATCATCGATGGAAGCGCCAGAACGACAATCGAGCCGTCGATGGCGAACATTAAAGCGCCAACCGTCGTCACGCCAAGGGCAATCCATTTGTACGGCAGGCCGAGGACGATCTCCCGCGTGGTCGATCCGGTCGTGGCCGGACCAACGTGCGTTCGCCGATTCACCCTGAACTCCTCACCGGAGGCTCGATCGATCGAGGACGGAGAACTCGACCGGTTGGTCCAAATCGCGTCCCATTCTACCTGGCTGGGTCGGTCGCGAACAGGGGCAGCCGGCAATCGCGGAACTGGCGTGGTATGATCCTCCGCGTGAACCCACACGTCAAAACCCGCAAGTCGCGGCGTTCATTTCTCCGTACTACGCTCGTGCTGGGGGCGTTAGCGGTCGGTGGCTGCCGCTCAGCCCCGACTCCGGGTCCCCCGCCAACGATGACCCTGCTCGCGCTTGAGTATCCGACGCCGGCAGTCCAGCGACTTCTCGCCGGGCAGATCGACGTGGCGGCCCGGGACGTGGGCGGACGGATGATTCTTCAAGTGGAAACGGCGACGAGCCTTAAAGCAAGACTTGCCAGCGCAGCTGCTTCAAAACTGCTCCCCGACGTGGCGCTGGTTGGAAGCGCGGACGCCGCTCCGCTCGCGGCCCGGGGTGTTTTGCGTAACGTCAAGGATTTGCTCGATCGGGTCGTCGGAGTGAACGGCGATCTGTTTCCCCCAATGCGCGATCTCACCACGGCCGGGCCTTTCGCCGATCGTCCAGCCAACCAGCCAGCGCCGGTCTGGGCGATACCCCACCTGAGCCTGGGCGTTGGAACGCTCGTTCGCTCGGATCTTCTGAAGACAAGTCAGCAACCGTTGCCGAAGACATTCGATGATACGCGGGCCCTGGCGAAAAAACTGACGAACCTCTCCGGCGGCCGTTACGGTTGGGGTGCGTCGCTTCCCGTTAGCGATGCGGCTGACAACTTCGTCCAGGTATCGCTCCTCGATCACGGCGCCGGGCTATTTGACCCGGCCGGGTACGGAGTGAACCTCAATCCGCCGGATGCTGTTCCCGGACTCGGGGCGCTCGCGGCACTTTACCGTGACGAGTCTGGCTCGCCGGTCGCGCCGCCCGGGGTTCTCGATTGGTCGATGGAGCAGCTTGCCTCCGCGCTCACGACGGGTACGATTGCCCAAACGCTCGACCACGGGGGACTGTACGCGCGCATTGTGAGCGATAACCCGAAACTGGCCAGTCAGATCCAGGTCCTTCCGTATCCCGCCGGGCCCACGGGATGGTTCACCGCGGCGGCGACGAGCTTGTTCGTCGTGTTTGATTCTCGGACAAATGGCGACCTCTCCGAGCGGTTTGTCGACGCATTACTCCAACCGAAACGGTACGAAGGTGTGGTGAGCGCGGGACTCGGGGCGGTCGTGCCACCCTACGCTTTTCTCACCCGCGGGCCCTTTTGGGACCGCGACCCGAACTATCCGGTCTTCGCGAGCGGCGCCCGAGGCGACCCGGCGCGCAACTTTCAGTTCGCGACACTGGGACAACCCGCTCCGCTGACGCTACCGGTGGCCGTCGTCCGCGCCGAGCGCGTGATGGTCCAAGTCGCCCGATCGGTCATGGCCGGAGAACAAACCCCGATCGCCGCGGCGACCTCGCTTCGCGATCGGGCTCAATCACTTGCCGCGGGCGGCTACGCCCTTCAACCGACGCCAACCAGCGCTCCGGAGCCAGCCTGGCTCCGCCTCCTCGACGCCGCTCAGAGAACTCTCCGCTGACAAGCGTCCGGCCCGCGGCCGGTCATTCCGATCGGAACCTCGGCAGCAAGTCGCTCGCGACCTTTTCTACGATCGGAAACTGGTTCGGACTCGGGGCGTCGATGATGAATTCCGAGACGCCCACCGCCCGGTAAATCTCGACCACGTCCTCAAAAGCGGCGACGGATGCCCAGGGGTCTTGAGGCATCATGCTCGCCCAGCCGTACAGCGATCGGCGAAGCGACTCTGGATCACGCCCGATCGTCCGGCAGTGGTGGTCCAGGATCTGATTGCGCTCTCGCATCTGGTCTGGCGTGCCGAATGAGTTCCAGGTGTCGGCATACTCCGCGACAATGCGAAGCATTCGCGGACCGTGGGCGCCGAGAGTAAACGGCGGCCGTGGGGTCTGAACCGGTCGCGGCCGCATCGGGGCCTCGTTGAGTTGATAGTATCGGCCGGAGTAGGTCGTAAGCTCGTGGCGCAACAAATGGTCGACGATCTCGATCGCTTCGCGAAACCGTCCCACGAGCTCGGGGGGAGCCGGGAAATCGAGGCCAAATACCTCGTGCTCCGGGACGTACCAGCCCGCGCCAATACCGACGTCTAGCCGACCATTGCTAATGTGATCGAGGGTCACGGCCTCTTTAGCCAGCAGCGCGGGATGGCGAAACGTGTTGCTGCTGACGAGGACGCCCAGCCGGATTCGCTCCGTTCGCGCCGCTAACGCGGCAAGGAGAGTCCACCCTTCGAAGTAAGGACCGGTCGGTCGACTCGGCTGGAGGTAATGGTCGCAAACCCAGGCGCTGTCGTAGCCCAGCGCATCGAATAGCTGCCAGCGGTCGACCATTGTCGCGTAAGGCAAGTTCTGGTCAACGCACAGCCCGACCCGGACCGGCAGTGTCACGGCAGCCTCCGTTTGCTTATTTGACCATTACGTCAGGAGTGAAAGCGGCGTCAGTTTCACTCCTGAGAACAATATAGTGCTTACTCGAGCGTCAAGTAATCCCAGGAGTCGAAGCTTCAGCTGGTCAAGCGCGTGTCCAGCTGAAGCTTAGTCTCCTGGGTCCGCCCTATCGAAGTGGGTCACGCC
>CAZBQK010000087.1:0-6551 GCA_964493975.1 uncultured Dehalococcoidales bacterium | reverse complement strand
GCTCTAAATGTTACCCCCGTTGCCTAAGTTTCTGGTGTTTTGGCGCGCTTTACCAGCTTATCATACGACTCCTGGGACCGCCCTATCGAATTGGGACACTCCTCTAATGAACGCCGACGGCGTCGCGCGATGGCACCCCGCAGAATTCTTCGTAGTCGATGAGCTCGTGAATCGTGGGGTTATCGCCGCACATCGGACAGTTCGGATCGCGACGGATCTTCACCTCGGAAAACTCCATCGCCAGAGCGTCGAAGATCAAAAGGCGACCGACCAGCGGATCTCCCTCGTCGAGAATCTGCTTGATAGCCTCGACTGCCTGGAGGCTGCCGACGATGCCGGGAAGGACGCCCAGAACACCGGCTTCGGCGCAGTTTGGTACAGATCCCGGTGGTGGTGGAGCCGGAAAAAGGCAGCGGTAGCACGGACCAGCACCGGGTTTGAACACGGTCACCTGCCCGTCGAACTGAAAGATGCTGCCGTGGATAACCGTCTTTCCGGTCATCACCGAGGCGTCGTTAATAAGGTAACGAGTCTGAAAATTGTCGGTCCCATCGACGATGATCTCGTAGTCCTTGATGATGTCGAAAACGTTATCCGACCGAAGGGGAACCGGGTGCTTGACGACGTTGACGTCCGGATTGATACCGGCGATGGTTTGCGCCGCTGAATCGACCTTGAGCATCCCGACAGTGTCGGTCCGGTGAAGGATCTGCCGCTGCAGGTTCGACAGATCGACCGTGTCGAAGTCGACGATTCCCAGGGTACCAACCCCGGCCGCGGCTAAATAGAGCGCGGCCGGCGAGCCGAGGCCACCCGCGCCAAGGAGGAGAACCCGCGCGTTCAGCAGCTTACGCTGGCCGATCGGGCCGACCTTATCCATGATGATGTGCCGATGATATCGGCGGATTTGCTCCTCGGAAAAACGTTGAACTGGCATGACTTTCGCCTCCTTAGCCACTCTTGCCACGACCCAGTGCCCGGGTCAGATGTAATACGTAAATGAGCGTCGCTTTTCTCGCTCGGCGAGGTCGGCAAGCGTCCGAGAACGGAGAATCTGCTCGACCTGCTTATTGACTTCAGTCCACACTTCCCGCAAAGCGAAGCAGGCGCCGTGGCGCCCTTCGCCGCCGTCGTCGGACGGGGTCAAGGGTCCTTCCAGCGCGGTGATGAGGTCGGCGAGGTTGACCTCGCTGGCCGGC
The DNA here is from genome assembly GCA_964493975.1 of uncultured Dehalococcoidales bacterium. Lineage (GTDB taxonomy): Bacteria > Chloroflexota > UBA6077 > FW602-bin22 > CADDYW01 > CAZBQK01. Next base: position 5,352 of record CAZBQK010000087.1, on the reverse strand, counting down.
CGCGCGAGACAGTGTCCGCCTCCCGGGCCACGTCGGCTGGTGATGAGCCCGGCCTTTCGGAGCTGGGTCAGTAACTGGTTGAGATACGGCTCCGGGATATCCTGTCGGGTCGCAATTTCGTGGCTCTGAATGGTCCCGCGACCGTATTCGTGAGCCAGCTCGAGCATGGCCCGAATCCCGTATTCCGAGCGCGTCGATAGTCTTACCGTACCACCACCTCCTGTTCGGCCACGACCCCGTCGACGATGGTGAACGCTCGGAGATCCGGCTTTTCCTGATCGGCGAGAGACACAATGAGGTAGTGGGCGTCCGGATATCCCGCGAGGGCGATGTCGGTTCGCGACGGCATCGCCGGTGAATGGGTATGAGAATGGTAGATCCCGATCAGGTCGAGACCTCGATCGTCCATCTCCTGAAAGGCACTGATCAGGGCCTTCCCGTCGACGCGATAGTTCAACGGGCTGTGCTCGACATTTTCCATGCGCATAAAGTAGGTCGCGGTCGAGCCCGTGCCAAACAGTAATCCGCAGCACTCATTGGGAAAATCCTCGCGCGCGTGGGCAATGATCTCGTCCCGGTGAGCGCAGGTAATTTCGATCACATCTTCCTCGACGTTCTTGGAGAAATAACCCATAGGTTGGTCGGTGTATCCAGGTTCGAGTCCCCCTGGCCCCCCATGAGCGCGGGAATAAATGCAACCTCGTCGCCATCGGCGAGGGCCGTCGCGTCGCCGTCGAGGCAGCGCATCTCCTGGCCGTTGACGAATACGTTCACGTGATGCCGAACCGAACCGTTAACGCTAATCCGTCCTCCGATGCCCGGAAACTGAAGCTCGAGATCCGCGACGAGGTCCGAGATCGTTCGTCCATTCGCTTGAACGTGTCCTCGTCCCGCCGTGAGGTCGCGATATGGGGTCGGGATGTAGACGCGGATGGCCATAACCGGTCACCGAGATGCCTGAAATGTAGAAAGGTACCGTTCGCCCGTATCGCAAAGGATTGTTACGATCGTCTTGTCGGGTCCGAGCTCGCGGGCGATGATGGAGGAGGCGAAGACATTCGCCCCGGCCGAGATACCCACCAGCAAACCTTCAAATCGGACAAGGCGTCGAGCCGTCATCAGCGCATCGTCGTCGCCGACCGTCACGATGCGGTCGATGATCGAGCGGTTCAAGACGCCTGGTACAAACCCGGCGCCGATTCCCTGAATTCCGTGAGGCGCCGGCCGACCACCACTGAGAACCGCCGCGCGGCTCGGTTCGACCGCGACGACTAGGAAATCCGGACGACTCGCCGCCAGCGACTCCTTGAGCACTTCCCCGATTCCGGTGATCGAGCCGCCAGTGCCAACGCCGGCCACGAGCGCGTCGATCGCTCCGCCAGTCGCTTCGAGGATCTCGCGCGCGGTCGTTTGTCGATGGACTTGAGGATTGGCCGGATTAAGGAATTGCTGGGGCATAAAATACCCGTGCCGGCGAACCAGCTCTTCGGCGGCAAAGACCGCTCCGGACATACCTTCAATCGCGGGAGTTAGCTCGAGCTCGGCGCCAAAGAGCGAGAGCAGGGTCCGCCGCTCGAGCGACATGTCGTCGGGCATTGTCAGAACAAGGCGGTATCCGCGAACTGCCGCGACCATTGCGAGCCCGATTCCGGTGTTCCCGCTCGTCGGCTCGACGATAGTCGAGCCAGGCTTCAATCGCCCGCTGCGCTCGGCTTCGTCGATCATTGCGATCGCGATTCGATCTTTGACGCTGCCCGCGGGATTGCGTGATTCAAGCTTCCCTAATATCGTCGCCGAACCCGGTTCGGCAAGACGCGAGAGCCGGACGAGAGGGGTATCCCCGACGAGATCGAGGACGCTTTCGACGATACGGGCCACCACCCCTCCCCGAGGACGATTTGTCGATAATCTTGACCAGTTTCGTGAACAAAATACCACGCGCTTTGGGAAGTGTCAAGGAAGGCCTCGGATGAAGCCACCTTTCGCAATACTCGCAGAATTGACAGGCAATGTCTGGTCGTGGTCAGATACGATGCGTCAGGGACCTAGGTTGGGGCTCGTGAGTCGATTCATGTGATAGGTGCGGTACTCTCGCAAGTAGCTGGGCTTGCTCGTCGGTCCTGGTACGGCCCGCTGGCCGTGTCGGCGGCGACTTTCGTGATTCTCATTCTACCCCTTCTAACGGGCTACGTTAAGCCAGCCATCGGAGTTGACGCTCGACAGATTGACGACGTGTGGGTCATCACTCAGGTTGACCGTGAGGGGCCAGCGCGATCGGCTGGCGTTCAAGTAGGCGACGTCGTCGTCGCGGTCGACGGGGCCAGACCGACCGCCGGACGGCTGACCGATCCGGGTCTCAATTTCGAAAACGCCTCGAGCCTGACTGTCCTTCGCGGCGGTCAGGAAAGGGTCCTCTACATCACCCGGGGTAGCGGGTCATGGGTCACCCTCGCGCAGCCGATTGGTCTATTCGTCGTCGCGCTGATTTTTTGGGCGCTCGCGACATCCATTCGACTGCTCAAGCCGAAGGATCCACTTGTCGGCCGGTTCTTTCTCATGAACCTGGCAATCGCCGCCGTACTGTCGTCAGATGGGCCCGCGCGGGTCGACGCTCTGTGGGCCGATATCCTCGAGATCGTGGCGCTGAGCCTCGTGCCGTCGCTCTCACTGAGCTTCCTGGTATGGTTTGTCACCGGCTCGCCTCCGGCGCCGCGGTTACGACGTATATTCAACGGACTCGCCGCCGCGGGCGTTGTCGTCGGCATCGTCTACGTCGTGCTGGGCTACACCAACTCCGACTGGTTCGATACCGCACAGGCGATTTTGTTTACTCTGCTTGCCGCGTTTTGTCTGGGATCGGTCGCCTGGCTTATTCGAATTCTCGTGACTGCCCGATCGCCCGCCCTCCGGGTCCAGGTGCGGATTCTTCTCATCGGCATATCGGTCGCGGTTCTGCCAATCAGCGTCCTTTGCCTTATTCCGGCTGGTCTCGGCGCTCCCAGGCTGGTTGAGCCCGGCGTGGCCGCCGTTAGCACCGCATTCCTACCGCTCTGCTTCGGGTACTCCATATTTCGCCACAAATTATTGGGCGTTGACGTCGTCGTCGGACGTACCCTGGTCTACGGTGGGATGACCCTCCTACTCGCCGGTTGCTACGCCCTTTTTCTGGCCGCGGTCGATCTGATGACGCCCAGCCAGAGGTTGGGCTCCGACGTCGCGCTCGTGTTTTTCGCCATTGTGACGCTCAGCTTCACCCCGGTTCAGAATTGGCTACGGTTCCAAATCGATCGCCTGATCTATCGCGATCGGTACGACTACGCGGAGATTCTGCGGGTCACCGGCGCGAAATTGGCGTCAGTGGCTCCCGTCGAAGATCTCCTGGTCAGCCTGTCTGAATCCTTGGCGAGCGCAATGAACCTGACCGGCGTCGCCGTGATCGTACGCGAGCCTCGGGGAGAGCTCGTCGTCCGGGGTGCTTGCGGCGATTACTGCGATCAGTCAGTTAGTCCGGCGCTTCTCGCTCAGCTGTCTGGGCATGGTTCGGCGACGTCTGGCGCGGTCATTCGACTTGTCGCAAACGGCGAGGAAAGCGGTGCAATCATCCTGGGTCTCAAGAAATCGCGCGCCGAATTCACCGAAAAGGATCTCACTCTTGCCGAGACGGTCGCTAGCCAGGCCGCGGTCGCCCTCGCAAACTCGCTTCTGGTCGAGCGTTTGCAGGCAAAGGTAAACGAGCTGGAGCTGCTTCGCGATCAATTGCTCCAAGTTCGAGATGCGGAGCGGAAGCGGCTAGCCCAGGACCTCCACGACGGTGCGCTTCACACTGTCCTCGCACTGGTGCGCCAGGCCGAAAGCGCCGCCGAACATATCACCAGCCGCAGCAGCGATTCAATAACTCTCCAGCAGCGCCTACACGATCTGGCCGAGCGTGGGCAGGATGCTGCCTACGAGCTTCGGAGCATTTGCACCGATTTGTATCCGTCGGAATTGTCCCATTTGGGTTTAGTTGCCGCGCTCGAGAGCCTTGCCCGAGGAACAAGCTTGAACGAGAATTTAGTCGTTAGTTTTCTCCAATCTGGATTTCCCGACGACCGGCGACTGTCAGAGGCAGTCGAAGAAACACTCTATCGAGTCGCCCGCGAGGCGGTGGCGAATATATCCCGGCATGCCGAGGCAGAAAGGGCTTGGATCCGTTTAACTGCCGCCGACGACGAGGTTGTGCTTTCGATTCGAGACGATGGCCGCGGTTTTGTGGTTCCGCCGGCCTTGACCGCTTTGCTTCGTACCGGTCACATCGGACTGGCTTCGATGCGCGAGCGGGTTGCTCAGCTTGGCGGGGAGCTGGTGATCGTTTCCCACCCCGGAGCGGGGACCGAGGTATCGGCGCGTATTGGGCCTTCGACCGGCCGGCCGGACGTCGCGCCATCTCGTCCGTCATCTCCTCAGGAGGCCGCATGAGAGACCGGGTCCAGGTGCTTTTAGCCGACGACCACACGATTACTCGCGAAGGGACGCGCCTTCTCCTCGAAGCCGAGCATGACCTCGAGATTGTCGGCGAGGCCGTGGACGGCGAAGAGGCCGTAGCTATGGCCCATCGCCTGAAACCGGATATTCTCTTGCTTGACATAAGCATGCCGAGACTGAACGGGGTCCAGGTCGCCGAGATTATTGGCCAGACCCAGCCGGAGCTGAGGATCGTGGTCCTAACTGGCTACGACAACGAGCAGTACGCCAGGGCGCTGGTGCGGCTTGGCGTCCGTGGCTACTTACCCAAAGCGGCATCGTCCCGCGAGCTAGTCGATGCGCTGCGAATCATTGCTCGGGGTGGCGTTCATTTTCAATCGACGTCCGGGCCTTTTCCGTTCGGTCGGGGCAACATGCCGTCCGACGACAACCCAACGCCCCGCGAGATGGACGTGCTGCGCCTCGTCGCGGAGGGGCTCCGGAACCGCGACATTGCGCAACGACTGTCGACCAGTGAGCGCACGGTCCAGTTCCACCTGGCGAACCTGTTCGCGAAGATGTCGGCGGCGTCCCGGACCGAATTAGTTCACCTGGCGCGACAGAAGGGGCTCATCTTTTAGCAGAGGCCGGTCGGAGTAGGCGCCTCGAGGAGAGGGTTTAAGGCAGGTGCCACAAGAAACACCACGGATGGTGGACTCCCCCTCGAGAAACAACCGCCCGTAGGCTCCAGGTAGCACCGGCACATTCAAAACGATAGGCGATAGCCGGCTATCAGGCACCGCGACTTCCACCAGAGGTGATCCTGGTAATTCTGCCAGGATTCGCCCGGTCCTTCAAACCAAGCCCTCTTTGGACGAGCGCTTTGGAAGATGTGGGCGGAAGAAGCCC
>CAZBQK010000086.1:0-12430 GCA_964493975.1 uncultured Dehalococcoidales bacterium | reverse complement strand
CACTTCACCGAGAGTCTACCCCCTCTTCCATCAAAATGTCGCTGTAGTACTAGAGCAGGCTCTGAGCGGCAAGTGAAGGATCGGCCCGATCCGGCAACAATGTTCCTGATTTCAAGCCGATAGTTCGCTGAGTCTCCCACGACAATCGACGGCGACTGGCTCACATCGACGCTGTTATCCCGAGCAGACAAAGGAAATTGGCCCACCCGGGAGGATGAAAAGGGAGTCCGAGGTCCCGACGCTGTCATCCCGAGCAGAGCCAGGCAATTGGCCCACCCGGGAGGATGAAAAGGGAGGCCGAGGACCCGACTCTGTCACCCCGAGCCGCGGCGAGGGGTCCCGGGCGTCGTCCGGACCGGGATTCCTCACTGCGGTTCGGAATGACAGTTCTCTTGGATCGTCCACGAGCTTTATTGTCGTCGGTGCCGCGGCGAGGGATCATGGGCTTGGGGTGCGTCCGGGATCCTTCGCCGCGGCTCGGGATGACAATGTCGAAAGCCGTCCGCCTCTTTATCGTCGCACCACGGCCGAGAGCCGATGAGAACTCCGGATGGCAAATCCGGGACGTATCTCGTCTTTCGGCCGGGACGCCCTTCAGCAATCTCCGTAGACACCGCCCGACCAAACGATCGCCATGCGGCCAACCACTAGCCGACGCGCCAGAAGCGCTCGGCGTAGCCCCCAGCGTCGCCGCTCAGTCGACGCGCGTAGGCGCGAACCACGTCGTCCCACGTTCCATAATGGCGGAATATGGTTGTCAGTTGTGACGAATACGCGGCGATCGCCGCGAGACGCTTTGACATAACGCGAGTCATGTCCACGTAGAGGGGTTCCGTGGACCGGTCGAGATCGGCAATTGCGCGTTCGACGGCACCGTCACTAGCCGCGTAGGGGAAGTCCTCGTACAAAAACAGCTCGAGCCCCGCGCGCCTCGACGCCAGGGCCGCGTTACGAGCTAGACGGTGGTCGACGTGCCCGCCGGCGGACAGGGGTGCGTACATTCTTGTCGGTCGGATTTCTTCCACCAATTCAATGAGGGCGTCGCTCAATCGTCGGGCGGTCGCCGAATCGCCGGATTTCACGTCACCAAACAGATCGGCGTCGGACAGGTATAGATCGTCTCGGTAAATGGCATCCGGGAAGTCGAGCCAGCGCGGTTGGGCATTCAACGCGATCATCGCGGCGGCGTCTTCGACTCGGCGCTCGTCGACGGTGTTTTCGGAGGTACCCCATCGATTGTGCTGGAACTGGGCGAAAGAATTGAGCTCGCCGGGCGGTCGGCCCGCGAAGACCGTGACGATGGTCACGCGTCCATCCTCGGCGTCCATTGCGACGGAGCCTCCGCAGGAGAGCGCCACGTCGTCGAAGTGGGGAGACAGGTAGATGACGCTGGGCCGATGGGAATCCGACATTCCCGTTACCCCTGGACCAGACGCCGGGTCAAGGCAGCTCGCGCCGCTTCTTGGTCGCTCCAGGGCAGCTCGGTCGTCCCGAAGCACATCGATTGCTCGTGGCCCTTTCCGGTGATCAAAACCAGGTCGCCGTCCGCCGCGTCGGAGATCGCACGATCGATCGCTTCGGCCCGGTCAGGTATGCGCCAGAAGTCGACATCCTCTCGTCGTCCTTGGCGAGCGCAGCCCAACGCGATTTCTTCGATAATGCTCTCCAGGTCCTCGGTTCGCGGATCTTCGGCGGTCAGGTAGATTCGGTCGGCAAATCGGCCGGCGATCTCCCCCATTCGCGGTCGCTTCTCACGATCGCGCATTCCGGCGCACCCGAACACCACGAAAACTCGCCGTCGACACTGCTCCCTCGCAAGCGACAGGACCTGCTCGAAGCTGTTCGCCGTGTGGGCGAAGTCGACGATAACGTCGAATGGCTGTCCCAGGTCGATCCGTTCGTAACGACCGCGAACTCCGTCCACTGCCGCGAGGCCGTTCTGAATAACCGAGGGCGTGAGCTCGAGCGCCGTGGCGGTCGCGATCGCAGCCAACGAATTCGCCACGTTGTACCAGCCAGTCAATCGCAGCTCGATCGGGAACGTCCCGGCCGGCGTCTCCACGTCGTATGCCGCGCCCGATGCGCTGAATCGGACGCCACGGGCCCGAACGTCGGCGTGGCGCTCGAGGGCGTAGGTCATTTGACGATCGACCACGATGGCCCGAATGAAGTCGGCTGAGACGTCATCAAGATTGAAAATTGCGACCTTTGGGATGCCTGGCTTACGAAACGACGAGCTAAGACCTTCGAAAAGCCGACATTTCGCGGCGAGGTACCGATCAAACGTCCCGTGATAGTTAAGATGGTCGCCGGTCACGTTTGTGATCACCGCGACGTCAAAATCACAGCCGGCCACCCGCTCCTGGGCGAGACCGTGCGAGGTCACTTCGAGCACCGCGTCGGACGCACCGCTGGACACCATCCTAGCAAGATAGCGCTGCAGGTCCGGGGCATCCGGAGTTGTCGTGTGGAACCCGGTATCAATCCGTTCGTCGCCAACCTCGGCATTCACCGTCGACACGACGCCAACCGAGCGTCCGGAATGGCGAAGAACCGAGGCGATCAGGGTTGAGGTCGTCGTCTTTCCATCCGTTCCGGTGACGCCGACGACGCGCAACGCGCGCGAGGGAAAGCCTTCACGGGCAGCGGACATCAGGCCCAGGGCAACCCGGGCGGACGGCACCACGACTCCGGCGTACCCTGAAGGTAGCGCTTCGCCGCGTTCGACCACCGCGGCCGCGGCTCCCAGACGGAACGCATCCGCGACGAACTTGGCACCGTCGAGGGCCGTTCCGGAAAGTGCCACAAATAAGTCGTTCCGAGCGACCTGGCGTGAATCGAAGACAATGTTCTCGACCGGAAGCGTGCCATCGCCAACCACCCTTGCGCCGGGCACGACCGCGGCCAGATCGGCAAGGCGCGTCGCACCGACTAACGCAGGGGCCAAGATCGCACCCGGTGAAGGTAGAAGTGGTGGTGCCGTGTCCGGATAGGACAGTCTGCGGGAAAGAGTGGTGGAGTTCCCTCCCCGCACGGTAAAGGGCTCGATGGTGAGGGCCGTAATTTCCCTCTCCCAGAGGGAGAGGGAGAAAGACGGGGATAGCGATGGCGATACGTCGATCGAGTATCTGTGGTTCGTCACGGAACGGGTGAGGCCTTCGAGGAGTCGAAGCTTTAGCTGGTCCACCCACGCTCGACCAGCTAAAGCTTCGACTCCTCGAAGGCCTAGCGCTACGAAGACTGTGACCGGACACTAGGTAACTCGCTCGACGACGTAGTCCGCGAGATTTTCGAGCGCTCGTCGACCGGGGGTCAAGGGCAGGTCGACGAGATATCCAACCGCTTGCTGGGCGAACCGGCGGGCCTCGCCCAGGGCGAATGGAATCGCGTCCGAGTTTTTGACCGCATTCACCGCGTCGCGCACGGCGTCGTCACTCGCGTCGGCATCGTCAAAGATTCGGTGGAGGGCCCGACTACTTGGGTCTAGCTCGAGCAAGCGAAGTCCGGGCAGCGTAATCATGCCCTGACGGAGATCGCTACCGACCGGCTTACCCATGTCCGCTTCCTGGCCGACGAAGTCCAACACGTCGTCGACGATCTGGAACGCCATCCCGAGGTAGTAACCGTATTGACGGAGGGCCCCGATCCGGTCCTCCGGCGCGCCGCTTAGGATCGCTCCGGTCTCACTAGCCGTCCGCAGAAGGGACGCGGTCTTGCGCTCGATCTTCTCGTAATACTCTTCGCGAGTCTGTCGCCAAAAGCCTGCCGTGAAAAGCTGCTTTAGTTCCCCGTCGCAGATGGTCATGAGCGCTTGGCCGAACACGCGCATCACCCGGACGCTCCGCGTCTCGGTGCACAGCGCCGCGGCGTTCGCAAATAGATAGTCGCCCACCAATACGGTCGCGGCCTTACTCGTAAGATTGTGGAGAGTTGGGATACCCCGACGCACCGGCGAATTGTCGATCAGGTCGTCGTGGACCAGCGTCGCGGTGTGGAGCAGCTCAATCGCGGTCGCAAGCGGCACGAGGTATTCGAGCTGGTAATCGCCAAAGCTCGCGGCAAGTAGCACTAGAGCGGGGCGGACTCGCTTTCCCCGAGTCGCCAAAACGTGCTCGAGTAACTCCGCGAGCAGCGGGTACTCGACCATGCCCACCCGACGGATCGACTCCTCGACCAGCCTGAGGTCATTCTGAACCGGGTCGTAAATCGCGGTCGCATTCAAACGGATCCTCCGACTTCGCGCCAGCTACCCGGCTACACGCGAAGCTTCAACTCAATGGCCAGGCGAAGAGGTGGTGGGCGTTGTCCCGAACGCTGGCTGCCACGGCGTCGACCGGCAGACCCCGAACGTCGGCCAACGTATTAACAATATACCGAACATTTGACGGATTGTTAGTCTTTCCGCGTCGAGGCTCTGGCGACAAGTACGGACTATCGGTTTCGGTCAGAAGCCACTCGAGTGGTAGCTCATTTGCGACGGCGCGAAGCGCCTCCGACCGACGGTAAGTGAGGTTGCCCGCGAACGAGATTAGGAATCCAAGGGCATGGGCGCGGCGAGCAAATTCGGTCCCCCCGGTAAAGCAGTGCAGGACGCCGGCTCGACTCGTCGGATTCGCGGATCGATCCACGGTACTCAAAACGGCCAGCACGTCGTCATCCGCACCGCGATTGTGAATGACCACTGGCAGTCCCAGCTCCGCCGCGAGAGACACCTGAGCGCCGAAAGCCAGGCGCTGGGTCGCAGACGGAATAGCGTCGCGAACGTAATCGAGTCCAGTTTCGCCGATCGCCACGACCTTCGAATGGGCGGCGAGGGCCCGGATCTGGTCGATGTGGGTGGATTCGAATCCAAGGGATTCCTGCGGATGGATACCAACCGCGGCGAACACCGATGCGAATCGGTCGGCAAGATCGACGCAGGTCCGGCTGGAGTCCAAATTGGTGCCTACCGCTAGAATTCGCTCGACCCCCGCGTCGCCTGCCCGCGCGACGATGTCGTCGACGTCGGCTAAAAGCTGGGGATCGGCCAGGTGGGCGTGCGTGTCAGTGAGGAACGGCGACGCCGGCCTCAATTCTTGGGAAGAGCGGCTGGGGTTGGCCGGTCACTCTCGTTCCCGGGGCAGTCTCTCCCCAATTCGTCGAAAGCTGACAAGGCGTACCAAGTTGATCGAGCATGCGCTCGGATGTGGCTGGCATAAATGGCCACAGCGCCACCGCGATGAGACGCTCTACCTCAGCTAAGGTATACAAAACAGTTGAAAGACGATCGTCGTCGGTTCGGGCAAGCTTCCAGGGAGCCATCTCTTCGATGTACCGATTCGCGCGGCCGACGAGACCCCGAATCGAGTCGGAGGCAGTCACGAACTCCAGCCGCTCGAAAGCAGGTGTTAAATGTCGGAACATCGTCTCGGCCATGGTCCGTAGCTCGACGTCGACGGGTTCTTCCGGTCCAGGGGACGGCACGATGCCACTTCGGTACCGGTTGATCATGCTAATCGTCCGATTCAACAAATTCCCGAGATCGTTCGCAAGCTCGGCATTGTACCGGGCGACGAAGCCAACGAGATTAATGTCCCCATCGGTGCCAAACGGAAAGTCCGTGACCAGAAGGTATCGAGCGGCGTCGGCGCCGAACTTCTCCACCAATTCCGCCGGCGCGATGACGTTCCCGAGCGTCTTGCTGATCTTCTGGCCACCAATCGTGAAGAACCCGTGCGCAAACACCTCCCGAGGTGGCCGCAGGCCACCGGCGAGGAGCATCGCTGGCCAAAGGATCGCGTGAAACCAGAGGATATCCTTCGCCATTAGGTGAAGCTCGGCGGGCCAGTACCGCTGAAATCGGTCACGGTCGTTGGGATAGCCGATCGCGGTGACGTAATTGAGCAGGGCATCGATCCAGACATACGCGACCTGGCTAGGGTCAAACGGAAGCGGAACACCCCAGGTCAGGCTCGATCGGGATATGCTCACATCCGTCAGGCCAAGCCGAACCTTGCCAAGCACTTCGTTCAGGCGGCTGGGAGGGTTTACCGCGTAATAATTTGGATCGGTGGGGTCGGTTAGCGCGCGGATCAGGCTGTCCTGGTACTTTGAAAGGCGAAAGAAGTAGTTTTCTTCGGAGTACCAGGTCGGAGCTACGTTATGTGACGGGCAAAGACCGTTGACCAGGTCCTCGTCGGTCTTGAATTGTTCGCAGCCAACGCAGTAAAGGCCTTCGTAGGTCCCCTTGTAGACGTCGCCGGTGCGAAACAACGTCTCGAGAAACGCCGCGACGCCGGCCTCGTGCGAGGGGTCGCTCGTCCGGACGAAGTAGTCGTTCGAAATCTCGAGCGTTTGCCAGGCGTCTTTGAAACGCTCGACAATCCGATCGACGTACTCTTTTGGGGTCATTCCGTGCCGACTCGCGGCTTCCGCGATCTTCGCCCCGTGCTCGTCCGTACCAGTCAGGAAATACACGTCGTCGCCCAGCCGGCGGTGATGGCGCGCCAGGACGTCGGCCGCGATTGTCGTATAGGCGTGGCCAATATGGGGTACGTCGTTGACGTAATAAATTGGGGTAGTAATGTAGAACTTCGGCATCCGCTCTCGCGTTTATCACCTTAACATGTCCGGTGGCGGACAGGTCCGGGCCTCCATCTTAGCACAGTTCCGAGCACCGAGCAAAAGGCGATACGCCTCCCGCCGGCTGATCCCGGTCTGGCGGGCCAGCTCAGCCGCCGCCTGGGCTGTCGGCTGAGCGGTTTTCGCCAGCTCGGCGACTCGGCCCGTGACGTCGACAACCTGTTCTGATTCCCGCGCCCCGGAAAGGACCAAAGTTATTTCGCCTCGGGGCGGATTCGCCTGGAAGTGACGAATCACCTCGGAGAGCTGACCTCGAACGAACTCTTCGTGGATTTTCGTCAGCTCCCTCGCGACGACAACTGGTCGGTCGCCGAGCTCGGCCAGGGCGTCCACCAACGTCGACTCGAGTCGATGTGGAGATTCAAAGGCGACGAGCGTGCTTGGACTGGACTTGACCGTCGACAAGAATCGCCGCCTCTCGGTCGACCGCCGCGGAAGGAAACCGAGGTAAATAAACTGATCCGTGGGAAGGCCGGACGCGGCGATCGCCGCGATCGGAGCCGACGGCCCTGGAATCGGCACAACCCTTACTCCGGCCTCGATCGCCGCGCGCACAAGATCGTACCCCGGGTCCGAGACTCCGGGCATCCCAGCATCCGACACCAGCGCCACGTCTTCCCGCTGGAGTCGCTCGACGAGCGCGGCAACCCTCGCCCTTTCGTTATGCTCAAAATAGCTGACGAGCGGCTTTTGAATACCGTAGTGATCGAGGAGCTTCCGAGTTTGGCGGGTATCTTCCGCCGCGATCACGGCCACCTCTCGAAGAACCCGGAGGGCACGCATGGTCACGTCTTCAAGATTGCCGATGGGGGTGCCGACGAGATAAAGGGTTCCTCGTGGACGTTCGGACGCCTCGGTCACAATGGCGCAGCCAGGGCACGTTCGCGATCGCGTTCGAGCCAGGCGGCCTCGGCGAGAACCCAGAGCCCGCCGGAGACCAGCGAGTGGCCGCCAAGAACGACTGGAATAGGCGCCTCGAGCGCCGCCGCGGTAAAGTCTCGTACATCCGGATCGTGGATGTTGTCCGGACGCAGCAAGTCGGAGTTGAACCGGTCGCTTGGCGATGGATTGAGCCCAAGGTGATTGAAAACGACCCGACTGTCGATGAATGCCGCATTGCCAAGCTCTCCCAGGTTCTCGAAAAACCGCCGCGGTCCTACCGCCGAAAGATGAAAGCCGAGTAAGGATCGAACCTCTCCCCGAGCCTCCCGACCGCTTGCCCGCATTCCCCGCTCCTCCGAAAAGACCCGGGTGCGGCAGGCGAGCTCGGTTTCCAGAAATGCGAGGACTGGCGACCCAACCCGACCACTGACGATGACTTCAGACTTCGGATCGGTCAGGTACCGACCGACAGTCCGAATCCGCTCGGTATCGAGGCCAGCGCTCGCCAGGAAGCTACTCAGGTGAGGTCCAACCCCGGGATGAACGGAAAGAACCAGTAGATCAGTCGGCGTGTCGATGTCCATTTGGGTCGCCGCGGAGCGCGGCAGTGGGATGTTGCGAAAGCCGGCGGTTCGCTGAAGTCGGTACGCTAGATCGTTGTCGATCGCGGGTAGGTCGATCTCTCGAATCGCGCCGGCCGGGGTAAAGCCGACGAAGTCCGCCGAGAAGAAGTTGTTGGCGACGAGGCAACGCTCATCCCGAACCAGCAGCTCGGCGACCTGCCCCAGTTCGGCCGGCGAAATAAGCGGCGCCGCGCCTCCACCCACATAGAATGCGTGCCGCACGTCGAAGCGCTCGATGAGTGTCGCCAGAGTCCGGCCGAAGTGGAAATTGCCCTCATCGACCACGATTCGAGCCGAATGTCCATCGATCGAACGCGCGAATTCGGTCGAGGACGTCGCAACGATCGGCTCCGAAAAGTCGGGGCACGTCGCGATTCGCTCGAGGAGGTCGCGGGCTGCCGCCTCCTGGGCGTCGGCGATCAGTGCCTCGGTCGCGGACTCTCGGGTAGCGCCAACGAATATGAGGGGTGTAATCGCGTCGATCATCGGAAAAGTCATGCGGCCAATTGGGCTCGGAGCGGTCTCACCGTGACGAGCCGGCACAGTCGATCGACGTCGGCGTGGGTCCCGATCCTTGTCCCGGGCTGCATCGCCGTGGCCGCGGCGGCAGCGACGCCGAGGCGGATGGCCTCGTCGAGGGATTCGCCACGAGTTAAGGCGAGAACGAACCCGGCAACAAGGGAGTCGACCGAGTTACTAGACTGGACCGTCGGCACATCTGGCGGCGTGGCCCAATAAGCGCCGTTCTGGGATACGACGAAGGCGCCCCTTGGCCCCATGTCGACGACGACGATCCGAACCCCGCCATTCTGGACTTCGTAGGCGGCCAGGTTGACGTCTTGATCGTGAGCCAACGGGCGTCCAACCAGACGCTCAAGTGCTTCGCAATGCACGACGACGAGGTCCGGCATGGCCTTGACCGCTTCCACCATCGGCTGACCGTCGGCGTCGAGACACACCTTTGCCCCGAACCCGTGAACTAACTCGGTCAAATCGGCATAAACGGAGCAAAGTAGGCCGGGAGGGACGCTACCGGACAGGATCACCCAGTCGTCCGGTCGAATCGTTTGGTAGAGAAGCGACCGCAGACGGCGAACGTTGTCGACGTTGGCCCTTGGACCTGGATCGACGATCGTCGTCTGCCGCTGCTGACGGGTTTCCAGGATCGAGACGTCGACCCGAGGATCGCCAGGGATTCGGGTAAATGCCGAGGTAATACCGAGGGACTTGAGGGACTGTTCGATGAACCGCCCAAGGACACCGGCCACGAAGCCGGTGGCGATACTCTCGCCACCAAGCTCGTGAATCATCCGAGAGACCTTGACACCCCCGCCTCCCGCGTCGAGCGACCCGTCGACGATGTGATTGGTATCGCCGAGAAACAGTTCGGGGAGGGCGACGATCCGCTCGATCGCCGGATTCAGAGTGACCGTGACGATCATGTGCCAGCCTCCGGCCGGCATGATAGCACGGCCAGGGCCAGTGGTTACCGACCGGCCGGGACCGGAGCGGCCTTCTGAGTTGACGTCAATACCTCGTCAATCAGACCGTAGGCGACGGCCTGCTCGGCGTTCATGAAGATATCCCGATCGGTGTCGCGGACGATGCGTTCGTGGTCCTGACCGGTGCGATCGACGAGAATATCGTTAATGCGCGCGCGAAGCCGAAGGATTTCCCGGGCTTGAATCTCCATATCCGAAGCCTGCCCCTGAGCGCCTCGCGGAGCCAGCGGCTGATGCATGTGGACCGTCGCGTTAGGCAGCGCGTAACGCTTTCCCTTGGTTCCAGACGCCAGAAGAATTGTCGCGAAGCTCGCGGCCATGCCAACGCAGATTGTCGACACGGATGGACGAATCAGGTGCAGCGTGTCATAAATCGCCAACCCGGCGTAAATAACGCCACCAGGCGAGTTGATGTACAAATTAATGTCTTTGTCCGGATCTTCCCGGTCGAGGTAGAGCAGCTGCGCGACGATGAGGTTTGCTACCTGATCGTCGATCGGAGTTCCGATGAAGATGATGCGTTCGCGCAGGAGAAGCGAGTAGATGTCGAAAGATCGTTCGCCACGACCGGTGCTTTCGATCACCATGGGAACAACCATTTGAGGGGGCAAGATCAATTCGCTCACGGCGGGTGACTCCCTGGAAGTACAATCTGACTCGCATTATACACTGGCTTGTGGCGTGGGCCAGGAATCGTTGACAGAACTATTGGCATCCCGCTACACTAACGTTGACAATTGAAAAAAGTCCTTCAGGGCAGGGTGAGGTTCGGAGCTCGTCGACCAGAGGTCGACGCCGAGCCAATTCCCGATCGGCGGTAGAGCCCGCGAGCGGCGTCACGCGAGAGATTCGATGGTTTATGAGTGACGCGGCAGATCCGGTGAAACTCCGGGGCCGACGGTACAGTCCGGATTGAAGAAGGCGGACGGCACTGGTCGCATGGCCCGATGTGCATGTTTTGCCTTCGGGCTTTTTGTTTTGACCATTGTCGGTTTTGGCGAGGGACGGCCGTGGATTTCATGGGGCGCGCGCTTGAGTTAGCGGACCGCGCGCTTGGACGCACGAGCCCAAACCCCGCGGTCGGCGCGGTCGTCGTGAAGGACGGCCTCATTGTCGGCGAGGGTTTCACCCAATCGCCGGGCGCGCCTCACGCCGAAGTAATGGCCCTTAGATCGGCCGGTCCAAACGCCGACGGCGCCACCCTGTACGTGTCGCTCGAGCCATGTTGCCACTTTGGCCGAACACCTCCATGCACCGATGCCATCCTTGCCGCTGGTATTCGCGTCGTCCACGCCGCGATGCTCGACCCCTACCCCAAGGTCAATGGCGGAGGGATCGGCCTCCTGCGAGCGGCCGGCCTTGACGTAAGGGTTGGCGAGCGAGCCGAGGACGCGGCGAAGGTCAACGAAGCGTTCCTCGGCTTCCTTCGCGCTGGTCGTCCCTTCGTGACCGCAAAATGGGCCATGACGCTTGATGGCAAGACGGCAACGTCCGGCGGCGACTCGCGTTGGATCTCGGGGAGTGAGTCGCGACGTCTCGTCCACCGCGAGCGCGATGCGAGTGACGCGATCGTGGTCGGGATCCGTACGGTCCTGACCGATGATCCGGAATTAACGGTTCGGCTCACCCCGGAAGACGAGGTTCGATCTCCACGGCAGGCTCCTCCCTGGCGGGTCGTCTTCGACACTCATGCACAGACCCCCCGGTCGAGTAAGCTGGTCCAAGTCAACGCCGACGGTCGTACTTTGATCCTCGTTTCCGAGGATGCCCAACCAGATCGCGTCAATCTGCTGAGCGAGGCCGGAGTTGACGTGGTTCGTCTCTCGGCGACTGACGGTCGGATCGACCCGGCCGCCGCGCTCGACGAGCTCGGTCGGCGAGGCGCTATTCGCGTCTTGATCGAGGGAGGCGGGGAGTTAACCGCGTCCTTTTTTGAGCATCAATTGATCGACCGCGTTCTGGCATTCATCGCCCCAAAGCTATGTGGCGGCCGTGGATCGCCCTCCGCTTTAGGCGGCGTCGGGAAACATCCGATGTCCAGCGCGGTCGACCTCGACCGGCAAGTTTTGAGATCCATCGGGACCGACGTTCTCCTCGAAGCCTATCCCGTTTGGAAGGAGTGAGCGACGTGTTTACTGGAATTGTCGAAGAAACCGGGGTCGTTCGTCAGGCGCGACCCGGACTTCTGGACATCACCGCCGACATCGTTATGAGCGACTTGCGTCTTGGCGACAGCGTCGCGGTCGACGGGGCCTGCCTCACCGTGGTGGAGCGGACCGACCGAACCTTCGCCGTCAACGTTCAGCCCGAGACCTTACGGCGTACGACGCTTGGCGACCTAACGCCCGGTCGTCGAGTCAACCTCGAACGGGCGTTGGCCGCGAACGGTCGCCTTGGCGGTCACATCGTTCAAGGTCACGTGGACGCGACCGGACGGATCGTGGAGCTGCGGCCCGATGGCGACGGGCTGATCGCGCGTTTCGAGGCGCCAATCCCTTTGATGCGCTATGTCGTGACCAAGGGATTCATCGCGATCAACGGAATCAGTCTAACCGTCGTCGACGTCGGCCGAGATTGGTTTACGGTTGCGCTCATCCGTTACACCCGAGACCACGTTGCGTTGCTCGACGGGGGAGTCGGCTCGCGGGTCAATCTCGAGGTCGACGTGCTCGCCAAATACGTCGAAAGACTGCTCCAGTCTCGTCATGACGATGGGGCCAGCTCTCACGAGGGATCGCTTACGCTGGAATCATTAGAGAAGGCGGGGTTTGCGTGAGGGGAGTTACCTCACCCCCGGCCCCT
>CAZBQK010000085.1:7529-12728 GCA_964493975.1 uncultured Dehalococcoidales bacterium | reverse complement strand
CGACCTCAAGGGCATCCTGTCGCTCGTTTTGAGCATCCTTGGCGTCACCTGGCAGAACGTGCGGGGCAAGCTCGTGGGTGCTCTGGGTGAGCCGGCCGTCTCGGCCGTCGAGAAAGGCGTCGGCTTCGTGAAAACCCTGGCAACCGAGGGGATTGCCGGCGCCTGGAAGCAGATCGTCGAATGGGTGACCGAGGCGGCGGGGAACCTCAAAGACATGGTGCTTGGGGCGATCAAGGACTGGGTCGTCACCAGCGTCGTCAAAGCCGCGGTGACCAAGCTCGTGACGATGTTCAACCCGGTCGGTGCGATCGTCCAGGCAATTATCACCATTTATAACACCGTCGAGTTCATCGTCGACAAAGCGAAGCAGCTCGCCGATCTTGCCAACGCGGTGTTGGACTCGATCGCGAACATCGCCGCTGGGAACATCGGGGGCGCGGCCAACTACGTCGAGCAGACCCTGGGCAAAGCGGTTCCGGTCCTGTTGGGCTTCCTGGCCGATTTGA
Organism: uncultured Dehalococcoidales bacterium; assembly: GCA_964493975.1. Lineage (GTDB taxonomy): Bacteria > Chloroflexota > UBA6077 > FW602-bin22 > CADDYW01 > CAZBQK01. Next base: position 12,222 of record CAZBQK010000085.1, on the reverse strand, counting down.
TCGGCCTGGGCGGAATCAGCACGAAGATCAAAGAGATCATCGACAAGATTCGCACGCCGATTGACACCGCGATCAATAAACTGGTTGGCTGGATCGCGGGTAAGGCCAAAGCTGGACTAGGCTGGCTGAAGCAGAAGGCGGGACAGGCTAAGGACTACGCGTTCGGGAAGGCCAAGGACCTGGTGGCAGGAAAGCCCGAAGCCGCACCCGAGATTGGCAAGCCTCAGACCCAACCACCCAAGGAGCTGAGCACCGGAGAGAAGCGGGATAAACTCGACGCGGCCCTTGCCGAGGCCAACGCTCTTCTCGCGGATGGTAGGCTAACACCGGGTCAGGTTAGGAAGTTATTGCCAGCTATCAAGGCCAAGTATGGGATGGTGTCCGTTGAGTTTGTCGATGAAGGGCAGGAGGCTGGCGGGGAGCGCGCCCACGTCGAGGCATCGATCAATCCGAGTGGGCGAACGCAATCGAAGACTCTTGAACCAGAGGACGAGGGCAAAGTCATCCGAATCACGAGCAAATTAGGTCTCTCGTCGGGCTCCCGAAAAGGATTCGAAAAGGCATATCCCCTTCCAAAGGACTACGGACTGGGAAAGGACAGCGATTCGCCTTATCAGTGGGGACACAGCCAGGGACCGATAACTGGCACCGAGTCGGCGGAGGGAATCCGACTGAGCCCACGATTCGTGAACTTAAAGCTTCAACGCCACGGAATCGAGAGGTTCTTGCAGGCTCTCGCCAAGAAAGCAAAGGAAGATCCGAGTGTCAAGCTCTGGCTGAAGACGGAGACGATGACGATTAAGGACACTCTGCGTCTCAAAGAAATCATTTACCAGGTGGAAGCAGAGGTGCCCGGCGGAAAACGACGCGTCGTTCTCGAGGCGTCGATAACCATTGAAGGCACAAAGGAGGAGCCGACGGCGGTGTCCAGCATCGACTACATTGGCTTAGAGTTCAAAGACTTGCTGCTCGGTGTCGCAAAGGATGAGTTTCCGGATCGCACGTAGGTGACCGACCTCGCTCTCGGTTGATCCGCCGCGATTGGTCAAACCGGAGCGAGTGGGATTTCAGAAGGATGGTCCGATGGCAAAGCGTAAATCGCTGACTGGCACAAAGAAGCGGCCGGTCCCACGACCTAAAGTGGACCTCGTCGCCGAGGCAGGGCTTCAGCCGGAGGCCGCACCCCACCCCCTGCTGAGTCTGCAACGCCAATTGGGTAACACCGAAGTGGCTCGCATGTTGGCGCGGCGCCGGGGTGACGACGAGAGCAGAGCGGATGAACTCGACGCCGATCGAACGGACAACATGTCGGGCCGATCCCGTGGGTCGCGTGACGATCTCTCGGAGTTGAGAACGAAGACGACCGACGGTTCCAAAGCCGCTAGCCCGGCCTTCCTCCAACGCGTGATCACCAAGAAGCTGAAAGATGGATCGATCTCGCTCGACGCGTCGTCTCAGCTGTTTCAGGGAAGCAAGCAGCTGGATACCGTGAAGTTCGCTCCGGGCGCTCAGGACGCGGCTTTCCCCGGTGTCTTGCAGCAGCAGGATCCCAACGCGACATTTCACGGTACGATTCGGACGACGATAACGGCCAATTGGGATTTCGAGCCAGATGGCGTGCTCTCGCATCAATCCACCGGAAACGGAAGGCTCGTCGTCGACGCCCCGTTTCGGATTCCAAAAGCGAAAGACGACGACGACTCGGCGGTGAAGTTCAAGCAGCCGCGGGTTGGCGAGCAAGAATCAAACGGCGACGGGGCGGCTCTCGATCCCCAACCACAGGTCCTCGCCGACTCGGATGACAGCGGCGGGTCGCTGACAGTTTCTCCAAGGGTCACCTACCAGGAACAGAATGCCTCCCAGGGTCAGCTCGGGTTTACGCCGTTTGGCCTGGGCGTTTCGGGACAAAAGCAGTCCCAGACGACTGACACTCAGGCGTTTGGCGAAAGCTTCACCGTATCTCTGAACGTGACAAAGCCCGCCCCTGGACCGAAGCCAGATCCTCAACCGGATCCGAACAAAAAAGACACGTCGCCGAAAGTACTGAAGCGTTTCGCGATGGTGACCGATTTTGGCGTCAACAAGCGGGTGCCTTCGTCCGATGAGATCGCGCTACTCAAACTATGGTGGAACGGGGTTGCCGGGCTCACCCCCCTGCCGAATAAAGAAGCGAGAGACGCCGTCAGGACCGGGCAGACGGAAGTCTTCGTGGTCGGCCACGCCAGTCGAACCGGCTCGCGCGAGTATAACCTGGTCCTATCAAAGGACCGCGCGGACAGCGTGGTGCAAGTTCTTCAAGCGGATGACGTCATGGGGGGAGGGGCCCAGATCGATACGTCCGGTTCGGGCCTCGACCAGGCCAAGGCGCCCGGCGAAGCTCAGTCCGAGCGAAACGCGACGACGATCTTCGAAGCCCTGGTGAGCGACGACCCGAAGGTCACCGCTAGCACCAGTGCCCCATCTCCCGGACCCACGCCCATTGCAGCGGCGTCCAACGACACGGATAGCTAGCCGTCACCCTAACGCCTAATTCGGACGATCCCGGCCCGATCCCATTCCGAGCCCGGCCGCCGCGACTCGGGCCTGGTACCAGGCGGTTACTCGGCCCCTCACAACGAAGTACAGGGCGGCCGCCAGTCCGAAAAGGACTAACGCGACCAAGATACCACCAACCTCGGCGAAGGTGTTCACCCACCGGTGCCTCCGCGTCCCTCCCACGAGCGTTATCTTCCGTGGGTCGGCGTCCGAATACGTCATGGCGGCGGTTCCGCCCTGAACCAGGCCGGGCAGGCTCCCGGAGTCAACCTCGTCGACCGCTTTGACCGGGTGAGTCATCCCGAGAGGGACGAATTCCACCTCGACGATGTCAAAAGGCTGCTGCAGGACACTTGGCCCCTCGTCGCTCGACGATATTTCGGTGATCCGATCGACCAACAAGACGTTGGCCGTGGTGGTCGTGCCCACGACCGGGGACTCCGGGGCGATCATCGGCACCACGATCAACAGCCCAGCCGTGCCAGCCCAGATCAGTCCACCGACAAACAGCACGTGCCGGGTGGATCGGACCCGAAACCAGAACCGGACCAGCAGGTAGCCGCCAAGTGCCAGACCGGCGAACGGGGCCGCCGACCACGGGATCAGCGACATGGCGAGGCTAACGGTAGACTGTTCCGCGAGGCGAGCGATGTTCGGGTGAATCGGCAGGAAACGGGCGATGGCTAAAGGTAGGGGCAGGTACCGAATGGTTGCCGTATCTCCGACGCTCAGTCGATCGTAGGTTGGAGCGTCGACGGCGATCGACACCGTCGCTGGCTCCCCGGTGTCGAGAGGCTGGTAACGAACGTCGACCAGGGTCCGGTTCCCCCAGACCGACCAGCCGTCGACGTTGCGGATAATGTCCTCGTGTCGCGCGACGATGACCGACGGGACGACCGGACCGTCGGCGTCGAGATACAGCGAGCCTCCGACGAACACACCGATCAGACCCCCGACGGGGATCAGCAATCCAAACACGCTGCTTCCGAATCCACGTGATAGGAGCTGGCCCAACCAGAACAGGACTGGAGCGCCGACCAGGAAGAGGACAAGGAGAAGTAGGCTGCCACCTAAGTCCATCGTTCGTACCTCGGACGGATTGACTGGGGATTCGCGCCAGCTCGAATCTATAACCTGTTGGTAACCTTGAGATAACCGGCCAGACGTAGGGTCAGCGGATGGGCGCCGGGGGAAGTGTATTTCTTTCGGGCGACCGAAGCAATCGCCCCAAGGAGTCTCGCGGTGCTGGCCGATCTCGACGAGACCATTCGACAGCTGTTGATTCAGCACGTGCCACTGAACCCAACTGAAGTCGAGATCAGCTTCGACGCGCCGGACCGCGAGTGGTCCGGGCGCCTCACACGGCCGGCGGTCAACTGCTTCCTGTACGACGTTCGGGAGAACACCAGGCTGCGCGTCATTGGCTGGGACGTCAAACGGGATCACGCCAACAACACGGCGACCCGTCAGAAGGCGCCCCTTCGGATCGACGCGACCTACCAGGTGACGACGTGGGCCCGGGCCCGCGAAGACGAGCACCAGCTGCTCTGGCGAGTTCTCGCCGCCATGGCGAAATTTAGTAACTTTCCGGAGGACCTCCTCCAGGGCGAGCTAAAAAACCCGACCATGCCGATTCCGATCTCCGTCGCTCAGCCAGATCAAATGCCGACGAATTTCGCGGATCTCTGGCAGGCGCTCGAAAATCGAATACGCCCGGGCCTCACCTTCGTCGTGACCCTGGTGCTCGATCCGGAGGTCGCGGTCACCCGGCCGCTCATCCTGAAAGCTCCGACGATTGGCGTCAAAAACCAGGACCGTCACGAAGTCGAAGCAGATCGGTTGCTGCACGGTCAGGTGCGCGATCGCCAGGATCCAGCGCGCTCGGTCAAAGGTGCGCTCGTCGTACTTCAGGAGACGGGCGATAGGGTCATGACCGACGAAGAAGGCCGCTTCGCCTTCCCTTCCGTCCCCCGAGGGCTGACGACCGTCGTGGTCCGGGCCGATGGACGTGCCGAAGTGACCCACCCTGTGACGGTCCCCTCGCCGCCGATCGTCGTCGAGATCTGACGGGGCCGGCGCCCGTCTCCGTCCCCCTCTCGCGCTGGGAGAGGGGAAGAGAACGCCATCTGGCCAACAGCCTTGCCTGAATAACCACGGC
>CAZBQK010000085.1:0-7429 GCA_964493975.1 uncultured Dehalococcoidales bacterium | reverse complement strand
GGGAGAGGGGAAGAGAACGCCATCTGGCCAACAGCCTTGCCTGAATAACCACGGCATAACGCCGGATTAACTCGCGTTCGCTAGCCTGCGCCAAACATGGTGTCGACCCAAGTGAACAACGTCGAACTGTGCCCATTCGGCTGGGAAGTCGATTCACCCAGGGATGTAAGGAGGCGCGATTCGGGATAGATGGTACGGTGCCTCGCTCCCAACGCGAGGACGATCTAGTTGCCACGCGCCTGAATGGTACCTGACGATGGAGAGAATGTAGATGGCAACGAGCTACCTTACCCCCGGCGTCTACGTCGAGGAGATGCCACCGGGAAGTCGACCGATCGAAGGGGTCGGTACGTCGGTCGCGGCTTTCGTTGGATTCGCCGAAATGGGGCCGAGAAACAAGCCGACGCTGATCACTAACTGGTCCCAGTTCGTGGACAAGTTCGGCAGCTTCCACGAAGGTTATTACCTTGCCCATAGCGTCTACGGCTACTTCGCTAACGGCGGGGGGACCTGTTTCGTCGTCAACCTCGCGCCGTCGCTTGCGCCACAAGTCATGATTCCGGCTGCCGCGAGCGGCGTGACGAAATCCGCGCTCGAGATCTACGCGATTCGCCAGGGACTGAACACGCCCGGACTGTCCGTCGACGTTCGCTACAGTGACGGCTACGCGGCCCTCCCGGCGCCGGCAGCGCCAGCGCCAGCCGAGGAAGACAAGTCCGGAGATGGCGCGTCGAAGGCCCCGGCCAAGCCGCCGGCTCGTGCCGCCGACACCTCCGGCAAGGTCCCGGATGCGACAACGCCGTTTCGGATTGAAGTCAAGCGCGGGAATGACGTCCTCGAAGCCTACGACGGCGCGACGATGGACCGCGAAAGCCCGAAGTACGTCGAAACGCTCGTCAACGGAATTTCGCAGTTCATCTGGCTCAGCCCACCCGCCGGCAAAGTCGCGGTTATGCCCGCGCCCCGCGGCGGTAGCTACAACATGGCTCGCCCAGCCTCCACCGCCCTTCAGGTCAGCACTGGAGACTTTCTGGGGAAGGTGCAGGATCGGTCGGGGATCGAAGGGCTGGAAGCCATCGACGAGATCACCATTGTCTGCGCGCCGGATCTGATGAGCGCCTACAAGCGCGGGTTGATCGGCGACGACGCCCTGGTCGGCCTCCAAAAATCAATCATGTCGCACTGCGAGCGCCTCCAGGATCGGGTCGCGATCATCGATGCGCCTCCCGGCCTCGATCCTCAGGATATGCTCGACTGGCGTAAAAAGTCGATGATCGATTCCCAGTTCGGCGCCCTGTATTACCCGTGGATCAAAGTTCTCGACCCGCTCGACCCGACCGGCAAACGCCTACTTGCAATCCCTCCCTCCGGTCACATGGCCGGCATTTGGGCCCGGACCGATTCGGAGCGAGGCGTTCACAAGGCCCCGGCCAACGAAGTCATTCGAGGCGCGGTTGACGTGGTTCAGGAGGTTACCCACGGCGAGCAAGGTCTCCTGAATCCCATTGGCGTGAACTGCATCCGTACCTTTGGCACCCGGGGAATCCGCGTCTGGGGTGCGCGCACGCTGTCGAGCGACATGGCCTGGAAGTACATCAACGTGCGCCGCTTCTTCAACTATGTCGAAGAGTCGATCAAGCAGGGCACCCAATGGGCGGTGTTCGAGCCAAACGATTTCGGCTTATGGCAGCGCCTCAAGCGGGACATCACGTCTTTCCTGCTCCGACCGTACCGCGACGGCGCGATCTTCGGAGCCACGCCGGATCAGGCTTTCTACGTGAAATGCGATAGCGAAACCAATCCGCCAGACGTCATCGACGCGGGCATGGTCATCGTCGAGATCGGAATCTGTCCGGTGAAGCCGGCCGAGTTCGTCGTCTTCCGTGTGACCCAGCTCCCAACTGGTGGAACGGCCGCCTGAACGGGACGACCGCTAGCCACTCTATAACTCTACTGAGGAGGTTGAGGACCACATGCCGGGCCAACCAATGGATCCTATCTCAGCGTTTTCCTTTGCCCTGGAGATCCAGGGAATTACCGAAGCGACGTTCCGCGAAGCGTCCGGCTTCGGCTCGGAATCTGAGGTCATCGAGTATAAAGAGCAGGGACCCAAAGGACAGACCGTTGTCCATAAGATCCCGGGCACCCTCAAGTGGCAGAACGTCAACCTGAAGCGCGGAATCACGAGCAACCTCGAGCTCTGGAAGTGGCGTCAAAAGGTTATCGATGGGCAAATCGAGACCGCTCGCCTCGACGGCTCGATCGTTGGTTATGACGAGAACGGCTCCGAAAAGATCCGCTACAACTTCAAGCGGGGTTGGCCGTCCAAGTGGACTGCCTCGGCGCTGAACGCGCAGGGCCACGATCCGATCATCGAAGAGATTGAGATCGCTCACGAAGGTATGGAGCGCGCCGCTCAATGAGTCCGCGCGCGGAGACGCTGCAAACCGAGTTTGATTTCGTCCTTCCGAAAGGCTTCGTCGATCGGGAGGGAAATCTTCACAAGCGTGGGACGATGCGGCTGGCGACAGCCAACGACGAGATCGCGCCGCTGCGCGATCCGCGCGTTCGTCAGAATCAGGCGTATCTGACGATTATCCTCCTTTCGCGCGTGATCACGAAACTCGGTTCGCTGTCTGAAGTGAACCCCGGGATCGTCGAGGGCATCTTCTCGACCGATCTCGCCTACCTTCAGGCACTGTATCGTCGGATCAACGAGAATCCGAACACGGAGGTCACGGCGACGTGTCCCGAGTGCGCTCACAAATTCACCGTGGACGTGGTTGCGAACATGGGGGAATCGTAGGCTACCCCACGGACCGCCTGTACGAGGAGGTAGCCTACATCGCCTACCACTTCCACTGGCCGATGGAGGAGATCCTGGAGCTGGAGCACGCCGATCGCCGTCGCTGGGTCGAGGAGATCGGCAAGATTAACCGACAGCTGAGCGGCGGGCGGTAGGCGGGCGCCGGTGGCGATCAAGATCCAGCGATTGGTCTGCAACGTGACGGTGGTGTCATCCTCCAGCGCCGCCGCCCCGATCCGCCGCGCAACGGACACAATTGCGCGCGAGCAAGACGATCAGACGAGCGACAGCGTGAGTCGGTCCGTTTCGGGTACAAGCGGACAAAATGGCTTCGAGGCGCCCGGGACAGCCGCGCACCACCACGAGAAATCGGCCGAACCGATCGACACTCGGGCGATCGCCGACCGGGTGTATCGGTTGATGCGGGAAGAACTGGTGATCGCCCGGGAGCGAGAGTAGGTGGGGAGGAAGCGTGCCGACTCGGCCAATGGTTCGTCCGGCGATTCGCCTAGCGACGTCGGAACCACCGCTCGCCGCTAGTACCCTACCTCCGATCGGCGACGCGCGACGGATCCTCGCATCTATCCCTGGAGGGCGTGCTCTAACCGCTTCTCGTCCAATGGCGCCGAAGACGGCGACCTCATTACTGTCAGCACTTGCGTCGACGCCGGGTTTACCGGCGGCGGACGCTTTATCACTAGTCCTCGCTCGATTGAGATCCGACTCGCCAAGCGACCTCGACGTTCAAGCGGCGGCGCGACTCGATCCAACCGGAGCGGGTGGCAACCCGCCATCCCCGCTGATCTTTACCCGGACCCGACGAAAGGCCTCGGCATTGCCTCCACCTCCTCCCGCCCCGTCTCCGATTTTACCGCCAACCGCTCAATCGGATCTGGCTGACCAGGCGGAGGTGGGAGCCCCCCTTGCCGAAGAGCATCGCACCACCTTAGAGCCGGTTATCGGCGCAAATCTGCGCGACGTGCGAATCCACACCGGGGAATTCGCGGCGGCAATGGCCTCCCGCCTGAGCGCCGAGGCTTTCACCGTCGGCCGCGACGTCTACTTCGGGCGAGGGCGATTCGAACCAGGGACGCCCCGTGGCCGGGCGCTCCTTGCCCACGAGCTCGTCCACGTGCGCCAGCAGACGAGCCAGGGACGACGAATCCAGCGCTATGGCGGGATCCGCGACTCGGCCGAGGCCGAGGCCGAGCAGGTCGAACGAGGGGTGATGGCGCAGGCGGAGCAACCCACAAGGCGCGGTCTTAGCGTCGGCGCGTACGTGCGAAATTACTCCTCGAGCGACGGCTCGGCCGTCCAGCCCCGCGACCGGGCGCGACTAAACGCCATCTCGGCCCGCGCGCTCACGATCTGCGAGCAGTCGCTGGGCCCGCTTCTGGTCCATCAGGCCGAGCGAGAGATTAGGAATCTCGAAGTCGCGGTCACGCTGGACCTGAACGCGCTCGGCGACGAGCAGGCGGCGGAGGCGTGGGCGCGATCGATGGCCGACGCCGTTCGGCTGCAATTAGGTTAGGGTCCGGAGAGATTTCATGCCCGACCAGTTTGCGATTAACGAGCCCTTCATCTCGACGAAGTTCTGGGTCGAGATCGAAGGAATCACGTCCGGCTTCTTCACCGAATGCTCCGGACTCAACGTGGAAACGGAGATTCTCGAATACGCCGAGGGTGGAGTCAACGATTACGTCCACCGGCTGCCCGGTCGAACGAAGTTCTCCAACGTCACTTTGAAGCGCGGTTGGGTCGAGACCGACGATCTCTGGAAGTGGTACCTCAAAGTGATCGAGGGAAACATCGCGACTCAGCACGTTTCGATCATTCTCTACGAAAACCGTGGCCGAGGTCAGGCGAATCCCAAAGCGCGATGGGACCTCGATCAAGCCTATCCAGTCAAGTGGCAGGGTCCGACGTTTCGGGCCGACAGCACGGTCGTGGTCGTCGAAACCCTCGAGCTCGCCCATCACGGCTGGCGACGGCAGTAGGTAAGAAGGCGAATGGTCTCTGACGCGGTCCCGCCTCGTTTCGCCCGACGTCGGGCGTCGGCCCTGCTTAAGTCACTTCGACTGTGGGACCGGCGCGCTCGCCGCGGACAGACGCCGTCGACAGAACTACTCGCCGAGCTAAGGGCAGCGGTGTCCGACGCCAATACGTCGGGATCGGTTGAGGCTCGGGAGATGACCGCCCGGCTAGCGTCGATCGAGACATCGATGCTAGCCGACCGCCAGAGGCTCGAACAAACGTCGGCCGTCGAGCTACGCTCCAGCGTGGAGCGACTTTGGGCTGATCTGGTCGACCTGGGAGCGTGGGGACGGCTTCGCAAGACCCTTGAACCGGTCGCCGCGCGCCTCGCCGCGCTGCAGCATCGTTTGGAATCTCTTGGAGGGAGCCGTTCGGCCTCTCCGGCCATCGGCGCGAAATCGTTAACCGAATCGATCGGGACAACCTCAACCCGTCTCGCGCGCCTGAAGCCGAGAACGCTCGCCAGCGCATCTCGTCGCGCCATGGGGGCGCTCGATCCGGATGTCGTCCCGCCCACGTCGAGAGCGCTGCTGGCATTTCTCCGCGAGCGCGACCGTGGGATTAGCGGATTCCTTGAGAGTCTCACGCCTCGTTCGAAGATTCCGCTGAATCCGGGCTCGTACTCGCGACTCGACCTGCCGCTCCTTCAAACGACCGAGGTCCAGCTCGACTGGCTCGAAGGTGAGATCGATCCCTGGGAACATTCCGACGTCATTGAGAAGGTTGAAGCGTCGGCGGCACCATTACGACGCCAGGGCGCCGCGATCGCGTTCGTGCGTGGTGGAGCAGTGCCTCCGAGCCACTACGAGCCGTCCGCGGCTCAGGCGCCCGGTGAGCTGACGATCGATGCTCCGAGTGGACCAGTCGCGCTGGATTCCCTCGTCCTTCTGAAAAATTCGGTTGTCGTCGAGCAGCGCCCCGGCTTCCTCCACGTCGTCCTCTCGCCAGGCGCGACGGCGACCCTTCCAGCCCCCGGGCCAACTATCGAGCGTCAAGCGGTCGCGTTATCAGATCGTGAGCCAGACGAGCTAGTTCGACCGGTACCCCTGACCCGAATGACCCCATCGGCAACGCGTCCGACGGCCGCTCCGCTTATCCATACCACTCCCGGGGTGCGTGCGACTGATGTCATCTCAACACTCTTCCTCGCTCCTCCGCACGCCGAGGGCGGGAGCGCGCTCGAGGAAGGCAATCGATCCGGACCGGAGTTTTCCGACGGGGTCCGAAATCTGGTCGTGGCTGGATCTCTTTCGCCATACTCCGCGATCGCTCCGGATCTGCCGCTGCCGCCGCCGTTACCGATTGCCCGAACTACTCCGTCGACGTCCCTGCCAACGGCAGCCCCACTGATCGCAGCCTCTCACCGGATGCCGGGGAGCGAGGTCAGCTCATCTACCCTTTCCGCTCCGATCCGGGCCCTGGGCGCGAGCGAGCAAGAGGGATCCAACCAACCGGGTCCGGAGCTTTCCGGCCAGGTCCGAATCCCAGGAATCTTGGGGATTCCATCATCCTATTCGGCACTTGCTGGGAACCTGCCAACTCCACGACCGTTGCCGCTCGTTGTGGCCGCACCGACTGAACCCCAAACGCCGCCGCGCCCAACGACGTTCGCAAAGGCAATCGAGGCGACCCACTCGCCACGCCCCACTACGACGTTCTCGACGGCGATCCAGGATGCCTACTCGCCTCGTTCCACAACCACGGTCATGACGGAGATCGAGGCGACCCACCTTTCGTCCATCGCGTCGACGGCCGCATCGCCTCTGAGATCGTCTGGCGACCACACCGGAACTAGTCGAGAGCCGGAGGTCGTTCGGATAACGCTGGATTGGGTCGCCGGGGAAGACCCGTGGAGAGACCCGGAAACTCTCGCGCCAACATTCGACGTGATCCGCGCGGTCGAAGAAAAGGGATTACGAATCGAGCTCGTGCGCGGACGCGAAGTACCGGTCGAGCAGTACGACGCCACCCAGGCACGGACCCCGGCCGACTTTACCGTCTCGACCACGTCCGGACCAATTGTGCTCGAACAGCTTGCGATACTGGATGGCGCGAATCCGGTCGCCCAGCGTCCCGGTCACCTTCAGCTGCTCCTGACGCCCGAGGATGTCCGTTCGAAGCGGTCGGCCGAACCCGCCCGCGCGAACGAACCCACCCAGGCGACGGACTTTTCGTTCCCGCCGCTAGATTTATTGGTTCCAGACGAGTCGCAACCACCGACCGAACCGAAGGCCGACTCGACGAAGCAAGAAGAACGACGTGACCGAGCACCGGCTCCAACGCCGACGCTTCCCTCGGACGCCCAACCAGTTCTCACAACACCGCCCACGCGGCTTCCAGCCGTCCCGGCCCCGTCCCAACGTACCATCACGTCCCGGCCTCCCGAACAGGCGCCGCTGACGTCGGGCCACGTTCAAGCGTTCGCGGAACGAGAGCCCCTAACCACGCTAGAGATGACGGCAGGTCTGGTAGAACGTGGCGCGCGACAGATTGACAACGCGCCGCGACGAGCGGAGCAGGGGGAACCCCTCTCACCCCCGCCCGCTCTCCCCTTTGACAAGGAGAGAGCGGGAGCCGGACCGAGAGGGC
>CAZBQK010000084.1:0-13006 GCA_964493975.1 uncultured Dehalococcoidales bacterium | reverse complement strand
TCCGGCTGCCGCGGCCGCTCCCGCGGCAACTGCCACCCCGGCGGCCGCCCCCGCCGCGGCTGGAACGGATGCGCTGATCGCGGCGGCAAAGGCCGAAGGCGAGCTGACGGTCATTGCCCTTCCTCGCGACTGGCTCAACTACGGCGACCTCCTCGACGGATTCAAGTCGAAGTACGGCCTCAAGCTCAACGAGCTGGATCCAAATGCAGGCTCGGGGGACGAAGTCGAGGCAATCAGGGCAAACAAGGCCAACAAAGGTCCTCAGTCACCGGACACCATCGACGTCGGCTACTCGTTTGGGCCGCAGGCGAAAACCGACGGTCTCCTTCAGCCGTACAAGGTCTCGACCTGGGAAACCATTCCGACCACGCTAAAGGACCCGGACGGGTTCTGGTACGGCGATTACTACGGCGCCCTGGCCTTTGAGGTCAACAGCACCGTCGTCAAGAACGTGCCGCAGGATTGGTCGGACCTGCTCAAGCCGGAGTACAAGGGTCAGGTCGCCCTCGCCGGTGACCCCCGCACCTCGAACCAGGCAATCCAGGCGGTGTACGCGGCGGCGCTGGCTAACGGCGGATCGCTCGACAACGCTCAACCGGGCCTTGACTTCTTCGCCAAGCTTGCCACGGCTGGCAACCTTGTTCCGGTTATTGCGAAGCAGGGAACAATCGCCAAGGGCGAAACTCCTATTGTCATTCGCTGGGACTATCTGGCTCTCGCCGACAAGGACTCCCTCAAGGGTAATCCCGACATTACGGTCGTCGTGCCAAAGTCGGGCGTCATCGGCGGGGTCTACGTTCAGGCGATCAGCGCGTTCGCGCCCCATCCCAACGCCGCCAAGCTCTGGATGGAACATTTGTACTCGGACCAGGGCCAGCTGACCTGGCTCAAGGCGTACGGCCACCCGATTCGCTACCAGGACCTTGTGAAAAAGAACGCAATTTCGGATGACCTGGCGAAGAAGCTGCCGTCCGCCGAGCTCTATGCGAAGGCTGCATTCCCATCGCTCGATCAGCTGACATCGTCGAAAAAGACGATCACGGAGGGCTGGGACAAGACGGTCAACGTGAACGTCAAGTAGATCCACCCTCTTCCCGATCCAGCGGTCGATCGATTAGCCACGGTCGATCGCTGGATCAACCCCGTTTCGAGTCGAAGGCGGAAGGAACGTCTAGTGTTGCGGGCTAGCCAAATCGAAGCTAAACCCACGTCGGTAGTCCGCGTCCCGCTCTTTTCCCTATCGTGGGCGTGGCTGGGTCTCGTACCGTTCCTCGCCTTTTCCGCCGCGTTCCTTGTCGCTCCGGCCGGTTATCTCGTGGTCGGCAGTTTTCAGGACGCTCGGGGACAATTTACCCTCGCCAACATCTTCGGTCTATTCCAGCCTTTCGTCCTTCAGGCCTATTGGCTCAGCCTGGAAGTTAGCCTGATCACCGCGGTTGGCGGTGGTATTTTCGGGTTTCTCCTCGCCTACGCGACGATTCTGGGTGGCCTGCCAAGGGCGACCCGCTCGCTCCTGTTGACGTTCTCCGGTGTCGCCGCCAACTTCGCCGGATTGCCACTGGCGTTCGCGTTTATAGCCACACTGGGGCGCACCGGCGCGGCGACCGTGCTCTTGAAATCGGTCTTCCATCTCGATTTGTACGGGATTGGCTTCAACCTTTACAGTTTGTTCGGGTTGAGTCTGACCTACATGTACTTTCAATTCCCCCTGATGGTCCTTATCATTGCGCCGGCCCTCGACGGACTGAAGCGCGAATGGCGCGAAGCCGCCGAGAGTCTCGGGGCGACGACGTGGGAGTACTGGCGATACGTCGCGCTCCCGGTTCTCACGCCGGCGATTCTCGGCTCGATGATTCTTCTGTTCGGCAACGCTTTCGGCGCCTACGCGACGGCATTTGCCCTCACCGGCGGTACGTTCAACTTCGCCACGATTCTGATCGGCGCGGAGATTCGAGGAGACGTGCTCCATAATACCGGGCTCGGCTACGCGGTCGCCCTCGGAATGGTCGTGATGATGGGGCTCTCGATCGCCGGGTACTCCTGGATGCAGCGGGCGACCGCCCGGTGGGTGCGATGAGCCGCGGATCGTTTTGGGCCTGGCTCTGGCTGAGCCTGGGTATCGTCTACTTTCTTCTTCCGCTGCTGGCCACGTTTGATTTTTCGCTTCGGGCAACCAAAGACACCCTGGGGTTCGCCGCTTACGCCAACGTCTTTAGCGATCGCCGCTTCGTGGATACCTTTACCTACTCGGCAATGGTGGCCGCCCTAACGATCGTCGCAAGCGCGGTCCTGGTCGTTCCAACTGCCTACTGGGTGCGCTGGCGCCTTCCGGAATGGCGAACCACGATCGAGTTCATCACCCTCCTACCATTCGTCATACCGGCGATCGTTCTCGTTTTTGGATTGATTCGCCTCTACAGCACGCCGCCGTTGTCGCTAACCCGTTCCGATCTGAGCAGCACGTTACTCCTCGTGGCGAGCTACGTCGTGTTATCTCTCCCCTACATGTATCGCGCCGTCGACACCGGTCTTCGCGCGATTGATGTCCGAACGCTGACCGAGGCGGCCCTGAGCCTTGGGGCCGGCTGGCCGACTATTCTCGTGTCGATCATATTGCCGAACATTCGGGTCGCCTTGCTGAGCGGAGCCTTTCTGACATTTGCCACCGTGATTGGCGAATTCACCCTCGCCATCTTCCTAGCCCGGCCAGCCTTCGGTCCATACATGGCCGTGCTTGGCCAGGACAAGGCCTACGAGCCGGCGGCTCTCGCGATCGTCAGCTTTGGACTGACCTGGGCATCGATCGGCCTGATTCAGATCATTGGCCGAGGTCCCACTCGGCAAGCGCAAATTGCCGGCGCGCGCTGAGGTTAAAAGCAATGGCCTACCTCGAGCTCGTAAATCTGCGTAAAGCCTACGGCGCGGTAACGGCCGTCCATTCATTTGACCTGAGCGTGGAACGCGGCGAGTTCGTCTCATTTCTTGGTCCAAGCGGCTGCGGCAAGACGACGACGCTTCGGATGATCGCGGGGTTGGATCGCCCGACTGGTGGCTCGATTCTTCTCGACGGACAGGACCTCACGGCGCTTCCCACTAATCGGCGCAACGTGGGAATCGTGTTCCAGAATTACGCACTGTTCCCCAACATGACCGTCGCGGACAACATTGGGTTTGGCCTCCGGATCGCGCGTCGACCGAACGGCGAGATCAAGGAGCGCGTCGATTCGATGCTATCGATCATCAAGATGCAGCGTTTTGGCGACCGCTTCCCCCATCAGCTATCGGGCGGTCAACAACAGCGCGTCGCGCTCGCCCGCGCCCTGGCAATTCGTCCGAGCATTCTTCTTCTCGACGAGCCCCTGTCAGCGCTCGACGCGAAGATTCGAATCGACCTTCGGGCAGAGATTCGGTCGATCCAGCGCACTCTTGGCATCACAACCATTTACGTCACTCACGATCAGGAAGAGGCGTTGTCACTCTCCGATCGCGTTGTCGTGATGCACGAGGGTCGCGCCGAGCAAGTTGGCACCCCGAACGAGATCTACAACTACCCGGTCACCCCTTTCGTCGCGACGTTCGTCGGGACGCTCAACCGGTTGGAGGCAGTGGTCCGTGACGCGGACCGGGGGCTGGTGAGCGTCGACAATCAACCGGTCTATCTTCCAAACCCGCTCTCAGCCCAGGATGCCGGTCATCGGCTTGCGATCGGCCTTCGTCCGGAGTCGGTCACGGCGCGCAATACAGTCGAAGACGGCGACCCACGCGTCAACCTGCTGCGCGGCACTGTCGCAAACGTCGCGTTCCTGGGATCGATCGTCCGGATCGAGCTGCGATTAGGCGAAAATGCCATCGCCTTCGACGGCTTCAACGATCCTCACCGCACCCTCCCCCGCGTGGGAGATGCCATGACTGTCGCCTTCGCACGCGAGGCGTGCCTCATACTTGGTGGCGCCGGATCGAGCTCGGCAACCGACGTCCAGGTCGCGGCCGGAACCGCTTCGGGTCGCTAACCAGATCCTGACTGAGCAATCTGACATCAATGGCGAACCGCGTTCGACAAACGGGCTATTCCCAGGCCAAATAGAATAGGCAATAGCCAAAGTGCCTTGTTGACATCACCCTGGGTCGGGTGTTACATTCGCGGCCCGGCTAGCTTGCCCTAGGTCCACGGCAGTTTCCGCAGGTAGCTTTCGTCGAAGGCTGATCTCGACGAACTTTGGGCCGAGCTCGATGCCCACGGAGGAGCGGGAAACCCATGGGTGGCAAAGCAATCGGCGTCATCCTCGGGTCAATTGCCGGCTGGCTGCTGCTCTGGCCGGCCGTCGGGTTTGCGCTGCCGGCGGCAACCGCCCTCATTAACCACGTCGACACGACCCAAGCGCCGGACATTCACGTCTTCTTGACCGTCCTGGACGACTCCGGCAACCCGATACCCCAGCTCGGCCAGTCTGACCTTCAGCTGCTTCAGGACGGTGCGCCCCAGGAAATTGCCGTCTCGCCTTCGACCGCAAATATGGCAATCGTTCTAGCAATGGATACGAGCGGGAGCATGGGGGCGGGAACGCCCGGGCGGCAGCCGATCGACCAGGCGCGCCTGGCGGCCGAAAGCTTCGTGACCTACATCAAGGGGGTTGACGCTCACCCCGGCGCCTCGCTCGACCAGATTGCGATCCTGAGCTTTAACGAGAAGCCAACGCTTCTAACCGGACTTTCCGCCGATCACAATGCGGCGATCAACGCAATCCGGGGACTGAAAGCGGAGCCAAAGTGGACGTCGCTCTACGACGCTGCGTACCGGGCAGTAAAGATTGCCGGCGAAGCCCAGCTGGGACAGCGCGCGGTGATTCTGTTCACCGACGGCTGGGATGAAGGCCCCAACGGAAAACCCGGCAGCGCCGTGACCTTTGACGACGTGGTGAATCTTGCTCGCCAGGACAATGTCCCAATCTATCCGATTGGCCTCGGTGTCGACATCGACCAACCGAGCCTCGGGCGGATGGCAACGCTCACGGGAGGGTCGTTCTTATCGACCTCCGATCCCGCCAAGCTGACCCCACTCTTTCAGCACATCGCGGCCCAATTGAAGTCCAAATACCTCGTGACGTTTCAAAGTAGTGCGTCGGCGGGCGACCACAACATTCAAGTCACCGTGCGGCACGACGGGGGCGAGGCGGTCGATCATCGCTCGGCGACCTATCCGAAAGTTCAACCCGTCGTCCAAATTGTCGAGCCGAAGAGCGGAAGTCTGATTCAGGGCGACACTGGCGTCGTTCTCGGGGTCGGCAAGTACAACCAGCGGCCAATCGTCAAAGTTGAATATCGCCTCGGCGGTCAGCTCGTCCGGACCGTGGAAAGTCAGCCGTTCATCTTCCATTTGAACCCGTCCCAGGGGCCAACCGGGACGGTCGATCTCGAAGCAGCTGCCTTTGATTCGGACGGACTGATCGGGACCGACAAAGTCTCTCTCACGATCGCGCCGCCACCCAGCGCGACGGCGCTTCCAGCCAGCCCAACGCCGTCCGCCGTATCCGAGCCGACCGCCGCGCCTCTGCCAATCGCGGTGCCCGTTTCAACTGCGACCACCGTCGGTTCGCCGCAACCACCAACGCTGGACCCAAGAGTGGTAGCGGTGGCAATTGGCGTCGTCGGCCTTGGGATTATCCTCGCCGCGTTCGTCATGGGTCGGCGTCGACGATCGGCCGCGTGGACGGGACTCGGTCTAGACGACTCCGCGTCGGGAGGCCAGGGTAGTCTGACGGTTTCGTACGGGAGTCTGACCATCGTCGACGGACCCGAACTGGTTGGACGGGTCTTTCCGCTGCCATCAGAGTGGATCAAGATCGGTCGGGAGGGTTCGAATCTGGACGTCGTGCTTCCCGATCCAACCAAGCAGGTGTCGCGCGATCACGCGGCTATTTCGTGTGACGGCGCGAGCTTCCTGATTCAAGACCTCGGAAGTCTCAATGGAACGCGGGTTGATGGTAAGCCAATCGTCGCCGGCGAATCGGTTGGGCTTACTCAAGGGGTCGAGATTCTCGTCGCCAACACCTACCGGCTGCGATTCAGTGGGTCACCGGAGGACGACGACGCAAGTAGTCGAACGCGTCCGGTGGATCCCGTCGACACGTTGACACTGTAATTGAGGGGAATGGTGGCAGAGCCGGCGCGCCAAGAGGGGGGCGCTCCGCGTCAGATCGGCCCCTACACGGTCGATAGCCGACTGTCAAAAGGGGGCATGGCGGCTGTCTATCGGGCGTACGATCAGAGCCGACGGCTCATCGCCTTGAAGGTCGCGACCGAAGGCAACGCCGCTGCGCTTCACGCCGAGGCCGAAACCCTGCGACAGCTCGACCATCCGAGCATAGTGAAGATTATATCCATTTTCAGCAGCGGTCAGTCCGAACCGGTTTACATTGGAACCGAGGTGATCGACGGACGTCCGTTATCCTATATCGCCCTCGAATACATTGAAGGAGGAACGCTCGAGCAGCTGGTATTGAACCGCCGCAAGCGCGGCGAAACCTTTGCGCCGCCCGAGATTCTCCGGATCGTCGGGGCGATTGCCGACGCGCTCGACTACGCCCACGCGCGGGGGGTGCTGCATCTCGACGTCAAGCCGTCCAACGTTCTCCTGAGTCGCGACGGTCGGCGCGTCGTTCTCTCCGACTTTGGAATCGGCCGGCGAACGGAGCTCGAAACAGCCCGAACCAATATCGGTACGCCTCTTTATATGTCACCGGAGCAGGCTCTAGCCCAGGACGTCGACCATCGGTCGGACCTCTACTCTTTGGGGGTCGTCCTCTACCAGCTGTGTACGGGACGGGTACCCCTTGATGGAACCTGGGACGAGGTCCTACGGAAATTGCGTGTTGGCGCTCCGATTGTTCCGCCAACCATTGCACGTCGCGACGTGCCGCCCGACGTCCAGGACGTCCTCGTCAGAGTTCTCGACCGCGACCGCAACCGCCGCTACGAGAACGGGGCGGCGCTCGTCGCCGCGCTTCGGCAGGCGATGCCTTTTCATCGACGTCGGCTTCAGCCCTTGGCCATTCTGCTCGCCGTCGTGGCGATTGCCGTCACGGTGTCCGTGGTCGCACTATTCAGCGGAAAAATGCCAACAGGTTTAGAGTTGAACGGGTCGACGCTCGTCGTCGAGGTCACGCGCGAATCGGTCTCGCCGACCGGTCTACCGGCGCCGACATTGACAATATTAGAAGTGGAGAGTCAGGCATCGGTGGTCGAGGCGCTGCCGACGGCGGCGGGAACGCCTACGATGGTGATCGTCGACCCAATTCGATCACGCGAAACGCGAGCGACGCCGACAACCGCCATCAATGGCGACGTACCGGCAACCGTGACGCTCGTCGCCCAGGTCTCCATCCCCAGCACGCCGTCTCCCAGGAATGAGCCACTCGCCGGAGTCCCTCCTGATGCGACGCCAAGGTCCACTCAAGTACCATGATGGCGATAACGCCCCGACTCGAGGTGGGGAGTCGAAATGATCCAGGCCGCAGGCGACGTGAGAATGAAGACAAACTCTTCGCCGACCCGCCAAGCGATCCAAGCATCGTGGCCGCTCGAGGATCGCTCTTCGCGGTTGCCGACGGAATGGGCGGACATCAGGGCGGCGAGCTAGCGGCCGATCGAGCGATCACCAAAGTCAAAGAAGAGTACTACTACGGCGATCAGTCGCTCGACATTCCGGAAGCTCTGCATCGGGCGATCCTCGCCGCCAACGCCGCGGTGTACGAGCTCAGCCGAACTCAGTCGTCTCGGGCCGGGATGGGCACGACTTTCGTCGCCGCGGTCGTTCAGGGCAATCGCGCCGTCGTCGCGAACGTCGGCGACAGCCGCGCCTACATCGCCAACGCCGACGCGATCCGGCGAATCACGACCGACCACAGCCTGGTTCAGTCGCTAATCGATCGCGGGGAGATCACTCCGGACGAGGCCCGCCACCATCCCCGACGCAACGTCATCACCCGATCGCTCGGGTCGGAACCGACCATTAGACCAGACGCTTTCGACGTGCCGCTCGAGACCGACGAGACCCTCGTTCTTTGCTCGGATGGTCTATCCGGTCAGGTTCGCGACGAGGAAATCCGGGCGATCGTGACCCGCCTGAGCCCCCAGCGAGCGGCCGATGCGCTTGTGAGGCTAGCGAACGAACGGGGTGGTCCGGACAACATTTGCGTCGTCGTGGTTGGACCACGCCGATCCGGACTGGCAGGCCCGGTCCATCCGACGAAACGCTTCATACCGCTAGTCGTCGCCCTCCTCGCAATTGTCGTCATCGGCAGCGCGTACGCGGCCGTGATTCACACCGCAACCCCAGCCCCGGCCACGGCAACGGCGACGGTCACCACCGCCCCGGCCCGGCAGATCGCGACGCCAAATCACCTTATCTCGGCGCCTGAGCCGCCGATCACGCCCGCGCCCTCAACGCCCACGATTCCAATCGTCGAAGCCAGGCCGATGAAAGATGGCATCGCGATTGGAGAAAATACTGGGAGCGCTCAACCAACGGCAACGCTGCAGGCCCAGACGACCGCGTTCAGCGCTCTGCCGGATCGGGCAACTCCCCGGCCAATGACCTCGCCAACCTCGACTCCGCTCGCGGAGAGCACGGGAAAGAGCTCTGCTCCCTCACCTTCGGCAAGTCCCATTCCGAGTCCCACGGTCACCGCTCCAACTCCGGGCGTGAGGCCGACGTTAATCCTGTATCCGGCGGTAACCTCTAACGGCTCGGTACTCTTGAGCTGGAACTACAACGGCGACCTAGCCGGCGACGAAATGTTCGACGTTCGGGTTTGGGGGAACGGAGCAGGTGATCCCAGTCTAGGGATCGCGAATGTCAAGTCAAGCGAGCGGACGTATCTCGTCGGCCAGGGCTTTGTTTACGGTGCTGGTACGTACAACTGGACGATCGCCGTCATTCGAGCCCGGGGCGGGGTGATTGGGACGGTGGCTCAGGCAGTCGGCCCTCCACTCGAGTTCACCTGGGTGCCGAC
The DNA here is from genome assembly GCA_964493975.1 of uncultured Dehalococcoidales bacterium. GTDB lineage: Bacteria > Chloroflexota > UBA6077 > FW602-bin22 > CADDYW01 > CAZBQK01. Next base: position 3,995 of record CAZBQK010000084.1, on the reverse strand, counting down.
CACGGTCGGATCGACCCGGCCCCCGTTGCGGTAGACCATGGCAGAGTTGATTGGTCAGGCGACGTCTGAGTTCAAGCTGCTCAGACGTCTGCTCAAAAGAGGCGGTTGAATGCCGGACATCATCACGCGTGCCTTTCAGGACGTCCCATTGGTCTACGAGCTGTACAGTTGGGAAGTCTTCCTTGGCTTTCTCATCGCCGTCGTGGCAACCGGCTGGATCTTTATCCGCGCCCACGACAACGACGACACCGCGACCGAATGGAAGGCCCTGGCCGGTGTCGCCACGGTGCTTGCGCTGCCAGCGTTGCTCGCCCGACTTGACGGGGGGATTGCCGCGGACCTGAACGACGCACTCGAGCTCGTCGCCTACCTCAATGTCGTCGCCGGCTTGCTGGCCCTCGCGGCGGCCGGAGCATACCTTGCGCTTGGCGACGAAAGAAGCCTCCGAACCACGTCGGCCGTGCCACCCTCAGCCGAAGCGATGTCTAAGCGGCCAACCGGGAGCGCTCCCGGCCGACGGCCAGAGCAGGCCACCCGCGGCACATTTAGCCCAGCGATACGACGACCGGCCGGCCGCTTAGAGCAGAATCACCGAGTCGACGGAGTGGATTCGGACCCAGTCCTGGCGTTCCTCGTCGTCCAGGGCGAGTCGCATACGGTCAATCCCCTACCGATCGGCTCGAAAGTCACCAGAATCGGACGCGATAGTCGATGGGCCGACTACGTCATCGAGGACGAAGCGGTATCGGCGATCCACTTGAGTATTCGTCTTGAGGATGACACGTTCATCCTGACCGATCTTGATACCGAGAATGGGACGACGGTGAACGGCAAGCGCGTTGCCCGTCACCTGCTCGCGACGCGCGACGTCATCGTGATCGGCCGTACGACTCTTGTGTTCATGCAAGTGCCAAAGGGGGAAGACTAGGCTGGCAGAAATTGAACCCATCCGTTGCTCCTAACTCGCCTGTAAGGTAGAATCGCAAACGAACGATACCCGAGGAGGAACCGGTGATCGACACGAGCGGAATCTTTTTAGTCACGGCATCGTTTCTCGCGTCGTCGGTAGAAATGGTCGAAGCGTTGACAATCGTGCTAGCCGTTGGCGTGACGCGCGGTTGGCGCTCGACCCTGACCGGCGTTGTGCTTGCACTTGTCGCCCTGGCCGTCGTCGTCGCTGCGCTCGGTCCTGCCCTCACGGTCATCCCGATCAGCGCATTGCGCATCTTCGTGGGAACGCTCTTATTGATTTTCGGTTTGCAGTGGTTGCGTAAGGCAATCCTGCGGGCGAGCGGCTACAAGAAACTGCACGACGAAGAGGCGATCTATCGCACTGAGCTCGAGGGCGCGAAGCGGGCCGCGACGGTCGTCCGGGCCGGCCTGGATTGGTACGCTTTTACGTTGTCCTTCAAAGGCGTTTTCCTCGAAGGGCTTGAAGTCGCATTCATCGTCGTCACGTTCGGGAGTACGGCGGGTCGACCCGAAAGCATTCCCCTCGCGGCGGCCGGCGCGGTTGCCGCCATTGTTCTCGTCGGCATTGCTGGCCTGCTCGTCCACCAGCCACTCAGCCAGGTACCCGAGAATACCTTGAAGTTTGCCGTCGGGGTCATGCTCACGACGTTCGGCATTTTCTGGGGGTCTGAAGGCGTTGGCGTTGAATGGCCAGGAGCCGATGCGTCGATCCTCGGTATTCTCGCCTTCATTCTGATCTGGTCTTTTGTCCTTGTCGGCGCCCTGCGACGGTCACACGAGCGTCTTGCCGTGCCGGTGGGAGGCTAATTCGATGCGCTACATCACCGGCTTTATTGCCTTCTGGTATGACTTCATCGTCGGGGACGATTGGACCGTCGCGGTGGGTGTAATTGTCGCACTGATCGTGACTGCCGTTGCCGCCCGAAGCGGAATTTCGGCATGGCCGATCCTTCCTCTCGTCGTGGCGATCAGCTTGGGCGCGTACGCCTGGCGGATCGCCCGCTCGACCGACCACGTGTAGAAAGGGCTGTAAGCACCTCACCCCTGGCCCCTCTCCACCGCGGTGGAGAGGGGCCAGGGGTGAGGTGCTCCCCGTCACAGCCTCTCCGCGAACCACTCCTCAACGCGCTTAGCCAGATCCAAGACGTGATTCTTTTCGGAAAAGCCGTGCCCTTCGCGGGGGTAAATGACAAATCGCGTGTCGACCCCGAGATCTTTGAGCGCCCGGTAGAGCTCGTACCCCTGTTCCACTGGTACGTCGCGGTCTCTTTCGCCGTGAACGATCAGCGTCGGCGTTCGTGCCTGCTTGATGTAGTTGATCGGAGAGAACCGATCGAACGTTCCGCCAATCTCGTACGGGTCGGCGGCGAGGTGGATGGCATCCCAGACCGTTAAGTGACTGACGCCGTGGAAGCTCCGCCAGTTGGCAATTCCCGCCCCAACAACCGCCGCCTTGAAACGTGGGGTCTGAGTAATCGCCCAGGCGGTCATAAAACCACCGTAGCTCCAGCCAGCGATCCCGAGTCGTTCCCCATCGGCGACCCCGGTGTCGACCAGATGATCGATACCAGCCATGATGTCGCCAAAATCCTTGCCACCCATGTCCCCAACATTCGCCTCGGCAAACGACCTTCCCCAGCCGACGCTTCCCCGGGGGTTCGGTAAGAACACGGCAAAGCCGCGAGCCGCGAGGAAGCCGGCCGTCTGAGATCCGTAGTAGCGGGCGCTGTAGGCGGACGTTGGTCCTCCATGCACCCAGGTGACCAGTGGATAGCGACGACCCGGTTCGGACCCGATTGGACGGATCAGGAAGCCCTGAAGCGCCAACCCATCGGCGGCTCGCCAGCGAACCGTCTCGACCTCTCCGACGATCAGCTCGCTCGCCGACCCGTTGATCGCCGTTAGGCGATTCCAATCGAACGACGCACCCGTTCGGCGGGCGACCCACACCTCTCGGGGCGTGGTCGGATCCTCACGAGTCACCGCGAGCGTACCGTCGACAGCCTGGCTGAAGTGCGGCCAGGCCGACTCGGCGATCCCACATTGGCCGGTCCACAGCACGACCCGCTTTCCAAGCGTCGAATCGATCTCCGAAAGGCTGTGTCCCCCATCTTCGTGCGACAGAACCAGAAGCGACCTTCCGCCGTTCGTCCAAGCAACCCAGGCGCAGCTCGTTGGAATTCCCTCGGTGAGATTCCGAAGCGTGCCGCCATCAATTGGGACGACGATCAGGTCGCCAGCGATGACCCCGCGATCGCTAAACACCGACTCGATCAACGCGAGGTGCCGACCGTCCGGTGAAAAATGGGGACGGGCAACCTGACGCGACGACGCGTACACCTCGGTCACCTCGCCACCCGCGGACGGGATCAAAGCCACGCGCGCTCGATACCAGGACCATTCCTCGGGCGAATCGGCCGTTAGCAGCGCGAAGCGGTCACCGCTGGGCGACCAGTCAAACTCCCAGATTTGCAGACCTTCTGGAGTCACCGGACGCGCTTCCCGGGTCGCGACGTCGACAACCCACAAGCGGTTAAAGCGCTGGTTTTCCTCGAACTCCGTGGTGTCGTTCTTGTCGCGCTTTCGCTCGATATCCGACTCGTGCTCGTGGTCGCGCGCCAGATAGGCGATCGATCGTCCATCCGGCGACCACTGAAGCGCCTCGGCTCCCCGACCAACGCCAAGATCGCCGTCCCCTTCGGTCAAAGCAATTGCTTCGCCTCCGGTTCGCGAAATGAGGTAGATCTGGGCGGTGCCGTGATCGCCGCGATCTGATAGAAACGCAAGCGTCTGCCCATCCGGTGACCAGCGCGGGGAGTAGTCGGACCGCGGTCCCCCAGTGAACTCGCGGGGTAAGCCACCGTCCGTGGGAACGATCCAAATCCGGCTTCTGGGAGAGGGCGCGTCGGTTTTGACCAGGTCGCCTACGACAAAGGCGACCGTCTTACCATCCGGCGCGATCCGGGCATCACTCACATTCTTCATATTAAGCAGATCGTTCGCCGTCAGCGCCGCGATAGCCG
>CAZBQK010000083.1:12678-13312 GCA_964493975.1 uncultured Dehalococcoidales bacterium | reverse complement strand
GAATCACGTTGAAAAGTTCGAGGTGGACTGCTGGTCGACTAGCAATCTCTTCAGGGCGGGCCATCGCATTCGCGTCGCCGTCACCAGTAGTTGTTTCCCACGTTGGGACGCGAACCCGAATACAGGTGATGACTTTGGCACGAGCCCGCGGCGGGTCGTGGCGCTCAACTCAATCTTCCACGATTCGTTCCGACCATCGCACGTGACCCTGTCGGTTCGTGGGTAGCGGACGGAGCAAGACGACCTCCACATCGTATAGTCGTATAATTGGCGAAGAGCGGGCAATGGCCCGATCAAAATGTGGGAGCAAGCGTGAAACTGGCGATCTCGAGCTACTCATTCAACCGATTTGGCTCCGGGCCTGAGGGTACCAACAAGCCAACCTTCGCCTCGATGATCCAGACCTGTGCCAAGCTCGGTATCGACGGAATCGAATTACTGGGCGCCCACTTTGATTCGACCGATCGGTCCGACCTGTACGCCCTGAAGCGCGAAGCCCTCCGAAACGGAGTCCAGATCGTGGCCGTGTCGGCGAACCACAACCTCGTGAGTCCCGATCGTGACGAGCGCCATCGGCACCAACCCGACCGGCACCACCACCCCGAGGGTCGGCCAGCCGGTGAGACTGGCGGCG
>CAZBQK010000083.1:0-12668 GCA_964493975.1 uncultured Dehalococcoidales bacterium | reverse complement strand
ATATTGTCTCCAAGTGGATCGACGTCGCGCAGGAGCTTGGCGCGCCGACCGTGCGCGCCTTTGGCGGACGCTGGAATACGCTCGCTTGGGAATCGTTTATGGCCGCCAACGGAAATGAGCCTCCGCTCGCGGGCTACTCCTACGACGACGGGTACAATTGGAGCATCGAAGCTTTTCGCATTGCCAGCTACTACGCCGAGCGACGAGGGGTTGTCATCGCGTTAGAGAACCACTGGGGCCTGACCGGGACCTCAGCCGGCGTTATGCGGATCGTCGAGGGCGTCGGGTCGCCGTGGGTTCAAGTTGCCCTGGACATTGGCAACTTCGTCTTCGAACCCGATCAATACGCCGAAATAGCGGCGTTGGCGCCCCATGCCGCGATCGTCCACGCCAAGACCTACGTTGGCGGCGGGATGTATTATGACGCTCAGCTCGATTACCGCCGGGTCCGCCGCATTCTCGACGATGTGAAGTACAAAGGCTACCTCTCGATCGAGTTCGAAGGTAAGGCACACCCGGACCAGGGGATACCCGAGAGTGTCTCAATCTTGCGTGATGCCCTCCGCGACTAGTGGAGCGCGAGGCGACTACCTGCAAGTAGAGGCTTTGTTCGGTCGTCCCGTGGAACCTGGTCGGGAAGCGCTTTGATGGGGTATAAACCACGTGTCCGACACTAATCTATTCGCGCTCATCATGGCTGGCGGTTCGGGAACGCGGCTCTGGCCGCGTAGCCGAACCGCGCAGCCAAAACAGTTCATCGATCTCCTGGGAACGTCGACGATGCTCCAGGAAGCGTACGATCGGCTTCTTCCCCTCATTCCCCAGGAGCGGATTCTGGTCGCAACCAATCGAGACCAGGTTGAGTTTGCCGTCAGCCAGCTTCCGGCCTTACCGCCAGCGAACATCCTGGCGGAACCGGTTGGCCGTGACACGTCCGCTGCCATCGGATATGCGGCGATCACCCTGCGGCGTCGCGATCCCAATGCCATTATGGCGGTCGTCACGGCGGATCACCTTATTAAGAACCAGGACGTTTTCCGTGACGTCCTTGTCGCGGCAGCCGAGATCGCGACTGATGGCTGGCTGGTGACAATCGGAATCGATCCAACCTACCCGGAAACCGGCTATGGCTACGTCGAGCGGGGTCGGGAGCTACCGCCGGTGAACGGTCGAGCGGTGTATCGGGTCGCCCGGTTTGTCGAAAAGCCGAATCGCGAGCGGGCCGAAGAATACGTTCGCCGGGGGACCTTTTCCTGGAACAGCGGAATGTTCGTCTGGCGCGTCGACCGGATCCTCGAAGAGATCGGTCTTCACCTACCTGAGCTTCGCAATGGGCTCGAGGAGATCGCGGCGTCGTTCGGCACTCCCGAGGAGGAGGACACATTGGCCAGGTTGTGGCCTCATTTGCCGAAGCGCTCGATCGATTTTGGTGTCATGGAACAGGCAAGCCGGGTCGCGGTCCTCCCAGCGGATATCGGCTGGAGCGACGTTGGAAGCTGGTCGGCGGTGTTCGACGTCTCCCCGCGCGACGCGAACGGCAACGTGGTCGTCGGAAACATTCTAGCAATCGAAACGACCGGTAGCCTGATTTACAGTCCCGACCGAATGATCGCTACCGTTGGGGTCGAAGATCTGATCGTCGTCGACGCCGGAGACGTTCTGCTGATCTGTCCACGTTCTCGCTCTCAGGACGTCAAGCGCATTGTTGCAATGCTCCAGGAACGGGGAGAGACTCGACATTTATGACGATCGTTTGACAGGCTAGAATATATGTTCTAATATCGCCTCGGCGAGCTAGCGCTCGACCGCGAGGCGAATCGAATGTCAGGCATCGAGTATCGGCTCCTTACCAGTCGGACGGCGTTGAACGCGGTCATTGGGATGCCGTTTCGTTGGAGTCTAAATCCGTACCGCGGCTGTTCTCACGCGTGCCAGTACTGCTACGCCCGGTCAACGCATCGATATTTCGCTCTTGACGTCGGTCGCGACTTCGAGAGGATCGTCTTCGTCAAGACGAACATCGCGGCTGCTCTTCGCCGCGACTTAACCTCGTCGTCGTGGCGCCACGAATCCGTCGCAATTGGTACCGCGACCGATCCGTATCAGCCGGCCGAAGGGCAGTTCCGATTGACGCGTCAATGCCTGGAAGTTTTGGCCGACGAAGCAAACCCGGCCAGCATCACGACGAAAGGAACTCTAATCGTTCGAGATCTCGACGTTCTGAGCCATCTTGCTCGTTTGAATTGTGTGTCGGTCAATGTGAGTTTGATTACCCTAGACGAACAAATTTGGCGTCGGGTTGAGCCCGGGACTCCACCTCCGAGAAGCCGCCTGAAGGCAATCGAACGATTGAGCGCGGCGGGCATTCCAACGTCGGTCTTTCTAATGCCGATCCTGCCCGGAATAACCGACCGACCCGAGCAACTCTCCGTGGTTGTGCGGGCAGCGGCCGATCACGGCGCCCGAGGGGTCGTCGGCGCGCCGCTACGTCTTGCGACAGATATTCGCGACTGGTACCTCGCTTTCATCAAAAAGGAGTTTCCTCGTCTCCTGGCTGCTCACCACCGCGGCTACGACGCCAGTTCCGAGGCGCCGGCGGCGTGGAAGTCGCGAGTAAGGGGCTACGTGGACGAAGCCGTTAGCTTGGTTGATTTCTGCCAGCCGACTATTGTCGATGGCCCCAAGCACGTCGGGCGACAGTTCGCTTTACCTCTTGATCTGTAAGACGGCCGGGGGCTGACCTTTTTCACTCGGCCCTGTGTGTTATACTGGCCCGCGCCGGCTCGGGGACTGACCGGACGGACTATCGGACGACGGAGGATCGGCATGCGCGCCGCGGTTCTCTATGAGCAGAAAAAACCATTGGGCGTCGAAGAGGTTGAGCTCGCGGACCCTCGCGACGGCGAAGTTATGGTGCGAATGGCCGCAAGTGGAGTTTGCCACAGCTGTCTCCACGCGGCAGATGGGTCCTGGGCCAACCAGAAAGTGCCGGTGGTCCTCGGAGACGAAGGAGCCGGTGTAGTCGAAAAAGTGGGCCCGGGCGTCTCAAGTCTGCAGGTCGGCGACCACGTCATTTTGTCCTGGGCGCCAACCTGCGGACGCTGCCGATATTGCGTGAGCGGCCGTCCGGTTATCTGCGAGCGCCGGCCACCCCCCGGCTGCATGTATGACGGAACAACTCGAATGACCCTCCGGGGAGAGCCGGTCTACCACTACGGCACGGTAGCGACCTTTGGCTCGAAAACGGTCGTGCCCGAGAATTGCGCAATTCCGATTCGCAAGGATTTCCCGCTGGACAAGGCGGCTTTAATCGGTTGCTCGGTCACGACTGGTTTGTGTTCGGTCCTAAACGTCGCCGATGTGCCGGCGGGGGCCAGCATGGCCGTCTTTGGAACGGGCGGAATTGGCCTCAACGCGATTCAGGGAGGACCGATCTCCGGAGCCCATCCCGTGATTGCCGTCGACGTGAATGATGCAAAGTTGGAGTACGCCCGGGCGTTCGGGGCAACCCACCTAGTCAATGCGTCGAAGGAAAATCCGGTCGATGCGATCAGACGGATAACCGGAGGCAACGGAGTTGCCTTCTCGTTCGTCGCCGTTGGCTCGACCAAGGCCGTCGAGCAGGCTTTCGAAGCCACCGAGCGTGGCGGGACCTGCGTCGTCATCGGGCTACCACCAACGGACGCCCGGATAACGATCGATCCGGGTTTGTTAGTTGGGCCAATGCGGGTGCTACGCGGCTCGTCCTACGGTGGAGCAAGCGTGTTCGTCGATTTCCCCCGTCTCGTCGAAATGAACCTGAACGGTCAGTTGAAGCTTGATGAGCTCATTACCCGCCGCTACGACGTGTCGGAAGCGAACGAAGCTTTCCGAGCCTTAGCCGCGGGCGAAGTCGCACGGGGACTGATCGTGTTCGAGTAGCCCCCTCTATCCCCCGCGCCCCCTTTCCCCCGTTCTTCACCTTTCCCCCCTCGTGGGGGAAAGGGGCGAGGGGATAGAGGGGGGTCGGGTCACCCGACCGGAATTCCCACGACGTTCAACCGAATCCGGTAGACGCTTGTGCGCGCGGTGATGAAAAGCGTCTGTCGATCGGCTTCGCCCCAGGCAAGGTTTGCCGGCTGCTCCGGCGGTATCAGTCGTCCCAGCAATTTGCCATCCGGCTGGTAGATCCATATTCCGCCAGGTCCGGCACTAACGATCGTACCGTCTTCGGCCACCTTCATCCCATCGGGTGAGCCCTGGTCCGAGGACGTTAGCTCGGCGAATATCCGACTGTTGGACAATGCTCCGTTCGATGCGACGTCAAAGGCGCGGATGTGCCGGCGCGGCGAATCGTCGATGTAGAGAATTCGTTCGTCGGGAGAGAACGCCAACCCGTTCGGTCGGTCGAAATCGTCTGCTTGTAGTTGGAGCGACCCGTCGACCGATATCGAATACACTCCGTTGAACGGGAGCTCCTTGCCTTCGGTCAAGTTGGGCAGGCCGTAGGGGGGATCGGTGAAGAAAATCGTGCCGTCTGAGCGCACCACGACGTCGTTGGGACTGTTCAAACGTCGGCCTTCGTAGCGGTCGGCCAGCGTCACAATCGAGCCGTCAGGCTCGCTACGGCTGACTCGGCGCGTGCCGTGCTCGCAGGCGATCAGCCTTCGCTGGCGATCGAGAGTTAGCCCGTTTGAGTTACCACTCGGCCAACGATAGGTATTGAGGGCTGGCCCTTCGGGCAACAAGTCGAGGCGACAGATGCGGCCGCGGGGAATGTCGCTGAAAAGCAGGTGGTCTGTCACCCAGACTGGCCCTTCGGTGAATCCCAATCCACCGGCCACGCGCTCGATCGTCGCTCCGTCTGGCACAATACGATGAACGCTCTCATCGTGAACTTCTAGGAAATCTGCCACGTACGATCCTCCCGGCTACCTGTAAGGTATCACCCGGGTGGATTATAGCGGAGGACCGAACGGCTCTACGCCGCGGTGTTGTGCCGACCTGGATCGACCGCCCGGCGGATCGCGAGCCGGGTTTCTTGAGGCATTTGACCGAGAGCGCGAGCCAAACCGAGGCGAAAGTCGCTCGCGACTCGAATCGATTCGCCGTGACTGAGAGCAACATCGGGATCGCGAGTGACCGGTAGCCATCCCGCGAATTTTGATCGGCGATTTCCAAGAACCCGGCGCTTGGCTCCGGGGCGACTGGCAGCCGTGGCCGCGTCGGTGCCAAAGAGCGACCCTTGAATCCACATCTCCATCGTTCCTCCGAAAGACGACCGCACATATGTTCGCCTGATGCCATTATAGAACGCGTGTTCGATTTGTCAAGTAGGACTTGGGATTGATAGACTCGATGAATGCAGTGATGGGCGACAAGAGGTGCGGCACGTGGATCATCTATCAGAGTTGTTCCATCCTGAACTTCGCGATCCGGTTCTGTTGGCCGCGTTCGCGGGTTGGAACGACGCCGCCGAAGTTGCGACCGGGACGCTTCGCTTTCTGATGCGTCAATGGCAAGCCGAGCCTTGTGCTGAAATCGATCCCGAGGAATTCTTCGTCTTCACCGAGACTCGTCCTCAGGTTCGCATGATTGACAAGGTCCAGCGCAGGATCACCTGGCCTCAAAATCAGTTTTTTTCGGCACGATTGCCCAATAGCCCGCGGGATTTCCTGATTCTCGTCGGCGCCGAGCCTCAGCTTCGCTGGAAGACCTTTACTCGCCTCATCCTCGATTACGCCGCCGCCTACAACGTCAAGACAGTTATCTGCCTTGGTGCGCTCGTGGCCGACGTCCTCCACTCACGGCCAGCGGTGCTAACCGGGTCAATTGCCGACCCAGAGCTAGCGCGCCGGGTGGGAAGGCTAGGTCTCCGCCGCTCGCGGTACGAGGGGCCGACCGGAATCGTTGGCGTTCTAGGCGCCGAGTGTCGAGAACGCGGCTTTAGCGCTGGAAGTATCTGGGGAAATGTCCCTCACTATATCGCGTCGATCTCCAACCCAGACGTGAGCATCGCGTTGGCGCGGTGTCTCGACGACCTGTTTGGCTTGACAACCGACTTGTCCGATCTGGAACGCGCGTCAGTGCGTTTCAATGCACAAGTTGCCCGGGCAATCGCCGAGGATGCCGACGTCGCAAGTTATATTCGTCAGCTCGAAGCACGCGACACCAAGTCGACGGACTCGGCTGACTCAACGGACGAAGAATCGACGCCTCCGGGCGATTTACCGAGCGCCGATATTTTGGTTCAGGAACTTGAGGACTTCTTCCGACGCCGCGGTCAATCATCCGAAGGCTGATCACCGGCGCCGTCATCCCGGCCGCCTTGGAGCGAGAGCGTCGAAGTCGAGCAGCGCCAGTAAATCCGTCGAACTTGGCAGCGTTTCTCCCAGGCCGGCTAGCGACCGGAAAATGAGCCTACCCCACCGATCGGCAACGAAAAGGCTCGGCGCGGCCTGACCACTCCAGTCCACGGCGCCATAATGGCGGTGAACGTCGGAATTCGTGTCACATAAAAGCGGAAACGTCACGGGAATGCCCGGATCGACAAACTGGCCAAGGTCGACGACGAACGGCGAGACCGAGACCGTGTCAGTTTCCGTGGCCCTCAAGGCTGGTTGAATCGTCTGCAATCGTTGCATTGTTCGTCGACTACGATCGTCTCCAAGTCCATAAAAGAACAGCACAAGTCTCCGTCCGAGAAACTCCGTTGTCCGGTAGACCCGGCCGTCCACCGACTTCAGTTGGAAAATTGGAAGGAACTGACCTACCAGGACTCGAGAGAATGGATCGGCTCCCCGAACCGATACGTGTCGTTCATTCCTACGTCGTGCTCTTCTCACGTCATCGCCTTCACTTGCGGTAGAATCTTTGCCGACGCGACCTATGAGGAGAACGAATTTGGCGATTCTTTCGGCTGCTGACGCGGCAAAAGTCCAGGCTTTTTTTGGCGATCACCTTCAGGACCCGGTCACGATCGAGCTCTTCACCGAAAAGAAGTCGTTGCTCGTCGTTCCGGGACGACGCGAATGCGAATACTGTGCCGAAACCGAGGAGCTGCTTGGAGAGGTCGCGGCTCTGTCGGACAAGGTCAACCTTGTGGCCCACGATCTTCGGGCCAGCCCCGACGACGGAGCTAGCCATGGCATTACCCCGGACATGGTTCCAGCATTTGTGCTAAGCGGAGGAAACCGAGGAAAGGTTCGGCAATTTGGGATTCCGGCCGGCTACGAGTTCACCAGCTTGATCCAAGACCTCGCCGACGTGTCGACCGGAACAACTCGACTCAGCCAAACGACGAAGGAAGAGTTGGCGAAACTTCCGGGAGACGTGCACATTCGGGTGTTCGTCACGACGACTTGACCGCACTGCCCAAGTGCGGCCAGGATGGCCCACCAGATGGCCGTGGAGAGCGAGCGGATCACGGCGGACGTCATCGAGGCAAACGAGTTTCCGGAATTGTCTTCCGCGTTTCAGGTATCCGGGGTTCCGAAAATCGTGATCAACGATCGAGTCGAGCTACTCGGATCGCAACGCGAGTCTCGGTTTCTTGAAGCGGTGATCGAGGCGGCTCAGCCGATCGGTGACCCGGGTTAGGCAATTCGGGTGGTAGTTGGGAACGTCGTTGTTCGCCGCGTCCCCTAAGAACCGGCGTACCCGCATGATCAACGAGAACGGGGCGGACACGCAGGTCCTCCCCTACCGATTGGGCTGAACCGTCGACACATTGTGTTGACGAAGTACCAACCAGCCTGGTAGGGGCGGACCTACGTGTCCGCCCCGTTCTCGCTTGTTTTAGACCAGACGACGCCTTACTGACGGAACGTCGGCTCGCGCCGACGCAGAAACGCCGGGATGTCCAGGTCGTCGCTTTGGAACTGCCTCGTCGCGAGCGGCTCGCGAGTACCCTTGATCGTGGTCGCGTGCAAGGTTGGCGAGGTCGCGGGCATGGGCTTCGAGTCGAAACCAGTAGCGATGACCGTGATTTTGATATCGCCCTGCATGCGGGGATCGATCACGGCGCCGAAGATAATGTTGGCTTCGGGATCGGCCGCCTTGGCGATGATATCGGCGGCCTGACTGATCTCGTAAAGGGTTAGATCCGGGCCACCGGTGACGTTGAACAGAACGCCTTTCGCGCCACTAATCGAAACTTCTAATAGAGGACTCGAAATAGCCGAGCGTGCGGCTTCGACGGCCCGCTCGTCCCCTTCCGCGTGGCCGATTGCCATGAGAGCGGAACCCGCCTTGGACATAATCGCTTTGACGTCGGCGAAGTCGAGATTAATCAGGCCGGGAACCGTAATCATTTCGGCGATGCCTTGAATCCCGTGGTGAAGCACTTCGTCGACGACCCGGAACGCGGCTTCAAATGACGTCTTCTTTTCGACGACCTGAAGGAGCCGATCGTTAGGAATGACGATCAGCGTGTCTACCTTGTCCCGGAGGTTCGAAATTCCTTCTTCGGAGTTGGTTCGCCGTCGCGCACCTTCAAAGGTGAAGGGCCGGGTGACGACTCCGACGGTGAGGGCGCCGACTTCTTGAGAAATCTGAGCGATGACAGGCGCGGCCCCGGTGCCCGTTCCGCCTCCCATTCCGGCGGTAATGAAGACCATATCGGCGTCTTTCAGCGCTTCGTAGATCTGATCGCTCGTCTCCTCGGCCGCTTTCGTTCCGATCGACGGCTGACCACCGGCCCCCAGACCCTTCGTCAGCTTGTCGCCAATGTGGATCTTACGGTCGGCGTCAGTTCGTGCCAGCGCCTGGGCGTCGGTGTTGATCGCGATGAACTCGATTCCTCTCACCTCAGCCTGGAGCATGCGCGTCACCGCGTTGCTCCCACCGCCCCCAACACCGACCACTTTGATGTTCGCGAACGATACAACTTCTGGAATCGAAATCACTACATCACGTCCTGTTCATCGCGCTCGCGGGCGCGGGGTTCCGCGCGGACTGCCGCGCGTCGATCCAAAACGAGATTGACCTAGGGCTCATTCGAAACTAGGGCAGAATTGCTCGCAGCCACCCAAAAATGCGACCACCAACTCGACGACTATCGAATGGGGTCCGTTCATCAGAACGCGAGACGGGCCAGGCGCCAAGGGCGTTCTCCGCGTTTCGAGCGCCCCACAAAGTCAACCCAACTGCTGTTGCTTGAGATGGATCGCTGACGGAGTCCACTAATCCGTGAACGCCTCGTGGAAGCCCTTGACGCACCGGCCAACGAGTGACTTCCCGGCCAAGGTCGGCAATTCCGCTCATGAGTGCGGTTCCCCCCACGACGACGAGTCCGGCGGGAAGAAGGCCGTCAAAACCAGCGCGCTGGATCTCCTGCTGAATCAGGAGGAATGTCTCCTGGAGTCGGGCTTCGGCGACTTCGCAAATGTCAATCCTTGGCACCGCGGCGATGTTCGATCGACCAAACGTGGTCACCTCGACCATGTCGTTTGGATCGACCTCCGAACTAAGTGCGTGTGCGTACCGCACTTTTAGCTCGTCGGCTTCTGCGAAAGGAGCCCGGAGCCGGACGGAAATGTCGTTTGTAATATGGTTTCCGCCAACCGCAATAACTCCGACGTGACAGACACTTCCCTCAACAAAAAGGGCAATCTGGGTGACGCCGCCGCCGATGTCGACAAGCGCAACGCCCATCTCCTTTTCTTCAGTGGTGAGCACCGCCTCGGCGGCCGCCAGGGGTGCAAAGACAAGACTATCGACGCCAATCTCGGCGTTTTGAAAGCATCGAGTTAGATTCTGAATTGCCGTGAGAGCTCCGGTCACGATGTGCGTCTGAACGTCGAGGCGGTATCCGGACATGCCAACGGGATTGCTGACGCCGTCCTGGCCGTCGACGACGAATTGTCGGGGAATCGTGTGAATGATCTCACGATTGCTCGGGATCGTTATCACGCGCGCCGCGTCAAGAGCCCGTGCGACGTCGTCGTCGGTAATTTGGCGGTCCGGTCGGGTTATCGCGACGACACCTTTGTTGTCGATCGACGTGATGTGCGAGCCCGCGATACCGACGAAGGCGCTTTCGACTCGGACTCCGGACAGTCGCTCTGCCTTTTCGACCGAGGCATCGATCGATTCGACGGTTTGGTCGATGTCGACGACGACACCCTTTTTCAAACCGTGAGAAGGTGTGACTCCCACGCCGATGATGTGTATATTCCGATTGCGACTAACCTCGGCGATAAGCGTTGTTACCTTCGTCGTGCCTACGTCGATTCCCACGACGATACGCCCGTTTGCCAAGAAGATTTCTTCCTCGTCGAACTAACGTTGGTAGCCGATAAGCCCGGGTTCAACCAACCGACCAAAATGAAAGGCAACTGGAGCCACGGCGGTAGTACGGGTAGCGCCCATTATACGCTGGACAAGTGAGGGGGACAAGACCCGATTGCCGTTTTCGGTCTGGATAATTGGAATGCGTACAATTTCGACGGTTTGGTCACGCCAGGATGAGATCGATCAAAAGCACGATGCACTCTTGGAGCTGTCTACTGGGTCGGCGCTGACTGGAGAAGCCGCTGGCCAACCTGGAGTGCCTGGGCCGAGTCGATCGAGAAACCGATCAACGGCTGCGATTCTTGACGGGTAATGCGTATTTCGTCGTTGACTCCTACGACGTTACCGGCAAGATCGAGGAGCATACCGCCACTGTCGCCCGGTAGAATGAATGTGTCGCTCTTCAGAACGGATATGTCGCCGTCGATAACCGCTTGGAATACACCCAGTCGAATCGCCGGGGGAGCTGGAAAGTAGGGTGAGAAGCCCAGCGCGATCACGAACTGACCGGGGGTTAGCTTCCCGCCGCCAACCATGAGCGCGGGGTTCACGCCGGCCCCGACCGCTCCAGGAGGAACCTGAATGATGGCGATGTCGTTGGAGGCATCCGCTGCAACGACTCTCGCGGTTTGGGACGTCCCGTTAACAAATGTTACCTTAACCGATCGGGCCGAGCTGACGACGTGCTCGTTGGTTAGAATGTCTCCGTTTCGATCGATAACAATCCCCGAAGCGATCCCAATCCCGTCGTCTAGCGTGACGTCGATCCGGACCAGTGACGGCAGCAGTTGCGCGGCGACCTGGCGGGCGGTGTTCTGGGTTAACGCATCGGGGGCGATCAGCACCCCGGGCGGCGCCACAACCAATTCCCCGGCCGTCGTGGGCACGACGGCCGATGGGGGGATCACTCCGAGCTCCTTCGCCAGGTCTCCGGCGTTCACCTGGGTAACGTCACCCGGCTTGGCGAATGGGGTGGCGATCCGCCACAGCTGAAATGCGGCGCGCTCGCAGCGAATGACCTGGACGGCGCCGTAATCGCCGACGGCTTGAGGGAGGCCATAGTCGTCGAGTGAGTTCTTATCCTCGAAGTAGCGCGCCCGGATCGCCGGCACCTGGTCAAGTATCGCCAGGTGGCGGGTGACGACCTGCGGCCACTTGAGCTGGGCATCGGCGGAATTATCGGCGGTCGCCGGAATTAGTCTCGTTTGGGCTAGAACCGAATCGAGTCCTCGGTCGGTAAGCACGTCGAAAATGTTAACGAATGAAATGCGACCTGAGTCTGGCCGCCATTGAAGCAGCTCCTTCTGGGTGGCCTGGGTAGTGAATCCGTCGAACGAGAATCGTTGCGAGGACGGGTAGCCAAGACTATCGACGCTGCCATGCCGCTGAAACTCGGAATACATTCGGGCCGCGGCGTCGTCGACGAGACTGTAGCCCGCGGTGAGACCGTGTCCACTAGCCTGGGAGAAGAAGTGGCCACCGGGCACCGGAAAATCGGCGAGTGTGGCGAATCCAGACGTTGCCAACGCCGACGAACCGGTCAGGTGAAGAAGTAGCAGTATGACGAAGAGTCCGGAGGCGCTTCGACTAACGCGATGCCCGACCGCACGTCGGACCGAATGATGCCAAGTCGGTCCCATTGGCATCCCTCCTCGGCGTCCCCCCGCCAAGCTCATTATAGGTTGCGAAGGACCGCCAAGAGCGAACTCAGGCGTTAGCGACTGCCCTCGATTTCCCGGTCGTACGCGTTGAGAAGCGCCCAAGCACCTTCGGCGGCGTTCGCCGACGTCGCCCAAGTGTCACGTAGAAAGCGAATTTCCGCGCTTAACGAAGGATTGTCTCGCGCGACCATGAATCGCTTAACGATGGCCAGCCGACCACGCTCTATGTTCGTTTCAAAGTCGTCTAGTTCGTCAGCCATCGCGGACGTTTCAGCGGATAGTGCAGCGATTCGGACTCGAGCCGCTTGTCGACCGGCCTCGGTCGTAAGCTTCTCGACAAAATCGTTGTTCTTGCCCTGAATCCAGGTTGGGATTCGCTCTCGAAGGTAGGTGTCAAGGAACGGACGTAATTCCGTCGCCAGGTAATTGTCAAGGCTTTCGCCTCGTCTCTGATAATCCTGTTCCATCCGATGCATCGTTATTTGGATATTGCGATAGAACGCGGGCAAGCCGATATTGGCGTCGATGCTATCCGCATCGTACAGCGATAGCCCGGCCGGCGAGGTGTGAGGATGGGGCTTCAAATGAGCGGCGATTATTTCTCGGACTTTTTCGCAGAACGCATCGTCGAAGCCGTACTCTTCTAGCAATGCGGTCGCTATCAGGCCGCCCGAGATGTGGTGGACGGTGCCGGTCAGGTTGAGCCGATCGTAAAGGTCGATCACTCGATTTCGT
>CAZBQK010000082.1:0-13651 GCA_964493975.1 uncultured Dehalococcoidales bacterium | reverse complement strand
AAACTGTCTGCCTTTGTGCCCTTTACGGGAGAGAGCGGGCAGAGATGAGAGGGGTCACCCGGTCGGACCGGCTCATTCCCCGCTGCAGTGTGGAGACACGTCCACACCGAGGACTTGGCAGTTCAGCCGTCTAGTAGTACACTAACGCAACACATCAACCGTACAGTTGCACTATTATGTGCTGGAGGTCCACCAGTTGGCACGAGTTATCGCCGTCGCGAACCAGAAGGGTGGTTCGGGAAAAACGACGACGACCCGCTCCCTTGCCTCGTCGCTGGCCGAACGGGGTCGCACCGTATTGATGATCGACCTCGATCCCCAGGGGAGCCTTTCCGAGGGTTGCGGCGTTGAGCTCCATAGCTTGAAAGGAACGACCTACCACGTTCTTATCGGTGCAGCTCGTTTGCCTGATATTCTCCTTGACATCGAAGACCGAGTCCGCCTCGCACCGACTAACATCCACCTATCTGCCGCCGAGCTCCAGCTGGTGAACATGAATCGCCGCGAAGACAAGTTGCGAAACGCCATCCGACCGATCCGGCCAGACTTCGACTATGTCCTCATCGATTGCCCGCCGTCCTTCGGACTACTCACCGTTAATTCCCTTAGCGCGGCCGATAGCGTCCTCATCCCGATGACCTGCGATTATTACACTCTGCTCGGGGTCGCCCTACTCCTGCAGACCGTCACTGACATCCAACAAGAGGTTAACCCCGACCTGAAGATTGAAGGCATCCTAGCGACCCGCTTTGATGGACGAACCCTTCACGCCAAAGAGATTCTTCAGCGGGCAAAAGATGAGCTAGGAAGTCAGGTTCGAATCTTCGACACAGTCGTGCGCGAGAGCGTCCGATTCAAGGAGAGCCCCATCGTCTCCCAGTCGATCAACAGTTACGCCAAAAACAGCGAGGGTGCTAAAGCTTACCGATCTCTAGCCGAGGAGATTGACCATGCCACGCCGAGCTAGCTTACCGGAAGGAAAGTCTCTCTTCTTCCGACGCACCGTCGAAGACCCAGAGCAGGACGTTCAAGCGGCCACGCCCGCGCCCGAACCTTCGCCGGTTCAACCAGATCGCTTTGCCG
The DNA here is from genome assembly GCA_964493975.1 of uncultured Dehalococcoidales bacterium. Classification (GTDB taxonomy): domain Bacteria; phylum Chloroflexota; class UBA6077; order FW602-bin22; family CADDYW01; genus CAZBQK01. Next base: position 12,568 of record CAZBQK010000082.1, on the reverse strand, counting down.
ACGATCCCGAAGAACCAGCTGAGACCCGACCGGCGGCACGGCCGGTCGGAACCGGTAGCTCGACCCGGCAGTCAGCCATCTTCCTCGAAGAGCGTCATCTCGATTGGCTCGAGGACAAATGTCGCGAGGCGCGTCAGAGAGGCGGCAGGGCAATTCGAAAAGCGCTCATCATTCGAGCGCTGCTCGACGTGGCCATGGAATCGCCAGTCGACCTGACCGCGCTCCGAAAGGAGGAGGATCTGGTCGATCGGATCCGGCGAGGCGTCCGAGGCACGTAGCACGAGCCCGGAACGGCATCCCGTCTGGACACCTGCGAGCAACGTCACGCCGTCGCGGACACGGACCTAACCCCGCGCCTCTTCCCTTCTGCCTAGTCCGTGAACGGCGTTGTGAATTATGAGGAGCAGGAAAGATGAACCGGGCGCACAAGAGCGAAAGCAACAAGTTATTGGGATATCCCGACGACGCGCGGTTGCTGCTGGTCAACGCCGATGATTTTGGCATGTATCACGCCATTAACGATGCGATCGTTCGCGCGTTCAAAGAGGGAATCGTCCAATCCACGAGTCTGATGGTTCCCTGTCCAGGCGCGCCGCACGCAATCCAACTGCTCAAAGACAACCCGGAGATCCATTTCGGTGTTCACCTCTCGGTCATCCGCGACATCGACCACTATCGATGGAGACCGCTCACACCCAAAGAAAGAGTGCCGTCCTTGGTTGACGAACGAGGGGATTTCTGCAGCGCCGGGCAGATGTCCGAGATGCTGGCGCGCGCAAAACGGGACGAGCTAGATATGGAATTTCGAGCGCAGATTGAGGCGGTGCTGGCGGCCGGTCTCAAACCGACCCACGTGGATTGGCACTGCCTGCACAACGGTGGTCGGGCGGACATTTTCGACCTGACCCTTGGATTGGCGAAGGAGTACGGATTGGCGCTCCGCGTTGCTTCGCAGCCGTACATCGACCAAGTGCAGGGCGAGGGCTTACCCACGAATGAGTATGATCTACTGGATAGCTTTACCGTGAGCATCGATGATAAACCGGCCCGTTACGCCCGAATGCTGCGGGAGTTGCCCGTGGGTCTGAGCGAGTGGGCGGTGCATCCGAGCCTGGGCAGCGCAGAATCACGGGCCGTCGATCCGGATGGCTGGCAGGTGCGGCAAACGGACTTCGATTTCCTCGTGTCTCCGCAAGCCCAAGAGATCATCCACGAGGAAGGCATCATGCTGCTCGGCTACGAGCCACTTCAAAAGATTTGGCAAGGTCGATCGTCGTAGGACCGAACGCGTTGCCCCTGATCGAAGTTGTACGCGGGCCTTAACTCTCCTCGCCTAGCTTGACCGTGCGATACAGCCGCATTCGCGCGATGAGGAGGGCCGTGCTGACTAGACCAACGGTGAGCATCACCCCAAGAATGACGTAGATCCGAACAACGTCACCCCATGCCGTCTCGACCACGAACGGCGGGATCGCGTTTGCAAATCCAGTACTGATCTGGAAGAACGGGATGAACAGCTTTCCAGCGTACACGCCAAGCCCGGTGCCAACGGCGACACCGAGCACGATTAGGTAAATCTGCTCGAACATCAGCAGCCCGAAGAGCGAGCGCACGGACAATCCCATTGCCCGCAGAATACCCATTTGGAGTAGTCGCCGCTCAAATGAAAGAAAGGAGTACAGGAAAAAGCCCAGAACCGTCAAGAGAGCAGCCACCGCAAAGCCCACCGATAGGACACCAAAGAGTCCAGTTCGCTGCGGGTCGAGTCGACCGCTGTTCACGTCGATTCGACTATTCTCGATGTTGATGATCCGGACGCCGTTTGTCCGCATCGCGTCGACCACATCCGCGGCTTTAACGTTGGGATCCAGCTTCGCCCAGACGTGGTACGGCGAGATGCCAATGGAATCGTTGATGTACGACAAGTTGGCAACGAAGATGAATCCCTGGTCGGGGTAAAGTGTCGGGAACTCGTCAAACGTGTCGGCAATGTAAAAGTCAACCGGGGTCGTGTCAAAAAGCAGGGTCAACGTATCGCCGACGTGAAGCTGGTTCGCCTCGAGGAACTGCGGCTGAACGAGGATGGCCTGCTGGTTGATCGAGAGCGAGTTCATCAGCGCGCCGAGCGGTTCTTTTGCGAAATCACTTCGCCACCACAACACACTTGGCAAAGTCAAACGATCGACCGCCAGAAGCTGCGCTTTGGTCGCGTTCTTACTTTGTTGCGGCACAACCGGGAAATTGTTCCACGTGGAGAACGCCTGGACCCCCGGTACTTTGTGGGCGTCGAGCGGCGGCTCGTGCCACACACCGGTCGCCTGATCATAATCCCACGCCTCCCACAGGCCGAGATCAGCCGGTTCCTTGTAGTAGGTCTGCTCGCTGAAGTTGCGGTCGATCGTGTGGGCCGCCGACGCGCTGAAAGCTCCAAGGGCAAGTGTCATCGTCAAAAGCAGGACGAGCGAGCTATAGTGTCGCGGGGTCCGAGCGATCTGGCGGAGAGCCAGGACGATTGACGCCCCGGCGACCAGATTCGCGATCCGAGAGATAAGAGAGGACAAGAGCGGAAATATCCGCAAGAAGAGTAACGCGGCGCCAAAGATCGCAACCGACGGAACGAGAAGGGTCAGCGGGTCGATGAACAGCTTTTGCTGGTTCTGTCCGCCGGTCGAGTCCTGGGTGAAGTTGATCACGGACTGGTTCTGACTCAGGAGACGGTATCCGTAACCTGCGACCGCCAATAGCAGGAAGTCGACGAAAAACCGCTGCCACAGCGGAAGCGACGACGAGCGCGCGATCTCTTGCTTGTAACTAACGATTGAATGCCGCGCCGCTCCGATCGCGGGGATTAACCCCGCTAGAATCGACAAGGCAACGGCTCCAACGGCGTACCTAATCGTCTCTTCGTCAAGCCATATCGGAAGGGGTGGACGTTGAGCGAACAGAAGGAATCCATAGGAGTCGCCGATGAGCTCGGCTACTCCCATCCCAATGAGAGGCCCTAAAATGAGCGCAAAGACACCAAGCATTAGCCCTTCGCTGAGGTAGATGCTAACAATCTGCATCGTCGAAGCGCCTCGGCTTTTGAGGAGCGCGATTTCATTCCGCTGCCGATCGATGATCATTCCGATGCTCGTCGCGATGTAATACAACACGACGACGATCATCGGAACGCTCAGCACAAACAGAAGCAGATTCAGCAGAAACGCCCGATCCTGGAATTCGCCAAGAGTTCCCATCAGTGTCGGGTATTCGGTTACCCCGGGCATCATGATGTTGGCCCGACTGAAGATGAACTGGAGACCTGACAGGACGCGGCTCTCATTAATTGTGTGAATCGCGTTCGCGTCAAAGATCCCGTACCACGAAAACTCGTGAGGCGCCTTGGTCAGCTGAGTGAAGACCCGATCGAATAGGTTCCGCTCGTTGATGAAAAGGACGTTATTGAATAGAAAGGGATCGTAGATCCAATAGGTGTCGTTGGGATCGGTCGGTTGCCACAATCCGACGATCTTCACGACGACGCCGTTCGGATTGAATTGTTCGACGTCGCTATAGATGATCCGGTCGCCAACCTTGAGGTGAAGCTCATCGGCGGTGGCGGTGTTAATCACCACCGGTATATCCTGACCCGCCGGCGTCGGGGCATCGGTTAACCCAGTCCCCTCGATGATCTTCACGTGGTTCATGAGATCGCTTTGGAACGCAACGTATCCGTAACGCCGCTGGGCCTGAGGAATAAATCCAGAATTGTCGGCAGGCCAAAACACGTAAACGTCGCCCGCGACGTATCGAACAAATTTCTGTAGTGGGACCGAGACAATCCAGCCAAGATTGTTCGTGACGTACGAGTCGAGAACTTTGTACTGATCAAGTGTCGCGTGATTTTGGGTATCCTCGAGATGGCGCAGCCACACCGTCCCCGGCGGGCGCTTCTCCGGTGCCTCTAAGCGGCCTCGAAGCAGACGTTCTAGCATGCCGTGGGTGTACAGGGGAACCGATGATACGAGACTAACCGCGATGATTAGTCCCATAAATGCCGCTAGGAGTAGCCGGGAGTTATTTAGACTCCGCTTGAGGACCAACTGAAAGATCGCCAGAAATCGACCCGCAATCGCACCTATCATCGTTCCTCGCCCGCGTACAAACCCGACTATCGGTCGGACATCTGGCAGTCATCATACACGAAACACCACGGGCTCTACTACGCTAGGACAGAAATGGACTGTGAGACGTGGGGGGCGGTTCAGAGGATCGATCTGATCGCGTCGACGACCACCACATCGTCCTCGGGGAAGATCGTCCGGAAATCAAGGACGATCGCATTTTGATCGATTCTTGCGACGACTGGTGGACGGCCGTCCCGCAAGGCGCGGTTGTCGGAAGCGACCGATTTGCCGCCGAAGGCGTCACCGGGTCGAATCTCGAGCCCAAACGAGGCGATCGTCTCCTGGGGAAGCGAGCCGCCCCCAACCGTTGCGCGAGTTGGGATGGCCTGTACCCGCGGTGAAGCAAGCGCCACGGCGGCGGCCCTGGCCCTGAGCTCAATTCTGTCCGCTGGTGTCGAGATCATGCGCCACACCGGCACGTGGCGGGTCGCTTCACCTTGCTGGTAATGGCGGAGGGTCGCCTCCAAACCCGCGAGTGATACCTTGTCGATGCGAACCGCCCGAGCGAGGGGATGGCGGCGAATCGCGTCAATCGCCCCCTTGCGACCCACGATCAGGCCAGCCTGGGGGCCACCGAGTAGCTTGTCGCCGCTGAAACAGACGACGTCGGATCCCGCCCCAACGCTCGTCTGAACCATCGGCTCATCGGACAGTCCGAATGGCTTGGGGTCGAGGAGCAGTCCGCTTCCCACGTCGTCCAGCACCATCACTCCCGCGTTTCGGGCTAGCTCGACCATTTCGGCAACTCCCACGCTGTGGACGAATCCTTCGACCCGGAAGTTGGAAGGATGAACCCGAAGCAGAAGCGCCGTATTCGGTCCAATTGCCTCGGCGTAGTCCGACACGTAGGTACGGTTGGTCGTTCCAACCTCGACGAGGCGGGCGCCACTCTGCTTCATCACGTCCGGGATCCGAAATCCGCCGCCGATCTCCACCGCTTGTCCACGAGACACGACAGCTTCTCGACCGGTTGCAATCGCCGACAGGGCGAGGAGGAGTGCGCTAGCGTTGTTGTTGACCGCTAGGCCATCATCCGCACCGGTGACTTCTCGGAGTAGCTCTCGGAGGTGATCAGCGCGAGAGCCCCTCTCGCCGGTCATAAGATCAAGCTCGAGGTTGGAATAGGAGGACGCAATCTCGGCCATCGCGATCGAAGCTGCACCTGACACCGGGGCGCGACCAAGGTTGGTGTGCAGAATGACTCCGGTCGCGTTGATAACCGACCGAAGACTTGGCGTGGCCAACCGACCCAATTCCGCCGTGGCCTCGGTCACGAGGCCGTCGACGGTCGGAGGCTGTTCCCCTGCTGCAACCCTGGCTCGGGCCTTCGACAAGGTAAGCCGGGCCGCGTTTACCAGAAGCGTGTGCGGTGTCGCGGGGCTGGCGAGTAATAAGTTGCCAATCAGCCGATCGACGCTTGGCAGAGAACGGTACGGGGATTCCACCTCAGCCGGATGCGCTGGTATCGTCGGTAAAAGGACGGATAGTAAGGGGATCCCCGACGAGATCTAGCTCCGCGAGAGCGTCCACCGCGGCATCGCGCATAGCTGGATCCGGCCCCTTGGCGCATTGCTCGAGGGCTTTTCGGGCGACGTCGCCGCCGATCTCACCCAGCGCGCCAATTGCGGCAAGGCGCACCTCGCTATCTGGATCCTCAAGGGCGGTGATGAGTGGTACCACCGCGCGCGGACTCTCAATCAACCCAGCGGCTCGCACCGCCTCGAAGCGTAGCTCGTCATTCTCGTTGTCGATTTCGAGAAGCACGGTCGGGAGCCAGCGTTCGTCCGCGCTTCGCCCCATCGCGTAGATCGCGCTCGCCTTCATTTTGGGATTTGGATTGCGATATGCCGCGAGAATCAAAGGCGCGACGGACTCGTCGCTGAAAGCGCCCAATGATTCAAGCGCGCGTCGCTTGACCTCCGCCGTTTCCGATGGATCGCTCACGGCCGCAAACAGCGCTTCGCGAACTCGAGACGCCGAGGGCGCGTACAACGATCCCACTTCAGCCGACACGGCAAACCGCGAAAGCCCCAGCGCCGCCGCGATGCGCACTCCCTCGTCCGGGTCCTTTCGCAAAAGTAAGGCAAGCGAGTCGGCCGTTCGGAACTCCTCGTCCTCCCAAAGGCCCTCGACCGCCCGAGCCCGAACCGCGGCATCAGGATCTTTCAAGCATGCTCGGAATAGCGTGGTGAAATCCAGCTGGACGTCGTCTTCCGCGAGCTGGATTGCCAGGCTCAGAACGGCGCGCCGCCGATCTGGAGCCAGCTCCGTCCACGTGGTACGCAGGACTGGAACGTCGGCCGACGCCAATCCGGCCAGGCGGCTGACCTGGACCGCCGACGGCGTCGCTCCCTCGGCTAATTTACGCACGACCTCCTCGATCACGGTGACCTCCTCCCGCGGAACGGGCGATGACTCTTCGCATATTATACTCCGCACGCCGGAGGTACTAATGGCCAGACGTCACCGGCGAGATGAGAATCCCAATTCCGTAGGTCACGACGCCTTCGACCGCGCCAATCAGGGTCATCTCGCCGCCGCTAATGAATATGCTTCGACCGGTGACGAGCGTCTTAGCGGCCCCAACCGCGAAGTGCGCGACAAGGCTGATCACGGCCGCTAGGATGACCGCGGTGAATCCACCCAGGAAAAAGAATGGGATAACTGGAATCATTGCGCCCAGGAATGTCGAAATGCTCGCCGAGCCGGCGGAAATGAGCGGGTTTGGGAACCGTTCCTCGGCGATTCCCAGCTCTTCCTGGGCAAGCGCCTGAACCAGGTTCTCCGGCTTCGTCGCGATTCGACCGACCAAAACCCGGGCCTCGTCCTCGGACAAGCCTTTCAGCTGGTAAAAGAGCTCCAGCTCTTCGATCTCTTCGGACGGACTTTCCTCGACCTCCTTCCGCTCACGAGCGATCTCGGCCTGGTGGATCTCTCGTTCCGACTTAGTCGAGAGGTAGGCACCCGAGCCCATGGAGAGCGCACTGGCAATCGCCCCGGCTAATCCGGCAAGGAGAACGTACTGCCGGGAGTTTTCCGTCGCCCCGGCGACTCCCGAAACGATCCCGAATACCGCGCCCAATCCGTCATTGGCACCGTAAATTGCGTCGCCGAGCCAGCTCCCGGTCGTCGTGTGCCACTTTTCGGCTTTCAAGATCCGATCGAGGCGAGAGCGTGGGCCGGCTAGATCGTTCGACGTCATCGTTCGTAGGGTCTCGGCGTGGGACTGTTCGTCGCGCACCGCATCCCGAATGATCTCGAGGGACGGTTGGTCGTTCAATCGACGCGCTTGTTCCTCATAAATTTTCACGTGGGCTTCTTCTTCGCTCTCGATTCGCTTCAATGCGACATCAGGAGCAAGAATTCCGGTAATCCAGCTGACGTGGGGTGGGCGCTCCGCGGGGACTTCGCCACCAAGCTCGCGCAACCGGGCGGCCCAGCGCTCGGCATGCTGCGCCTCGCCATCCGCCAAACGAAAAAGAATCCGCTTTCTCGACGGATCGGCTTCGCGCTCGGCGAGAAGGCGGTAGGTCGCCGCTCCCTCCATTTCAGTTCGCCAATTGCGCTGAAGTGCGGCGAGCAAAGCGTCCTTTTGGGTTTTACTGTGAGCCGAGTCTTGCACCGCTCCAGGCCTCCTGTCCAAACCAAGTCATTTTACTTGACCGAGACGGTAAGGCAAGAAATTCTTTCAAACGCAAAGAGCAATTGTCGGCGCGTTGACAGCGTACTTGCGCGTCCCTACACTGGCCGCGAGATACGATACGATATGGGAAGACGTCACGTGGCGTTGGAACTTAACCGATTGCAAGGGATTTTCCCGCCGATTCTGACTCCGCAGCTAGAAGACGAGTCGGTCGACCATGCCTCGCTCCGCCGTCTCGTCCAATACTTACTCGCGCAAGGAGTCAATGGGATCTGGGCAACCGGAACCACGGGCGAGTTCCCATGCTTTAGCGGCTCGGAACGGGCGAGCGTCGTTCAAACTGTCGTCGAGACGGTGAGCGGCCGCGTTCCGGTTGTCGTCGGCATCGGCGACGCGAGTACCCGTCTGGCAATCGAACACGGTCATGCCGCTCGGATTGCCGGAGCCGATGCGATTGCTCTCACTCCTCCCTACTATTATGTCAATAGTCAGGAGGAGCTGCTCGAACACTTTCGCGCCGTACGGGCTGCGATCGATCTGCCACTGCTCGTCTACAACATTCCGCAAACAGTCAAGGCACGAATGGAGGTCCCAACGGTTCTAACCCTAGCCACTGAGGGAACCGTTGTGGGAGTGAAGGACAGCCAGAACGATCTGGACTGGTTCCGCCAGGTCATGACCGCGACCGGCGATCGCGGGCTCAACTTCCGAGGGTTCCTCGGGACGCGGATCCTGATCGACGCCGGCCGCATCGTCGGCGCGCATGGCTCGATTCCCGGGGTTTCAAACGTCGTCGCCGCTGACTGCGTTGGCGCTCACGAGGCGGCCGCCCGCGGAGACTGGGCTCTCGCCGACCGACATACTCGAAGGATCAACGACGTCCAAAAGATCATCGGAATCGCCCGTGGCTCGGCAACGGCGTCGAGCTTCTCCGGGATGAAGTCAATCCTGAAATCGATTGGCGTCCTGGCCACGTCACGAGTCCGCCTGCCCCTCCGCACCGTGTCGGCCGAGGAAGAGAGCCGCATCGCGGCAGCAATTAAGGAATTCGGTCTGCCCGAGCTCGCTACGTCTCACCAAACGCGTTCGTAACCACCTCGGCGTGCCGCGGCTTGCCCGCCGCGTCGAGCTCGATCGCGACGACGTCGATTCGAACCGGTCGATTCGGATCGACGTTGCGATCCTGCAAGTATCTTTCCACGGCGCGATAGACGCGTCGGCGTTTCGCGAGCGTCAGCGTCTCGATTGCCCCGCCAAATGGTCCGGGGCGGCGCGCCCGAACTTCGACGAAAACGAGGCTCTCGCCGTCGTCGGCAACCAGATCGATTTCTCCGAACCGAAAGCGAACGTTCTTGTCGACAACACGGTAGCCGCGGCGCCGAAGCAGATCGGCCGCAAACCGCTCCGCCTCTTCACCTGACTTTCTTGGGTCTCGCGGGACGAAGCCAGTCATCGTGCTTTCAGCCGGCCGCTGCCGACGAGGACCTTGAATCGGCCATCGTCCGACGCCGTCTCGACCGATGCGAATACCTCGGCCATGGTCACTTCGTACGGAATGAACCGATTCGCCACGAGGTACATTCGTCCTCGCGGAATCAGAACGCTCGCGGCGTCGCGGATAAACTGACGAGAGACGTCATACTCGACCTCTCTCGTCACGTGAAATGGCGGATTGGATACGACCACGTCGAAACGACGGTCTATGACCGCGGTGATCGAATCGCTTGGTAGCACGTCGGCCTGGTGCCGACCGTTTTCGGCCATTGTCGCGGCGGACGCATCAATCGCGTCGATGTCGACGTCGACTAGAGTGGTCGCACCGGATCCCGACAACAAAGAAGCGGTCAGACCCACCGCTCCATTCCCGCATCCCAGATCGAGAACTCGATCGCCCTTATCGATCCGCATTGAGTCGATCAGCGCGCGTGTTCCATCGTCGAGTCGATCCCAGGAAAAGACGCCAGGACGCGAGCAGATGACGACATCGTGTCCGCGAAGGTTCGCTCGAAACCGGTGAATCGCTCCCGGTTCGAGCAGCGGATCGGCGAGGTCGGCAGGTAGTTGTGCACTGTCGTCGACCCTTGTCGCAATCCCCACCCTGGCACCACCGCGATAAACGCGCACCTCGACCGAGCCAAAGATTCGTTCCACCTTCTCGAGGGCCGACTTAATCCCTTCGTCGTTCGCCCCGCCAACGTAGAGGCGGCCACCGGGTCGCAGCACCTGATACGCGTCGCGGAGGAGACGAAGCAAAGGATAGCGTCCCTTGGGAATACGCAGACTAATCGCGTCGGCGACGACCGGCCCGGGCACGTGGTAAGTTCCGTGGCTGTGATGTATGGCCACGTCTTTCACGCCGTTGATCGCCATCGTTCGACGCGACGCCTCGACGTCGACCAGATTGGACGCGGTCAAAATGACCGAGCGACGGGCCGGCCCCATCGTCGCCGCCACGCCAACCAGGCCGGCTCGACCGTTCAGGACCAAAACGTGCCCCGCTCCATCGTCGATCAAAGCTTCGCCGAGAAGCACGTCGGCTTCGTCGTGCCGACCAAAGCCGCTTGCGCCCGGTTTCGTGACGAGAGTCACCGGATGATCGGCGATTGTCTGGGGAATTTGCCGCCAGTCGTAATAATCGAACGGCACGGCGATTCCGCCAGACGATCGACGGCGATCCGCTTCGCCGTCGCGTTGACGGCGCGGTGAAGGCGGGGAGTATTTGGGATCGATCATGCGAGAAGAGTAGCCCTTTCGACCTCGGGGCGCAAACGTCGGTTGGAACGGACCTTGGGTAGACGTTACTGCTCAGACCCGGATGCGAGCCGCGCCTCGGAAAGGGCCGCCGCCAATCTTACCGGGGCAAAGGTTGAGCGGTGATAGGGCGTCGGCCCCAGCTCCAGGAGCGCCTGGAGGTGCTTTGCCGTACCATACCCCGCGTTCCGATCCCACCCATAGGCGGGATACCGCCTGCCCAGCCGGACCATCAGCTGGTCTCGGGTCACCTTTGCGACGATCGAGGCGCAGGCAACGACATACGAGGTGGCGTCGGCATCCACGAGGGCGACGTGCGGGCCCAGGTTGACGTCCCGAATGGGGCGTCCGTCGACGATAGCCAGATCATAGTGACCTAATCGACGCAACGCTCGACGCATGGCGAGATGGGAGGCCCGAAGGACGTTGAGGCGATCCACCTCGGCAACCGACGCTCCACCAATTCCGATTGCCGCGGCATCTGCCCGGATTTTGACAAAAAGGTCTTGCCGTTGATCGTGCGAAAGCGTTTTCGAATCTCGGACACCCTCGATTGCCGGGCAACCGGGCAAAAACGACACCGCGGCCACGATAACCGGCCCGGATAGAGGACCGACGCCCGCCTCGTCGACGCCGACGACCACGTTCAGCCCGCGCGACCAGAGATCGCGCTCCAGGTCCATCGTCGGGAGTTGCACAATAGTTTAATTAGCGGCGCTCTTTGATCCGGGCAGCCTTACCGGTAAGCTCGCGGAGATAGTACAGCCGAGCGCGACGAACCTTGCCACGTCGCGTCACTTCCAGACGCTCGATGCGCGGCGAGTTAATCAGGAACGTTCGTTCGACGCCTACGTTGTGGCTGACGCGACGAACGGTAAAGCTCGCCCCGGTCATCCCGGACCGCTTCCGTAGGACGACTCCCTCGAACTGCTGAATGCGCTCGCGGTTACCTTCGACGACCTTGAGCGCAACTTTTACGGTATCGCCGGCTCGAAACTCCGGTAAATCGGAGCGCAAATATTCCTGTTCGACGGTCTTGACCAGATCCATGACATCCCCTCAACAGCGTTGCAAAATACTATTATAACTAATCCGGAGCGCTCGTACAATCACACCAGGGCGCGATCGTCTTCTCGCGCGACCACGATCGACGCGCCGGTCGATCGTGCCACGTCTGCCAGCTCGGTCCGGATCGCGTCCTCGTGAAAAGGGTTGACGTGAATGACTGAAACACGAGGAACGTAGCCACGGATGGCACGAAACGATTCTAGCTCAACCTGAATCTGAGCCGGGCACAGGTGCCCGTGCATCCGTCCGCCGTCAAGTCCGCACTGGGCGTTGGAGAACGTACACTCGGTCACGAGGAGATCCGGTTTGGCTAAAGCCCATTGCGCGCCACTCCCGGGCCCGTTATCGGACGTGTAGTAAAAGGTTCGACCAGAATCGTCCGTCACCCGGTATCCCGTGGTCACAGTTCCGTGGGACACGGGTATCGCTTCGACCTGATAACCCCCAACGGGGAACGGAGCGCCCGGACTGACGAGCCGATGTCGAAAAACTGGACTCGTCGGATCTGGTTCACGAAAGAAGTCCATCCAGTAGGCAGGATTTAGCAGGAATTCGCCAAGTGCGACACGAGTGTCATCGCCGCACCAGACGTCAACCGAGCGATGCCTACCTCCAGCCGCCACGAAGGAAAACAGGTTGAATCCAAACCCGGGCATATCTTTGATGTGGTCCCAATGCCGGTGGGTCAGCAATACGTTTTCAATCGCCAATTGCTCGTCGAGCGATAGACCGGACGCCAAGCTACCGGCATCGATCGCCAATCGCCCATCGATCACGATTGTTGTGAATCGAAGGTCCCTGCTTTCCCCCTGATGAGTTCCGACAAACCTGGCTTCCACGCATCAACCTGGCCTTTCCGTCGACATCGAATCAGGATTGACGTCACTATTAGGCTGAAGCTCTCCAGGAGTCGAAGCTTTAGCGGGTCAAGCGTCGG
>CAZBQK010000081.1:0-13744 GCA_964493975.1 uncultured Dehalococcoidales bacterium | reverse complement strand
AGACCCCTCTCACCCCCCGCCCGCTCTCCCCTTTGACAAGGAGAGAGCGGGAGCCAGACCGGGAGGGCGCGTCGCAGGCGCATCGCGCCCGCGACGGTCCCGCGACGCCGACGGCGTCGCTCCGGGTCTCCCTCTCCTTGTCAAAGGGGAGGGCGGGGGAGGGGTTGTCTCAGCCCCCGGATATACGACAAGAGCCAGATAGCGTACGATCTAATGGAAGGAGACGACCGGATGGCATCAGTTCTCCCACGCGACCTCGGGGACGGTTTGGTGCTGCGGCACGCAATCGTTGCCGACGCCGAGCGTTTGGCGGCGTTCAATGCCGAGGTTCACCGCCCACCTCAAAACCCGGAGCCGGACCACCGGATCGGCACGTGGACCAGCGACCTCATGACCAAGCCACCGCCCGGCTTCGCTGTGAGTGACATAACAATCATTGAGGATCGGATCAGCGGCGAGATCGTCTCGTCGCTCAACCTCATTTCACAGATCTGGTCCTACGGCGGCGTCCACTTTGGCGTTGGGCGACCCGAGTTAGTCGGAACGGATCCCCGTTACCGCCGGCGGGGTCTCGTTCGGATTCAGATGGACCTGATTCACGAATGGAGCGCCGAGCGCGGGCAGTCGGTCCAGGCGATTACCGGCATTCCGTACTTCTATCGCCAGTTCGGGTACGAGATGGCGCTCGCGCTCGGCGGAGGGCGGACGTTCCACCGAGCGATGGTGCCGGCGCTGCGCCCGGGCGAGAGCGAGCGTTTTCGGGTCCGCGGCGCGGAGGAAGATGACGTGCCGTTTATCGCGCGTACATATAGTGTCGCGGAGCGGCGGCAGGTCGTGTCCTGCGTCCGAGATGAAGCCAACTGGCGTTACGAGCTGGTGGGTCGAAGCGAAGGAAGCGATCCGGGGAGGTCCTTTGTCGTCATCGAAGATGCGGCTGGGGAGTCGGTGGGCTTTCTGGCGTACGTTCCGTTTCTGGTGCAATCAGGTGACGTCATCGTTAACTGCATTGAGTTACAAGAGGGGACATCCTGGCTGGCGGTGATGCCTTGCGTTCTTCGTTACCTGGAGGGCGTCGGCACGACCCTCGTCGCTCACACCCCAAGTCCTGGATTCGTCGGGATTGCCTTTGGTCTTGGCGAAAGCCATCCGTGTTACCAGGTTCTCGGGGAGCGCTTTATCCGGGTCGGGAACCCCTACGCCTGGTACATCCGAGTTCCCGACATCGCCGGATTCCTCGCCACGGTAAGCCCGGCATTGGAGAGGCGTCTCGCCGAATCGGTCCTTCCCGGGCACAGCGGTGACCTGAAGATCAGCTTCTACGACTCCGGGGTGCGAATTCGAATGGAGCGAGGCCGGTTGACTGGCGTCGAGCCGTGGCAGCCGTCGCGGGCCGACCCGGGCGACCTGGGGTTTCCCGGCTTGGTGTTTTTTCAGCTTCTTTTTGGCAACCGATCGTTGGCCGACCTGGAGTATGCCTACGCCGACTGTCGGGTGTCCTCCTGGGAGGCGAGGGTCGTCGCCAACGCACTGTTTCCAAAGGGCACATCCGACGTCTGGCCGATCGCGTGATCCGGTGGACGCCGCGGTACCCTGCAGATACACTCGGCTAAACGGAGGAAGGACAGAACGATGGGAAAAACCGCCCGCGGGTTTGGCGTCTATGCCGGGATCCCGCTTGAGGTCAGCCACGCCGTCGCGGTCAACGCGGAAGCGCTTGGCTACGATTCATTCTGGACGAATTCGCCGGGCAGCGTCGACGGATTAACCGTCCTCGCCGCGGCGGCAGCGGAGACCCAGCAGATCAAGCTCGGAATTGGCGTCATCCCGCTGAACACTCGAGCGCCAGCCAGCATTATCGCTGGCGTCGAAGAGCACGCTTTACCGCTCGACCGTCTTCTCCTTGGGATTGGTAGTCAAAATCCCGGCGGTCTTCAGCGCGTGCGCGAAGGAATCCAGGAGCTTCGGTCGCGACTAACTGCCAAGATCGTCGTCGCCGCGCTCGGACCGAAGATGTGTCGGCTCGCTGGAGAGCTCGCCGACGGGGTGCTCTTCAACTGGCTGACTCCGGATTTCGCTCGGATCTCGGCGGATTGGGTCCGAGAAGGCGCCGCCGTCGCGGGACGCCAATCGCCAACCCTCTACGCCTACCAGCGGGTCGCCCTGGGGAAGGCGGCGACGGAGCGGTTGACTGGAGAGGCAGGCAATTACGCGAGGATCCCAGTTTACGCCCAGCATTTCAACCGAATGGGTAAGACGCCGCTCGAGGCCAGCATCGCATCGGATACCCCCGAAGGGATTCAAATTGGGCTCGCGGCCTGGGACGGCATTGTCGACGAAGTCGTCGTCCGTGGCATCGTCGCGGCCGATACGGTCGAGGCGAATCTCGAATTGCTGCGCGCTGCCGCTCCGAGATAGCCCAGCGTGAGCGTTCTGATCGGGCTCGACCTCGGCACGACGAATACCAAGGCCGTCGCGCTCGATCCAACAAACGGTGAGGTCGCCGCCGTCGCGATACAGCCGACGCCCTATCTGGACGTTGCCCCCGGGACACGCGAGATTGATCCACTGGCCCTTTGGGAGGCAACGGCCGCGTGCCTTCGCTCGGTGACGTCGCGGGTCGGTCGGCCAATTCTGGCGGTTGGCATCGCGAGCATGGCGGAAGCGGGAGTTCCCCTCGACGCCAACGGTAACACGCTCTACAACATCATTCCCTGGTACGATCCTCGAACCGAGCCACAGCTTCAGGAGGTTCTTGCCAAGCTCGGATCTAGCCGTCTCTTCGAAATAACCGGTCAAGCAACCCGGAATGTCTACGGCCTTTTTAAGATCCTCTGGTTGCGGCAGCACGCGCCGCACGTTCTTGCTCGTCTCTGGCGTTGGCTGTCGGTCTCCGACTACATCGCCTGGAAGTTGACCGGTGCCACCTCGACTGATTTCTCGCTGGCGTCGCGGACGATGCTTCTCGATCAGCGCGAACGACGTTGGTCGGACGAAATGCTGGCACTGGCCGGTCTGCGGACCGATCAGCTTCCAACGGTGGTTCTTTCCGGCGACATTGTTGGACGGGTGACGCCCCAGGCCGCGGTGGACACCGGTTTGGCGGCCGGAGTCGGCGTGAGCGTTTGTGGGCACGATCACCTTTGTGGCGCTCTCGCGGTTGGCGCGGTCGAACCGGGTCAGATCGCCGACTCGATCGGGACGGCCGAGAGCCTGGTTATACCAGTCGGCAGCTACCAGGCCGACGACCGCCTTCGAATGAGCCGCACCTGCTGTTACGCCCACGTCGCCGGAAGCTACGTCATACAGGCTGGCATGGCGATGAGTGGGGGTGGACTCGATTGGCTCGCCCATCGCCTGTTCGCCGGAGAGGCAAACCCCGTTGCCGCGGCGCTGGCCGAAGCCGCAACGGCTCCAACCGGGGCGGAAACACTGTTCTATTTTCCGTACCTCGGCGGGAACGGTGCGCCGGTTGGCGACGAAAACGTGACCGCATGCTTCGTCGGACTTCGACCGATCCACGATCGAGCCCATCTGGCGCGTGCTCTCCTCGAAGGAATCGCATTCGCGATTCGCAACGCGCTCGAAGTTGTGTCCGAGGTGGTTGGTCCGCCAACGCCGCCGATTCGCGCGTTCGGGGGAGGAAGTCGCTCACCCCTCTGGCTCCAGATCCGGGCAAACATTTTGGGAATGAGGGTCCTGGGAGTCGAGGTTCCCGAAGCAGTCGCCGTCGGCGCGGCGCTTCTAGCGGGAATCGGGGCGGGAATTTATCCTAATGCCGTGGTTGCCGCGGCAAGCGTCGCGCGCGCGGGGACGCCGTACGATCCGGATCCCGGGGAACACGCGCAATACGAGGCGCTGTACCGCGAGGGATACCTGTCGCTCTACCCGGCATTGGCACCAGTCTTCGCGAGAATCGCGCGCCTCGCCCACTTCGCGGTCGGGACGTAGAAAGACAAAGACCGACCCCCGGAGGGATCCTCCGGGGGTCGGTCGTCATGTACCTCTTGATCAGGACATCTACCCGACGGGGACGAACTCCCCGTGATTTTGGTGACGCCTTAACTGAAGGGTTAGGCTACCTCACCAGGTTCGCACGGATATAGCCTGAGGTCATTTGCGCCCCGCGCACACGAGACGGGGCCTTAAATGTCAACCTGCCACACTCCGAATACGGACTGAGGTTTCTTCCGAAGTAACATCAATCTGAAACCTCCCTGACCTCATCGGGTTGGCGCCTTACTGACCGAGTTGGTCAGCGCCGCAGCCACAATATAGTGCATCCTAGAAGGAATGTCAAGGGATAATAGCCTGGTTGGACCCATCACCACCGCCTATCCCTTGATCGCTCCCGCCGACAACCCCGATACTAGCCAGTTCTGCAGGGCGATGAAGACGATGATCACCGGGATTGCGATCAGCATGCACACGGCGAATACGGCGCCGAAGCCAAGGGTGCCGGGAATCGGGTTGTCCGATCCGACGACCGACGATGTTGCCGCGACGAGGCCCGAGGAAAGGGTTTGCATGTTGTCGGTGCGGGTGAAGACAATCGCGAAGAGCAGGTCATTCCAGGCAAGGACGAACGAGAATAGCGCCACCGTCACGATTGCCGGGGTCGACAGGGGAAAGACGATGCGCCAGAGCGCTCCGAGCCTCGAGCACCCATCAATCATTGCCGCGTCTTCGAGCTCGGTCGGCAGGCCTCGAAAGTAGCTGATCAGGAGCCAGGTCCCAAATGGCACCGCGAACGACGTATAGGTGAGGATGAGCCCCTGGTAGGTGTTCTGCCAGCCGAGGTTGGTCAGCAGGACAAACAGGGGGATGATCACCATCACTCCGGGCGAGATGTAGGCCATGAGAAAGAAGCGGCCGAGGAACGCGGTGAGGCGGGTGGGAACACGGGCGATACTATAGGCCGCGAGCGTCGAGACCACGACCGCGATGAACATGGTGAAGACGGCGAGAATCGTGCTGTTGCGAAACCAGGTGAGAACCTGTGGGTTTAGCAGCGCCGTGACGTAGTTCTCCAGGGTCAGGCTGGCGAATCCGAGGTTCAGATCGGTTACTCGGATGTCGCTCTCGCGTTCGAGCGACGATTTCGCCATCCAATAGATCGGTAAGAAATACAGGGCGGCGAGAACGACGGCAAGCACAATCTGGAGCGCGCGTGCCGTGCGGCGGGGTGTCCAGCGCCGTTCGGCGAATGTTTGCGTCGCCATTAGGCGCGCCGCTCGGGCTGTTCACGCTGCAAGGTGAGCAGCACGAAAACCATCACGCCGAGGAAGAGAAACATCAGCGTCGTTAGGCTCGCTGCCCGTCCCATCTGGTACGACACGAAAGCGCGATTGAAGACCTCGATCGAGAGGACGCGGGTCGAGTTGCCTGGCCCGCCTCCGGTCAGCAGCCAAACTAGGTCGAAGCCATTGAAAGTGCTGATGATCCGGAAGATCATCACCACCAGGATGATCAAGCGCAGGCCTGGCAGGGTCACATAGCGAAACTCCTGCCAATAGCTGGCCCCGTCGATGCGGGCTGCTTCGCCGATCTCCCGAGGAATCGACTGCAGTCCGGCGAGGAGGACGAGGATCACGAAAGGCAGGCCTTTCCAAACGCTGATCAAGGCGACGGTGACCAGCGCCACCGTCGGGTCACCGAGCCAGTCGAAAAGGAAAAGCCCGTGGTGCAGGCCAAGGCCGTTCCCGACCCAGGCGATGATCTGGTTCACCAGACCGAAGCGCGGCTGCAGATACATCCGCATAAGCCAGGCGACGACGATGTTCGGGATCGCCCAGGGGAGGAAAAAGACACCCCGCACGATCGACAGCCCCGGGAACGGCTCGACCAGGAGCAGTGCGATGAGCATACCCACGCCCAGCTCAAGGGCGATGGTGAGCGCTGACAGGATGACGGTATTCTCAAGGGAAAGCCAAAAAAGGTCGTTCTGGGTCAGCAACCAAACAAAGTTACCGAGTCCGATGAAGGGCGTGCCCTCTTGCGGACGCGTCAGGTTGACCGCATGGAACGCCATGTCGAAGGTGCGGAGCACCGGGTAGGCAAAGACGAGGCCCAGGACCGCGAGGGCCGGCAGGAGCAGCAGAACTGACAAGAACTCGCGGGAGTTGACAAATCGGCGTAGCGATCTCGTCTCTCGACGTACCGCGACGGCGCCGCTAGCCAAGGTCACCGGGGTCGTCCGCGACCAGCTTCTTGACCTCGTCGTTGGCCCACTTCAGCGCCGCGTCGGACGGTCCGGAGAGTACCTTCTGCGACATACTACTCCAGATATTGCCCGCGGTAATTTGCCGCGCCAGCGGGTTTGGTCCGAAATCCTGACCCGGTAGCGTCGCGATCTGCGCGGCCTTGATCCCGGCCTTGATGTCGTCGATCGCGAGCGGCGGAACGATCTTGGCGAGGTTCGGATCGTTGGCAACCGACACGCGCACCGGAACGTGCCCGAAGTCGATCGTTTTGAATACACGGATGTAGACGGCCGGGTCGAAGAGCCAGGTGAAGAAGTCCTTCGCCTGGTCCTGGTGCTGCGACGTGGTACAGATCGCGAGTGAGTAACAACCAAGGAAGCCACCGCGGTCGCCCTTGCCGCTCGGGCCCTGGGGAATATCCTGAATGCCAACCTTGTCGACGAGCTCGGGCTTGTTCTTTATGACGCCATTGACGAAGGTTGTGGATGAGAGGGCGATCGCGATAACCTGGTCGGTGAACAGATTATTGGTGTCGCCGTAGTTGTTGTTCGCCGCGCCTGGCTGGAAGTAGGCCGACAGGCGCTTCATGTAGTCCAACGACTCGAAGTTCGGTTTGTGCGTCCCCAGGACAAGATTCCACTTTTCGTCGAAGGTCAGGCCGCCGTTTGTGCCCAGCCAGTCAGCGACCCACGGGCCCTGGTGGACTGGCGCCATGAAGCCGCCTTGACCGTAGCCGTCTTTGCCCGCGGGATTCTTACCAGTGAAGGTCTTGGCGACGCTGATCCACTCGTCCCAGGAGGTGATTTTGAGGCCTTTGTCGGCGAGCCAGTCCTTACGGTAGAACATCAGCTGCGGATTGGTCATCCAGGGCATACCGTAGAGCTTGCCTTTATAGGTGAGCGCATTGACCAGGGGCTTCGCGAAATCGTCTCGGCCAAGCTTATTCAGCACCTCGTCGACGACACTCAAGATGCCCTGGCGCCCCCAACCAATCGTCAGATCGGTGAAGGGCGGGTCCATCACATCAGGTAGCTGCTTGGCGGCAAAACCAGTCTGAACCTTGGTGTCGAACTGGGCGTCTTGAACGAAGTTTGGCTCGATCTTCACTCCGGACTTCTGCGCGTACTCGGCGAGCATAGCGGGCCGCTCGGACCACCGGGTGTTATCGGAAGGGAAGAAGCTCCAATAGGACAGGGTGATGCCGCTCGCGTTTGCCGGGGCAGCGGCGGTCGCGGGTTGGCTGGTCGATCCGGCCGGAGTCGAGCTGGAGCTCGCCGATCCAGCGGCAGGTGCCGTGGTCGCGGGCGCGCCGGCTGGTGCCGCGCTCCCGCACGCTGAGATCAGTATCGCGGCGCCGCCGAGCGCGAGCCAGCGCAAAACCGAGCGTCGTCCGACAGTACGTTGCTGTTCCTCCAATTCGTTCCTCCATCGTCGCTGGGTTTCGATTTGACCAGATCCCAACGCCCGTTAACCCCATTTTTGCCAAGCACGCAGGCGATATTTGGCCGGTCGTGAGGAGCCTCCGCGGAGAGACGGCTGGCGTGCCGCCGACGCCCATACGTTATCCACTGGGTTGGAGCGTGTCAACAATGCCGTACGCACGACCGGAGAGTGTGATCGGAGCCGCGATATTCAGTAGAATTGATTAGCGGATAGTGGGACTTAACCATTGTGCTAAGCCTTGTCCAACAACCCGGCGACGATACATCGAACCACGTCGACTACGTTGCCCTCAAGCGTGAGGTCAAGGCGCTGGCTCGCTCGCACGGCTTTCCGCTGGTTGGAATCGCCTCCGCCGAGCCGTTTGTCGAGGCGGAGAGGTCGATCGTCGAGCGAATCGCGGCCGGGTTGTTCTCGGGCCTTCGCTGGTTTACCGCCGACCGGGCGCGCCAGTGCTGCAATCCGCGCCATCATGTGCCCGACGCTCGCTCGCTCATTGCTCTGGGAATGAGCTATAAGTCGCTGGATCCGACAGACGCAAGCCCGGAATCAGGTCCCCGTGGACGGGTGGCGCGATACGCCTGGGGGCGGGATTACCATCGCGAGATTGGAGCACGACTCAAGGATTTCTGCGCCGAACTGCGGCAACTGACGCCGCCCGAGGTTCGGCTGAAGACGTTCGTGGACACCGGTCGAATGGTCGATCGCGCCGTCGCCCAGCGGGCGGGACTGGGTTGGTACGGCAAGAACAGCAATCTGCTCACGCGGGAGCTCGGCTCGTGGGTCTTCCTAGCCGAGATCTTGACCAATCTTCCTTTACCGCCGGACGCGCCGGTTCGAACCCACTGCGGCGCCTGCCAAGCGTGCATGCCGGCGTGCCCCACCGGCGCGATCGTCGCGCCCGGAGTCATCGACAATGACCGCTGCATTTCGTATCTCACCATCGAGCTGAAGGGACCAATTCCTTACGATCTCCGGCCCTTGATCGGCGACTGGATCTTTGGCTGCGACATCTGCCAGGACGTTTGCCCGGTCAACCGCAAAGCCGCTCCGGCTGCTCCGCCAGCTTTCGCGCCGGCGGAGGGTATCGGAGGTCGCCCGGCGCTGTTGCCGCTGTTGAATTTGACGGACGAGGGGTTTCGTGCCCGTTTCGGTCACACGGCTCTCGTTCGAGCCGGTCCGACCGGTCTGCGCCGAAACGTCTGCGTCGCGCTTGGCAACGTGGGCGATCGGTCGGCAACCGCGGCGTTGATCGGCGCTCTCGGCGACGACGATCCGGTCGTGCGCGGTCACGCCGCCTGGGCGTTGGGCCGTCTTGGCGGCGCGCCGGAGCGCGCGGCGCTCGTCCAGCGTCGATCGATTGAAACGGACGAGACCGCGCTCGCCGAAATCGACCTCGCCCTCGCGACTTGCGATCGGGCCGAGTGACCGGGTCTCTTTCCCCTCTCCCACGGGAGAGGGTCAGGGTGAGGGGCGACCGTTCCTCCCCAACCTTTGTGAGCCTCCTGGGCCTTTCAGAGTGGAACGCCCCTCACCCTCGCCCTCTCCCGGGGGAGAGAGGAGAAGTCCGCCCCTCACCCTAACCCTCTCCCGTGGGGAGAGGGGATGCCGCCTCGTCCGTCCTTGACTTTATCCTGGGGTGCGAGGCGTCTCGGATTAAAGTGCCACCGCGCGGGCGCTCGAAGAGGTAGGCAAGACGGAAAACTACGGAACCCAGGCAACGACCTCGCCGAAACCGTCTAGCCGGTGGGCTTGACCGACGAGAGGGGCCACCCACATCTCGGTTTCCGATCGTGAGCCGGAATTACCGTTTCGGAATCGGCTGAAGGCGATTGCCGAAGAGTCTGGCGCCCACGATGGTGCCGAATAAATCCACCCCGCCTCATTTTGGAGGGCGTGGGCGTCCTTACCGTCCGGTCGCACGACCCAAACTCCGCCCTGTCCGTCCGGCCCAAGGCGGACATACGTTATCCAGGCCCCGTCCGGGGACCACGTCGGCCGCAATTCGGTTGAATGACCGTCGGTGATCGAGGTTTCGGTTAGCAGTCCGCCGACGAAATGGGCTATCTTGACCAGGGTTCGCGATCCCCCGTCGCCGGTCCGGGTCGTGTAGGCAAATGCCTGGCCATCCGGGGACCAGGAAGCCGGAGCCCGGACGTCCGAGGGCAAGGTGAGCAGGGTTTTCGTAAAGTTAAACACCGAAATCGTGCTATAGCGATTCTCGTAGAACGTGAGCTGTCGTCCGTCCGGCGACCAGCTCGGGCTTGAGCCGGACTCGTCGCCGCGACCGTACAGCAAACTGGTCTGAGCTCCATCCGCGCGGACAATCCAGATCTTGGGCTCGGTTACCTGACTGCCGAGGACCTCGCTGTTCTCGTAGGCGAGAAGGTCGCCCCGGGGCGACCACGAAAGCCCGGTCGGGAAACCGTTACCATTCGAGACAATTGGTCTCGCGATGCCGCCGTCCGGGCGAACGGCGATCAGGTTCCAGTGGTCCGGGGCCGGTTGTTGGAGGTACGCGATCTCGTCGCCATTGGGGGACGGCGCCAGGCCGGTGACTCGGGCTCCCGTCGGCGTAATCTGCCAGCTTCGACCGGTCGCTGGGTCGATGCCCCAGGCACTTTTGGACGACCCGTCCTGCCGCAAGATGATGAGCCGAGTCGATCGGGTCTGGAAGGCGTAACGGAGGTCGCGACGGGCCACTTGTCCGTTGATCTCACGTAGTCCAGGCCGAACGTCGATCGTGTAGGACGTTTGAGGCGCCAGGAGGTGCGCGGGAATGAAGTCGACTTCGCTCCCATTGACCGATATCTGACCGTCGATGGGGGGCAGGAGCCCGATTGACCCGGCGGCGGAGGTCGGATCGATGGGCCGTGAGAAGGTCAACTTGATGACCGGACGGGTGGAGACCCCGGTCGATCCGTCCGTCGGGCTGATCGCGACCGGCAAGGTTTCGCGCCGATCGCCTCGAAGGAGGACGATCCCAATCAACACGCAGTTGACGACGACGACGAGGCCGGCCCAACGCCAGAAACGAACGGATGGCGAAGAGGACGGCTTCACGGATAGAGGTACGGCTGGCTCGGCTGGGGCACGATTTGGACGGAATCGGCCTCGAGAACCGGTGTCGCGGCATTTGCGGACCCGACGAGATGGATCTGACCGTCTACCTGCACCCAGGTGTCCCGAGTCAGCTCGCTCGAGCGACCGTAGTGAACCGGGAAGCTCGCCGCGACGGCATCCGCGGTGCAACAGCGGACCACGAATCTGCTGACCAGGAACTGGTCGGCCGGCGTGGTTGGGCGGCGATACACGAATCCGAGCAGTGATGCCCGCTGGCCGTCGAAATCGCGCAGGCTTGGGTCGCTCGCGGCGATGCGAGTCAGCTGATGAATGTCCCAGGTCACGTTGCCGGCGTCGAAGGCGAACGAGGTTGAAGGCTGCCAGAGAGCGTTCGACGAGTCCGTGGCCGTTTGCTGATCGACGGCGAATGATCCGAGGGGCCGGGCTGGGATGACGAGTCCCATGACCACTGGAACGGTGAGTAGGAAAAGGGAGAAGTAGTCCGCATGCGCTGGCAACTGCCGCCGAGCCGCGGCAATCGTCATTGCCACGAGGACGGGGACGCTGGCTGCGACGAGCCAGATCGAACGCTCGTGGATCAGAAGATAAACCTGTCCCGACGCGAGGAACCACAGGAGAAGCGCCGCGACGGCGGCCGGCAAGCCGATCCGGACAACGTTGATCATTGGTTCCCCGTCTCCCCTAGCCGACGTTCAAGCTCACGAAGACCGATATCAAAAAGACGAGCTGAAGGCACAGAACCACCAGAAGGAAAGTGGAGCGTCGACGTAAAGTCGTCGTGTACATCAACACGCTCTTGAAATCGACCATTGGACCAAACGCCAGGAAGGCAAGAATGGCGCCCGAGCTGAACGTGGACGCGAACGACAGCGCGACGAACGCGTCGACCGTGGAACAAACGGACAGAATTGCCGCGAGAACCATGAGCGCGAGCACCGAGAGGGCCGGGTTTTGACCCACGCCGAGGAGCACGTCCCGGGGCACAATCGTTTGGATTCCCGCGCCGATAAGAGCGCCGAGCACCAGAAATCGTCCCATTTCGAAGAACTCTTCGGTCGTGTTGTGAATGATCTGGTCCAGCTTGCCGCCGCCAACGATATCGTGGTCATGAATGCGGTCGGTCCGATCCAGGCGTGACGCCAACAGCTCAAACGGACGAGGGTGCCGACTGAAGATCAACGCCACGACCACCGCCACGAAGATGATGAGCCCAAAGCGTCCGAGGGCAAGCGTGGTATTGCCGCCGAATGCGATCCAGGTGGAGATCATCACGACGGGATTGATCACCGGACCGGCGAGCATGAACGCAACCGCGGTGGGAAGTGGCGCGCCCTTGCTCAGAAGTCGCCGGCTCACGGGAATCGCCCCGCAATCGCAAACGGGGAACACTAACCCGAGACAGGCACCGACAATCGCCGCGACTAGGGCCGGACGAGGCAGCAATCGCGCGAGAAGCGAATCGGAGACAAATGCGTGAATGATCGACGACGCCAGCACTCCAATAAGCAGAAATGGTAGCGCTTCGACGAAAATTCCCAGGAAGATTGTCGAAAACGTATTGATCGCGCCGTCTGGCATGGGCCTCCGCTTCTACCGCGAATCGGAAACGAATAGACCAGTGTTTTGTCATGCGAGAGACGATCCAGGGAGTCAAAGTTTTAGCTGGTTTGGCGCGCGTGACCAGTTGAAGCTTTGACTCCCTGGGCGCCTTCAATCGTGACGGGACTCTGCTCTAGAACACCCAGCGCGACTGCAGACCGTCGACCCGAACCATCTCGCCGTTGACCCAGGAAGCCTTCTCCGACGCGAGAAACGCGACGACGCTCGCCACTTCCTCCGGACGACCAAACCGTCCTGAAGGGAGCTCGCGAGCCGACCATTCCGCCATCCCGGTGGGGTCGGCGTCGATCCGTCGTTGCCATCCGCCACCGGGAAAGAGAATCGAGCCGGGCGCCACGGCGACGACGCGGATGTTGTCCGACACCAGCTCGTGGGCGAGGCGACCGCCAAACGCCGTCAGCGCCGCTTTGAAAGCATTGTAGCCTAGTTGGCCTTCCCATCGCTCGTTGGCGTAGATCGACGAGATATTAACGATCACCCCACCGCCCTGTTGGCGCATGAACGGTATCACCGCCCGGGTTGCGTTGAGCGCGGACATAAAGTTGATGTCTACGCTCTCCCGCCACTCGTCGTCGGTTGTCTCGAGAACGCCAGATCCCCGTCGACCACCGGTGTTATTGACCAGTATGTCAACCCGACCAAGCTGTTCTGCCGTGCGGGCGACGAATTGCTCCACATCGCTCCGGATCAGAACGTCCGTCGTCGTCGCGACGACTCGGATCCCTTTCGCCTGAAGCTCAGCTGCCGTCCGTTTGAGCTGCTCCTCGCCCCTGGCGCAAATAGCGACATTCGCGCCTTCGTCGGCGAACGCGTGGGCAATTGCCCGGCCGATACCCCGACTGGCGCCGGTCACGATGGCCGTCTTCCCTTTAAGTCCTAGGTCCATGTGCTACTCCTCTCATACGACAATTGACTGAGTTGTCGGGACCATAGACGCTAGTCCCTTTACCTGATACAATCAGGCTAACTTCCCGCGATATCATTCCCCAAAATGGCTACCGAGTCCATCAAGGACGGATCGGTGGCCTCGCTCGGCGGATGCTAGCGTAACATCCGCATATTGTCATCTGAGGAAGGGTCGAAGCTTCGTCTCCCCCCATTTGAAGGGGGCACTGCCAATGGCGGCAGTGGTGGTCTTCACGGCGAGCTCGGCGCGGGACGCGGAGGTCTCGCGTAGTGGGGTTGCGGGCTATGTCCTCGGCGTCTTTCAATCCATACAGTCGTCGACTTGTCATTAGATGGTGCCGTCGCTTTGGCCAGCTGCTAACATTACTTCTCGCCGCGATCTTGGTTGTTTTGCCCATTCTCCCACCGCCAGCCCAGGCGACCGGTCTCGCGGCTCCGACCACCGAGCCGGTGCTACTGGTCCTGGATAGCAATTCGACGAACCCCTTTGGCCT
>CAZBQK010000080.1:1701-14134 GCA_964493975.1 uncultured Dehalococcoidales bacterium | reverse complement strand
ATGCGCTCCAACTCCTCGGTGGAAAACTCCATGTTCTTGAGCGCCCCGACATTTTCTTCGATCTGCTCGACCTTCGAGGCGCCAATTAGAGCACTCGTGACCGTCGGCAGGCGGAGGATCCACGCCAGGGCTAGCTGGGCTAGCGTCTGGCCGCGGGCCTGAGCGACCTCGTTAAGCTGTCGGACAGTCTCGAGGCGGACTGGAGTCAGACGGCGGTGGGTCTGTTCCTCTCCCCAGAGGAGCGCCGCTCGCGAGTCCGCTGGAACGCCGGTCGCAAGGTACTTGCCGGTCAGCAAACCGCTTGCCAATGGAACGTAGGCAATAACCCCGGTTCCCGCGCGCTGGGTGTGAGGCAAGAGGTCTCTTTCAATCGTCCGATTGAGAAGATTATACGAGGGTTGGTGAATCGTGATGCGGTGATAGCGCTCGCGTTCGCACACCCGAACGGCGTCGGCGAAGTGAGGGCCAGGAAAGTTGCTTACTCCGCCGTATAGGACTTTGCCCTGGCGAATAAGCAGGTCGAGGGCTCCAAGGCTCTCCTCGAGCGGCGTCTCCGGATCCGGACGGTGCAGATAGAAGATGTCGAAGTAGTCGAGTCCCATGCGCGTGAGGCTCTGGTCGCAGCTGGCGACGAGGTTCTTCTTGCTCAGCCATTCGCCGTACGGCCCGGACCACATGCGATAGCCGGCCTTGCTGCTGATGATGAGCTCGTCGCGCGGGAGCGCCTTGAGGATCTGTCCGCAAACGATCTCCGAGTTTCCTGGTGGTCTGCCGTAGTTGTTGGCGAAGTCGAAGTGGGTTATCCCGAGATCGAACGCGCGCAGCAGGCACTGGCGCGCCACGTCCGACCCCCGGTAGCCACCGAACGTCTCCCAACCCCCGAGGGAGATAGCCGGTAGTATCAGACCGCTTCGGCCAGATCGGCGGTACGTCATTCGGCCGTCGTAGCGGCTTCGGTCAAACCGGTCCGCCATACCGCCGGCAATGCCGGTCGCGGCCAGAGTCGGAAAATCGTGAAGATCTGATTCGGACATTGTTCTGCGTTCTCCAAAGCGAGGTGGCTCTATTGTAGCCGCAACGAAGACTGGAGGCACCGGCGCTGCCGCACTACCGGTTGGACTCAGAATTGCGTTCGCCTCCCAAATAACCAGTCAGACCGCTGAGGGGGAGGCCGATCATGCAGACGAATCTTCGAAAGTCAGCGATTGCCGAGGCAATCGGAACCTTTGCCCTTATCTTCATTGGTGTGCTGTCGATTTCGGCCGTCAGCGCGGTCCGCGCTCCCGCGGGATTTTCCAACCTGACGTCAATTGGCCTGGCCCATGGGCTCACGATTTTTGTTATGGTCGCGGCGCTCGGCGCGGTCTCCGGCGGCCATTTCAATCCGGCGATCACGTTCGGTTTTGTTGTGACCCGCAGAATGCCGGTGTCGACCGGCGCGATCTATTGGCTTGCCCAACTGGTC
Organism: uncultured Dehalococcoidales bacterium; assembly: GCA_964493975.1. Classification (GTDB taxonomy): domain Bacteria; phylum Chloroflexota; class UBA6077; order FW602-bin22; family CADDYW01; genus CAZBQK01. Next base: position 12,669 of record CAZBQK010000080.1, on the reverse strand, counting down.
GGCGCGTCGCTCGCCGGTTTTCTGTTGTTCCTGATAATTGGGCCGTCACTGGTCGCGCTGGGCACACCCAGCCTCGGACCTGGAGTCAGCCCATTGAGCGGAATCATCCTCGAAGGCGTTGGGACGTTCTTTCTCGTTCTCGCGGTCTTCGGCACCGCGGTTGATGGTCGCGCCCCGCGGTCGGTCTTTCCGTTCGCGATCGGGCTCACCATCGCGTTTGACATCATGGCCTTCGGAGCGCTAACTGGCGGTGCAGTGAATCCTGCCCGAGCTTTTGGCCCCGCGATCGCCTCGGGTAACTGGTCGAATCAGCTGGTGTATTGGATCGGACCGCTGATCGGTGGGGCGCTCGCCGCGCTCGTCGAGCACCACGTCTTTATCGAGGCAGTTCCGGTCCCGGTGCCGACCGAGGTGCGTGGCGGCCCGACGATCGAGGAAGAACGGCGTCGAGCAGCGTGAAGGCGGCGGTTACTCGAGATCGGTAGGTCAACGGACCGATCTCAGTCCGATCGACATCCAGTAGGGGCGCACGGCCGTGCGCCCATGGGCCACATTCGCTCGGCGCTCAGAACGACTGTTTCTGACGTCGTCATTTCTAACCCGAGGCGACTAATGCCCGTAACCGCCGTAGGTTTTCGGCATCTGGCCCTTCGTCTTCGATGCCCGGGACCTCGAGGAAGCCGGGTAGCTCGCGCAGAGCCGGGTGATTAACGACCGCCCGGAAGCCTTCGTAGCCGATCTCACCATCCCCGATGTTGGCATGCCGGTCGCGGTGCGATCCAAACGCGCCTTTTGAGTCATTCAAGTGAATCGCCGTGAGTCGGTCCAGGCCGATCACCCGATCGAACTGAGCCAGCGTGTCGTCCAGCTCCGCCGTCGTCTGACACGGATAACCTGCCGCGAAGATGTGGCAGGTATCCAGACATACTTGAAGTCGGGGCGATTTGTCTAAACGTTCGATCAACGTCCCCAAATCTTCGAAACGGCTGCCAATGGTGTTGCCGCTCCCGGCTGTCGTCTCGAGGTGGAGCGGCACGTTGCCAGACGCCCGCGCCAGGATTCCAGCAAGGGTTTCCACCGCGTGCTCCATACCCACCTCGCGTGGGTCGGACACCGACGAGCCCGGGTGAAACACGACGCCCATTGCGCCCAGCCGCTCGGCCCACTCGAGCTGCGACACGATTGCATCCGCTGAGCGCTGCCGAAGGGCCGGGTCGGATGAAGCGATGTTGATCAGGTACTGGGCATGGAGGATAACCGGTCCCAGATTTGCCGCCGCGAGGGCGACCCGATACTTTTCAACTGCCTCGTCGCTGTGATTCGCGGGCCGCCACTGTTGGGGCGCCGCCACGAAGATCTGGAGGCAATCCGCCGTGATCTCGACACCTCGGTCGACCGCCTTGAAGAGACCCCCGCTCGCGGAGACGTGTCCACCTAACTTCAATCTCTCATCCTACCTGGTCTAGCGCTTCGCCAAGGTCTTTGCTGATGCAGGTGAAGGCTGGGGTGTCGCGCAGGGTGTACATGCTGGCCTCGGTTTCACGAAGCTCCATCACCAGATCGAGGAAATCGGCGACGCTGTCGGTTTCAAACGCGACGACAAATTCCTGGTCGTCAAACCCGAAGGAGTAGCTCGTGTTGATCTTGATCGAGGGATACTTGTGACCGACCTCGATGTGGGTGTCCATCATCTTCTGGCGCTCGTCTTTGCTCAGAGCGTACCAGGCGCGAGTCTTCACAAACGGGTAGACGATCAGGTAGGCGGCGCCGCTCGGTCGGATACGCGTCCGGCGGCCTTCCTGACCTTCGTGGACGTGTTTCGTGACGTAGATCGATCGACGGGTCATCGCCAGATAGTGATGGGGGCTCGTCAGGAACGGCGCCAGGCTTGTCTGATTGACTGCCGCGGTCGCCTGGTTGAGCAGCTGTGGATCTTCAGTCGCCCGCCAGATCAAGAGGTCGACGTCGCCGCGCGTGCCGACCGTCGAGTAGGTCCGGACAAGCATGTCGTCAGAGAACTGGCCGACGGCCTCGACCATCGCCTGCTTATCGCACTGGCGCTGATCGATAGAGCGCAGCCGCCAAGCGGGGTCAATCTTATAGAAGCAGTAACTTACAAGCTGTCGCTGGGCCATGGTGTCTCCAGGAGTGAACCAAAAGCGGACGGTCATCGTCCGGTGACGATTATACCAGCTTTGGGGAACGTGCTAGACTCGGACCGCTCAATTACAGGCCCGCCGTATGCCGCATCAGTCCGCCGTCGATGACGAAGGTACTTCCGGTCACGTACGACGCTTCCGGTGACGCGAGGTACGCCACGAGATCCGCGACCTCTTCCGAGGTCCCCAGGCGCTTGAGGGGGATTTCCGCGAGGAGTGCCGCCAAAAGCTCGGGATTTTGAATCGTGGCGGCGTTGATCGGGGTCGCAATCGCGCCGGGCGCAACGTTATTGACCGTGATCTGGTAGGGCGCAAGCTCGAGGCAAATCGTGCGCATCATCATACGCATGCCCCCTTTTGAGGCGGTGTAGGAAGCGTGAAGGGGCATCGGCATGTCTTCGTGAACCGAGGACACGTTGATGATGCGTCCGCCACCGCCCTGGGCCACCATCTGCTGCGCCGCCGCCTGGGCGCAAAAGAACGCCCCTTTCAGGTTAACGTCGAGGACGCGATCGTAGTTGTCTTCGGTCACTTCCAGGAAGGGTTGTTTGATCTCGATGCCAGCGTTGTTGACGAGGATATCAAGACGACCCAGCTGGCCAACCGTCTCTCCCACGAGGCGCCGGACGTCGTCCAGCTTGGCCACGTCGGCCTGCACGACGATAACCGGGCGCCCCAGGCTTTCGATTTGCCCGCGAACCTCGTTGGCCTCGTCGACGCCCTTCCGGTAGTTGACGCAAACGGCGGCTCCGTCGCGAGCCAGGCGAAGCGCGATTGCCCGCCCGATCCCGCTTGACGATCCGGTAACGAGCGCGACCTTGCCGTCGAGTCCCAATATGTGGCTCCTATCCCGCGAATCGTGATTGCTAGCGCAAATCTAGAGCCTGACAGACGGGCGAGCAAAACCTAATCACTTCTGCCCGAGCAGACTGAGGTTGAACTTCAGCGCAAACGGATTGAGAACCCGAACTCCTTCGACGAGGGCTCCGTCGGACATGTCCTCACTCAGAATGTACGGTACCCGGTTCAATCTTGCCGTGGCGACGACAAGGGCGTCCCAGTATGAAATACTTTCGCGTTGGACGATTCGTATCCCTTCGGCAACGGTCGTATCGGTAATATCGAAAATCGTCCACGAACGTCGGTAGCGCACGATACTCATTTCGGCCTCGGCCAAACTCAACGGAGGCGCGATTCGGCGAATTACAGTGACAAAGAACTCTCCAAGGATTTGTGCGCTGAGTGAGCCGGTTTGATTCGTAGACAGTGTCGTAAGGACATTGATGGCGCGGCCCTGCTTGATCGGGTCTGTCACGTCGTAGGCGTACACGAGGACATTCGTGTCAACGAGAAAGAGGCTTGAGCCGGTCCTCATACAGATCCTCTCGACGCCACGTCCGCTTCTCGCCTGAACTCGACGTCTTTGCCCGGGCCCGAATAAAAGCCAGCTCTTCTTCCCAGGCTCTGGTGTCCGCATGCGCGGTCGAAGGGTGGACCACCACTCGATCGATGCCCTGGCGAATCAAATCCGATTCGGAGACGCCAAGATCCTTGGCCCGACGCTTCAGAGATGCCTCTTGACCAGCCTCGATATAAACTTGCTTACGAACCATCTTTTCCACGGAGTGCTCCCCGGGCATACATCGTCACGTACATCATAGCATGGGGAGCGCTTCTTATGACTGGTACCGCTCCCAATGGGCAAAGGTGGGCATTGGCTTTCGCCCGATCGACGGAAGGGCCGACGCCAGGCCGGGAACTGACCGACTGACCATGAGTGCGTCGGCATCGGCGGGGTAGCCGAACGAGATGGCGGTATGTACGTCGCGGTCGGCAGGAATCTCGAGGAGGTCCTTCGCTCGGGCCTCATTCACGTCCGGCCAGAGCGAACCGATGCAGGAGCCGACTCCATGCGCCCAGGCGCCCAGCATGAGTCGTTCCGCGAGACGGCCGGCGTCGAACCGGTTTCCCGCGGACTCCATGACCAGCACAATCGCGACGTTAGCTCCGGCCAGGTGACCGGCGAACTGTCCGAGCTTCGACAGTTTTTCGAGCATCGGTCGATCTCGGACGACGACGACTTCCCACGGTTGGGTGTTCTTGGCGCTGCCGGTCCATCGCCCGTCGTCGAGGATCTGAACGATCACGTCGTCCGGCACGGGCGTCGGGGCGAAGCGACGCACCGAGCGAAGCGATCGCAGAAACTGGTCGAGGTCAACGGGTGATACTTTGCCGCTCATGGATATCCTCCGGATCGTGGTGGTACTAGGGCCGGCATCCGAGGGGCCTGGACAGTTCCCTCGGTCGCCCGGCGGCTGTAGTATAGCAGGGCGAAAACCAGGAGGGTCCGCCGTGAAAATCTCCAACGTCAAAACGTTCATCGTCCACCCGGGAAAGGGAAAGAACTGGCTCCTCGTCAAAGTCGAAACCGACGAGGGACTTTTCGGCTGGGGAGAGAGCTACACCCAGGCGGATCGCGACCGGGCAATCGAAGCCCACATCCACGCCATGAAGCGGTATCTTGTGGGTCGAAACCCCTTCGACATCAAGCACACCGTTGGGGTGATGTACCACGATTGGGCTGGACGCCGAGGCGCAATGGACTTCTACTGCGCGATCAGCGGGATCGAGCACGCGCTCTGGGACATCGTCGGAAAGGCCTGTGGTCAGCCCGTTTACAACCTTCTGGGTGGAAAGTCGCGCGAGAAGATTCGGGTCTACGCGAACGGTTGGGGCGGGGGGAAAACTCCGGAGCAGATCGCGACGGGGGCGAAGACGGTCGTCGCTCAAGGCTTTACCGCCCTCAAGTTCGACCCTTTTCCGGATCCCTGGCGGACTTTTATCGACGCTCGTCAGGAACAGGCGGCAATCGACAACGTCGCGGCCGTTCGGGAAGCGGTTGGCCCAGACGTCGATTTGTTGATCGAGGTCCACCGCCGCCTGGCCCCAATGCACGCGATTCGCGTCGCCCGGGAGATCGAGCGGTACCGCCCGTTTTGGTACGAGGAACCGGTCCTCGCCGAAAACGTCCCGATGCTCGCCGACACGAAACGTCAGATCAATATTCCGGTTGTCACCGGCGAGGAGCTCTACACCAAGGCCGAGTTTCGCGAGGTGTTCGAGCGGCGCGCGGCGGACATCATCAATCCCGATATCTGCAACTGCGGCGGAATCCTCGAGCTCAAGGAGATCGCCGCGATGGCGGAGCCTTACGATATCGTCGTGTCACCTCACAACTACAACAGCGTGACCGTTGGGCTAGCGGCCACCCTTCAGCTGTGTGCCCACATCCCGAATTTCCTGATCTGCGAATACTTCGTCAACTTCGTCGACGTCGCGAAACAGGTTCAGCGGGGCCCTTTCCTGGCCGACAATGGTTACGTCGCCGTTCCGACCGCGCCCGGTCTCGGCGTCGATATCGACGAGGCGGCGCTCGAGCGGTTCGCTTACCAGGAGTTTCCGCGGCGCCACATTCGGACGCCGGCGGAAGAGGGGCCGTGACTTGTCACAGTAACTTCCACATCTGCCAGAAACATCGCGACAAAGTCGCATCAACCTGGCGGGCGTAGAATGCGATCGGCCCGACCCACTGAATGTCGGCAGTACGGTAGCCCGCGTCGCGGAGGTCGGCGAGACACCTCTTGAGCAACACCCCGCCGATTCCGTGCTTCCGGAGATCCGCTCGAACGCCCATGGGCCCGAACTGGCCCGGCCCCGAGACGTCGTGGGCGGCGAATCCCAGAATCTCGCCGTGGCGGAGGGCAAGGTGGCACGAGACCGGGTCGCGACGAAGAGCTCGCAACGCCTCAATCTGCCAGTTGCGTTGCCATTGGGTCAGCATGTACTCGGCAAACGCGTCCGCGTCGTAGGATGCCAGGCGGCGAACCTCGATCTCCGCGCTAATCAGGCGGCGCTCGTCAGCCGCGGTATCGAGGTTCGCCCGTGCCAGATCGACCTCCATGTTCACGGCATCGTGCCGTGAGGCATATCCTCGCCGCAGCAACAAGCAAATTAGGCGGGTTAACCGAAAGTCCACGCCGGGCCGAAGGTAGCCCGGCGAATCGCCGAAAACCCCGATCGCAGTCGCGCCTCTGGCCGCGAGGCGTCCTTCGATGTCCGCGAGAAGGGCGGAGCCGATGCCTTGACCCTGGTACCGCGGGTCGACGGCGATTAGCTTGATGAAACCGGTCGGAGTGGTCCGATCGCCCACTTGTTCCCGGACGACCCCGGCAGTCACGGCGACAATGCGGCCGTCAATTCGGGTACAGCGCAGCAGATCCGGGTTGAAGCTTGAGTCCTCGAACACGGTTTCCTGGACGTGCGGAACGGCAAATTGGTCGAACGGCGACGCATCGTTTAGAACGCGAGCGACCTCGCCGAGGTCGCTCGCGTCCCAATGACCAAGAGAATTCAACAATCCCTCCGCGCTGGCGACGCTATGATAGTTAACGGACATTCACGTCGCGTTTAGATTGGCCTTAACTCGCTCCAATACAGTAGGGTACGGGTAGCGCCAGCCATGATAACGGCGTGGCGCGAGTTCCGATAGGAGGATGATCGATGGACCACGTTAATGTCAGCTTATCTGGCCCGTTCCGGCTCAGTCGACGGGCGGTCCTGTCCCAATTTCTAATCCTCGGCGGCGCCGCAATCGCGGTGGCATGCTCGTCGGCCCCGTCGACGCCAACGCCGGCCGCCGCCCCTGCGGCCGTGCCAACGGCGACGACAGCTGCTGCCGCGGCACCCGCGGCCGCGCCCACCGCCACGACCGCCGCCGCACCAGCCGCTGTTGCGCCAACCGCGACGGCTGCCTCGGCGGCTGCGCCCGCCGGCTCGGTCAGCTTCTATTCCGGGGGCGACACGAACATCCACGACCTCTGGGCAAACGATTTACTGCCGATGTACGCGAAGGTGAAGCCGAACGTCAAGCTGTCGCTGGTGTTCTCCGAGCACGGGACCGGAGACCAGACGACGTTCGATCGCATTGCCGCGGCGAAAAAGGCAGGAAAACCGTCCGACGTCGATATCTGGGAAACCGGCATGCTCCAGCAGGGCGGTGACGGCGGCCTCATCCAAAAGCTGAGTGCCGACGTCGTGCCAAACCTGGCGAAGGTCCCCCAGGACGTGTTTCAACAGATGGGCGGCTACGGGATTCCCTATCGCGGCTCCTCCGTCGTTCTGGCATACAACTCAAAGGACGTCGCCGATCCACCGAAGACCTTCGACGCCCTTCTGAGCTGGATCAAGGCAAATCCTGGGAAGTTCACCTACAATCCGCCCGATACGGGTGGCTCGGGTGGCGCGTTCGTCACCCACACGTTGAAAACCGGGATCGCGAATGCCGACCTCAATATATTCCAAACCGGCTATGACCAGAGTAAAGAGAGCGAGCTAGACAAGGGTCTCGGCATCCTCAAGGATCTCGCCCCTTCGATCTACAACAACGGCTTCTACCCGAAAGGGAACGTTGGCGTCCTGCAAACGCTTGGCAAAGGGGCAATTAGCGTGGCCCCGGTCTGGTCCGATCAAGGGCTAAGCTATCTTGCCCAAAAACTGCTACCGCCTGAAGTCAAGCTCATGCAAATCGATCCGCCCTTCTCGGGTGGCTCGTCTTACATTGGCATGGTTGCCGACAGCCAACATAAGCAGGACGTCTACGACTTTTTTAACTGGCTGCTCACGCCGGAGCCTCAGGCGGTTGTCACCGATCGGCTCAATGGATATCCGGGCCTCGACATTCAGTACATGCCGGATACGGTCAAGTCAAAGTTCGGAGACATCGCAAAAACATTCGATCATTTCAGTTTCAGCTCGAAATTTTCTAGTGATGTGAACAAGCTGTGGTACGAGAAGGTCGCCGGCACGCCCCAGCCAGCAAGCGGGTAGCGACCGGCATCGGCTCGCGCACAAGGTGGGAGGCAGCAGTCGGTCTGGTCATGGCCTCGCCTCCCATTATTCTGCTGGTGTTGCTCGTGATAGTCCCAGCGGTCGAGGCCCTCCTGTTTTCGGTCGGTCAGATTCCGACTGACAACGTGATCTTCTCGACCGGCATGCACCTGGTCACGAGCCCAACCCCGACGCTCGAGGTGTATCGCACGCTCTTGAGCGATCGGTTCTTTCTCGACGACCTTGCCCTAACGAGCGTGGTGACGGTCGCGTCAGTCGTCCTGGTGTTGATTGTCAGCTACATCCTCGCGCTCTACGTCCGGTTCGGCGAAGGTCCACTGCCTGGCGTTATCCGGTCGCTGTACCTCATTCCTATGTTCGTCCCGGTCGTGATTGCGTCCTACGCGCTCATGACGTTTTTCGCTGACCACGGCTTCCTCCAGGCGATTCTGTCGCGGGTGGGAATCGGGTACCCAGCGCCGATCTACCATCAGAGCGGAATCATCATTGGCGAGGTCTGGACGAGCATTCCTTTCGCGGTTCTCATGTTAGGGTCCGGCCTCGACGGCATCCCCCAGGAGCTGATCGAGGCGGCGCGCGACGCTGGTGCGGGATTTGGGGCGGTGGTGTGGCGAATCGTTCTGCCGCTAAACGTCGTGCCGTTGCTCATCGTCGTCACCTTCACGTTTATCGGCGTTATGGGTAGCTTTACCGTGCCGTATCTACTCGGACCTAACGCACCGCAGATGGTCGGCGTCGCGATGAACGCGTACTTCGGAACCTACCAGCAACCCCAGCCAGCCGTGGCAATCGCGGTGATGACGTTCGTCGCCGCGTCCGTCGCGGGCGCGGTGTACGTTTGGGCAACCTCGCGGGCCGGCCGGGCGGTCGGGTGAGCGCGGTCTGGTTTCTCCGAATCGGCGAATTTCGGCGCGCGTTCGGGGTCATTCTCGTTCTCGCGCTTGGCTCGTTTCTGCTCCTTCCCCTCCTCACCCTTGTCATCTGGGCGTTTGCCGACACCTGGCGCTATCCTGGTCTCCTCCCCCAGAGCTACTCGTGGCGCTGGTGGGAATGGGTCTTCTCGAACGGCGACGTTGGGACAGCCGTTTTCTACAGTTTTACAACGGCCCCGGTTGTCACCGTGCTCTCGGCAATCGTCTGCCTCCCCGCGGCGTATAGCTTCTCGCGGCTTCGGTTCCCGGGCCGCCGCTTCTTCTTCATTGGGCTGCTCGCGGCGAATGCCTTCCCGAAGTTTGGCCTCTATATCTCGATCGCGACGCTGTTTTTTGAGCTCGACTTGATCAATACCTTTTGGGGCGTTGTGTTGATCCAATTGATCAATACCCTGGTCGTCATGACCTGGATTCCCACCGCCGGGTTTGACGCGGTTGGGCGCGAGCTGGAAGAGGCGGCAAGAGACGCCGGAGCCGGCCCCTTACGCGTCTTCTGGCGAATAACTCTCCCTCTGGCGATGCCGGCGATAATCGTCGCGGGGATCCTGGCTTTTCTCGCCGCTCTTGACGAAGCTCAGGGCACCCTGATCGTGGGCTCGCCCCGCATTATCACGATGCCAGTGCTCATGTACAGCCTCGTGGCGAACTATCCCGAACCGGTTGGCGCGATTTTCTCGATTCTCCTATCACTTCCGTCGCTCATACTTTTGATCGTGGCGCGCCGGTACTTGCTGGCCGGCTACCTCGCCGCTGGTTTTCGAGGGAGGTAATCGTGGCCCGCCTTCAAATCGCCAACCTGGTGAAGCAGTACGGACCGACGTTCGCGGTCAAAGATGTCTCGCTGGACGTGCTCGACGGCGAGATGGTTTGCATGTTAGGTCCTTCTGGGTGTGGAAAAACCACGACACTCCGGATCGTCGGCGGATTTATCACTCCCGATGGTGGCGACGTTCTGATCGATGGGAAGAGTGTCCTTGAGCTGCCTCCCGAGCGTCGACCGACCGGAATGGTGTTTCAACGATATACGCTCTGGCCCCACATGGACGTGCGGACCAATATCGCGTTTGGGCTGGAGCTTCGCCATCGATCCCGCGATCAAATCGATAAAGCGGTTCGCGACGCGCTCGATCTGGTGGGATTGCCCGGCGTCGATCGGCGGTTTCCATCGCAGCTTTCGGGGGGTCAGCAACAACGCGTCGCCCTGGCACGCGCGCTGGTGCTAGAGCCGCGGATTCTCCTACTCGACGAACCTTTGTCCAACCTGGACGCCCAGCTCCGCGTACGTATGCGCGAAGAGTTGACCGCGATTCAGCGGCGGGTGGGGATCACCTCTGTCTTCGTGACCCACGATCAGGAAGAGGCGTTGTCGATCGCCGACCGGATCGCGGTGATGAGAAACGGTTTGGTGGAGCAGGTTGCGACCCCGACGGAGCTCTACGCGCGTCCCGCGACGCTCTTCGTCGCCACCTTCGTTGGGACAATGAACCTCGTCGAAGGCGACGTCGACGCGAGTGGGCAAGTGCAAACCGGCCCCCTGGACTTGCCTCGGCTGACCGTGCCCTATCGCAATGGCGGGGAGTCGATCGTCGTCGGGATTCGGCCGGAGGACCTGTCCATTGGCCCAGTGACTGGCGCCGGAACGCCTGCCTCCGTCACGTCGGTGATGGACCTGGGACATTACCGCCGAGTAAACCTCGAGCTAGAACGGGTTGGGAAGCTGATGGTTTTCGCGCCGAAGTGGCCGGAGGTCTCGGTGGGTGCCTGTCGAGTGTTGGTGAATCGGGCGCTCTACTACGCCGGTGAGACGCTCGCGGGTATCGGCGAGCGATCGCCGGCGTATCAAGGCTAAACCGCTTTCGGACCCACTCCCCTTCGAGGAGTCGAGGCTTTAGCCGGTCGTTCTCCGTGGGTTGAACCGCGAAAAGAAAGGCTCCAGGATGGGCCCGGTAACGCCAGGGCTGCGAACTTCG
>CAZBQK010000080.1:0-1691 GCA_964493975.1 uncultured Dehalococcoidales bacterium | reverse complement strand
ACCCGTTTTGTGTTGTTTTGTTTTTGGGGGTGGTTTTTGGGTGGGCCGACGTTATAATCCCTCGACTCCAGGAGGCGCCAGGTCACTCCTGTCGTGCGAACTTCTGAAACGTATGACTGCCGGCCGGCACCAGTCCTGGCCTTACCCCGAAGGTCTCGGTGACCTCGCCAACGTAGATGTCGCCCCGCGAGTCGACGCAAATGTCGTGAGGCGCGACAAAATTGCCGGCGGCGCAGCGGTCCGCGCCTCCCCATCGGGCGACGACGCCGCCATGTCGGTCGAGAATACTGACCCGACCGGGCAGATCGACGTCGGTGACGCCAAGGGTAAAGGAACGATGGCCGATCGGTCGCCACAGCTCGGAGACGTAGAAAAGGCCGTCGCGTCCGGCGTAGACGTTGGTCGGACGTTGAACGTCGGTCCAGACGCCCCGATAGGCGCCCTCCAGGTCAAAGATCTGAATGCGATCGTTTTCTCGATCCGCGACGAGCACGCGCCCGTCCGCGTCGATGCAGATTCCATGAGGCAAGTAGAACTGACCGGGGCCAGTCCCGGGCTCACCCCAGGACCGAATCAATTGTCCGCCGGCCGAAAAGCGATGCACCCGCGCGTTGCCGTACCCATCGGTCACATACACGTCCCCGTTGGGACCGAGAGCAACGTTCGTCGGACGATTGAATGGACCAGCGCCGCGAATGCTTTCGTAGGTGCGTCCGTCATAGCCAGTATCAGACGCAACGCCAACGGTGCCGATAGTCTGAAGCAGCTCGCCAGTAGGTGTGAAGTGGTAGACGACCTGCGCACCCTCGTCCACGCAGTAGATCGTGCTGTCCGGGGCGACGGTCAGCCCATGGGTCCGCTCGGTAAAGAAGCCTTCGCCCCAGGACTGGACAAAGGTGCCGTCGGCGGCGTAGACGATGACCCGGGGTTGGGCCCGGGTCAACACGAAAACTCGGTCCCGCGAGTCGACGTCGACGCCAACGACGTCCAGATGAGTGAACGCAGCCGGAAGCTGCTCCCAGTTTGGAATAACCTCAAAGCGACGCTGTGCGACTGCCATGTCTATTCGTCGTTCCTTTCCATCTTGCGCTGGCTTGAGTGCTTAGGGACGATACCAATGCCCGACGCGTTCCATCGCGCCCATTATAGTCGCCCGCATACCGATCGGGACTCGGTTTCCGAATTGGAATCGCGACTTGAGAGCGACAAAGCGATTGGTAGATAGGCAAGGAACAAACATTCAAATACTCGGGCTTGACGCTGTGTGGACGATATGATAAATGTACCTGGCTCGCTTGGGCGATAGGCGGCTTGACGCCGTTTCCGCGGACTTGATTGAGCTTTCAATTCCCAATTCTTCTACCATCGGTCTCTTGGCACCAAGCCCGACCCGGCGAGGTTACGGGCGTAGTATTTCGTCAATTCGCGAGGGGGTTTCATGAGTTTAGATCGCCTGTCTCGTGGTCTGTCGACAAGTCGTCGGCGCTTTATGGCATCCGTCGCAATGCTCGGCGGAGCCGCTTTAGTCGCGGCATGCGGCCAGGCCGCGGCGCCCAGCCCAACCGCCGCGCCAGCCGCACCGGCTGCGCCGGCTGCTCCCGCGGCTGCGCCGGCCACGGCCACTCCAGCTCCCGTTGCCCCGGCCGCGCCAGCGGCGCCAACGGCGACATCGGCTCCCGCGGCGGCTGCGC
>CAZBQK010000079.1:0-14135 GCA_964493975.1 uncultured Dehalococcoidales bacterium | reverse complement strand
CAGGACAACTTTCAAAGCGGGGAACCGTTCGAAGACGCCCTCGGTGACCATGCTCGTCATGTGCGCCATGTAGCTCTGCGGAAGCGATCCGTACCACTCGAAGTAGGTTGAGGGGTGTCCAACCGGGGTCGATGGCGACGAGGTTCCGGTTCCCTCTCCGCCGATGTGAATGGCAAGCGGTAGCGAGTGGCGGACGCAGGCCTCGAAGATCGGGTGAAACGCCCGTCGCCCCAGCGGTGTTTCGCCGGCGCTGCTCACGAGCACCTGGACCATTCCCGGATCGTCGCCGAGACGATCGATCTCGTCGACTGCCTGTTGGGGGTCCTGTTGGGCAACGAGAATCGAACCTTTGAAGCAGTCGAACGGACGGATCCAGGTATCGAGCGTCCAATCGTTGACCCCCGATGCGACCGCCGAGGCCAGGTCGGCGTTGGGTTGGACCCCGAGACTCAGGAGGTTTCCAGTCAGAATCCCAATGTCGACGCCGCGAGGATCGAGATATCGTTCCTTGACCCAGGCTGGATCGGCGGCCGGGTGTCGCGCCTTCCCGCCCTCGGACGGCGGCACGGGCGCGTCCCCGTATTCGGCCCCGATTTTCTTGAAACCATGGCGGGCCAAGGGAGGGCCGCCTTTTCGCGAGACACGCCATCGGAGGCCCGGGGAAACGTACGGCGCGACCGCACCCCAATCGACAATCTGGTGATGGACGTCGACGTCGATTGCCCGAAGCGTCGTCTGGTCGCGACGAGTCTGGCGTGGTTCGGCCACTGGACCGGCCATCACGCCCTCCGGTGGGATTCGAGAATGCGCGGACCGTAAAACTCGACGACGTTGTCGACGAAAATGCGCCTCTTCAACGCTGGTGGAAAGAAAGAGAAGGCAGTCAACGGATTGTCGAAGTCCCAATGGGGATAGTCGCTGGCAAAGATGACCGTTCGCTCGGCCCGGAGCATCTCGAACATCTGGAGCAGCTGGCGGTGATCGTCGGGCTCTTCAATGGGCTGGGTGCTGTAATAGCAATGGCCGACGACGTACTCACTCGGCAGCTTCTTGAGATACGGGACCTCGGCCTTCAATGCCGGATACATCCGGTCCAGGCGCCCCATAACGTACGGCGCCCAACAAATGCCGCCTTCGATGAAGCCGAAGCGCAACGTGGGAAACTCCTCGAACACTCCCTCGGCGACGAGACTAACGCAGTGCGCCATCATCGTCTGGGAATGGTCGGTGTGAAACTCGAGGTAAGTGCTTGGATATCCCACGCTCGTTGGGGGATTTGCAAGGCCGGTCCCCTCGGCGCCGACGTGGATCGCCACCGGAAGATCGTGCTCGACGGCCGCCCGATAGATCGGCCAGTACAGCTGGTTGCCGTAGGGAATCCGGGCCGCGCTTGGCATCAGGACCTGGACCATCCCCGGATCTTTCCCCAGGCGCCGAATCTCGCGCGCCGCCTCGTCAGGATTTTGAGGCGCCACTTGAATTGAGCCCCGGTAGCAATCGTAGGGACGGACCCACTTATTCAGCAGCCAGTCGTTGTAGGCGCCGATCATGGCCGCGGTGAACCGGGCATTGTGCTGGATGCCGGTCCCAATCACCGACCCGGTGCACACCCCGATGTCGATCCGATACTTTGCGATAAGCTGCTGGATAACCCAATCCGGATCGCCGGCCGCCAGACCGTCTTCTTCGCGGACCGAGTCGTCCATGACGCCGGATCCAGTGTTGGCGTACGCCCGCGCGGCAAAGCCGGGTCCGCCGTTGTCAATCCACGGATGCCACTCGCGCGCCAGGAACGGCTTGAGCTCCTGCATTGACGGCAGATCGTTGTGAACGTCCGTGTCGATCGCCCGCAACTTCGCGATTCGATCATCGATGGATTCGGTTCCGGTTCCGGGACGGGGCTCGGCCGCGATGACCATGGTCAGATCCTCCCGACGGTGACTGAGTAACGTCACCAGCTTAGCGCGCCCACCCTCTGGAAGCAACTCTTCTTGTTCCGGATCTTCAACCTCTATAATGGCGTCACGGAGGTCCGATGCCACCGCCACGATTCAGCAAACCCGTCCTGCCCGAGCCCTTCGCCAGTGCACTTGACGACGCCATTAACGACGTGGCGAGTCGCTATGAGCCGACGGGAATCCTCGCCACCGGCACCATCATCCGGGGCAACCCGCACGCTAACAGCGATCTCGACCTCTTTGTCATATGGAATCGGCCCGAGCGCCAGCGCGTCCAGAAGTTCTACCGCGGCGTGCCCGCCGAAATCTTCGTCAATCCGCCGGCGCGAATTTACCGCTACTTTACGAGCGACGAGGAAGAGGGGCGACCGGTCACCGCGCACATGTTTGCGACCGGCTTCGTAGTCTATGACTCCGAAGGGCAGGTCTCCGAGCTCCGGGAAGCCGCTGCCAGAAGTATCGCGAACGGGCCACGGGTCTCCGATGAAGCTCGGACCGCCAGCCGTTACGGCGTCGCAACGTGCTTCGAGGATGCGGTTGACCTCGCCAACGTCGATCCGGACACCTGCCTCGCGCTCCTGAACCACGCCGTCGAAGGCGCGCTCCAGTATCGATTTATTGGCGGGGGTGTGTGGATTCCCCGCTGGAAGGATCTCCTCCCCCAGCTGAACGACCTCGATGCCGATCTTGCCGCCCTGGCAAGACAGTTTTACGGCGTAACCTCACTGGTCGATCACCTTCGACTGGCGCGCGAGATCGTTCGGCGAAGCGTCGGCGAAACCGGCGCGTTCGAGTGGGAGTCACGACTCGAAATTAGCTAAGGAGTCTATCGTGAACCGAATCAATCGCGCCATCGAGCTACTCGGCAAAGACCAGCCGATCTACTACACCGGCCCGCACTCTGGACACATTTTGACCTACGAACAAGGGAAGAAGGACGCCTCGATCTGGGCGGACTACCTCAACGTGGGGATGGAGCATGGCTCGTTCGACCTCGCCGGTCTGGCGGAGTACATGCGCGGTCTCGTCGACGGTGGCCCCCCGAAATCCGGACACCGGACGCCGACCGTCGTCGTCGAAGCGCCGGTGAACGGAACGGATGAGCCAAACGTTCGGTTTAACGCGTGGCAATTCCGGCAGATCCTCGCCCGGGGCGTCCATGGGATCCTGCTCTGCCAGGCCGAGTCGGCGGACGCCGTCCGGGCGTTCGTCGAGTCGTGCCGCTTTCCGAACCAGCCGGCGGGAGTCGATCCGTCCCTACCGTCGGCGGTCGAGCGGATGCGGGGAGCGACCCGACCGGATCATCGGCCCGGGCACGTACCGGCTGGGCCAGATGGGCGACCGTTGCTCGGCCTTGGTACGAGGGGGCGTGGTTCAGAATCGACGGCCGCTCCGATCTGGGGACTCTCAACGGAAGAGTACCTGGACCGGTGCGATCCTTGGCCCTTGAACCCACGGGGAGAGCTGCTGCTTGGCGTGAAATTGGAAAGCCCCGAGGGCGTCGCCAATTGCGAGGAGATCCTCGCCGTCCCCGGACTCGGCTTCGCGGAAATGGGCCCCGGCGATCTCGGTCTCGCCCTGGGCTATGTGCGAGCGCCCCGCCCCTATCCACCTGCGATGACGGAAGCCCGGGAACGAATCTTCGCCGCGTGCCGACAAAACGGTGTCGCGTTCCTTGAAGGTGCCACCCCCGAGAATATCGTGGAGCTGATCGACGAGGGAGTTAGGGTCATCGCCGGTGGACGCGAAGACACCGCCAAGATCGGACGGAAACATTCCGGTCGAACGATGCCGGCTTAATGATCAAGCGGCTCGTCGTCTTCTCGGGCCTCCCGGGAACCGGCAAGTCCACGCTGGCCGAGCACGCCGCCCGATGCATTGGCTGCCCGGTCTTCAGCAAGGATGTGCTCGAAGCCGCGCTGCTTCGTAGCGGCTGCGAGCGTGGCCCAATGACCGGCTTCGCCGCGTACGAGCTGCTAGCCACGCTCGCCGAGGCTCAGTTTCGACTCGGACAGTCAGCCGTGCTCGACAGCGTCGCAACCTTCGAGCGCATCAGGACCGCCTGGCGCAACCTCGCTCAAGAATACCAGGCGACCTTCCAGGTGGTCGAATGCGTCTGCTCCGACCTCAGCCTCCACCAGACCCGGCTCGCGACGCGACAGCGGGGAATACCCGGGTGGGACGAGATTGGATGGGAAGACGTCGAGCGAGTCCGGATCAACTACGCCCAATGGGACGATCGCCGCCTCGTCCTCGACGCGGCGAATCCGCTCGAACATAACTTAGATGTGCTGCGGGCTTATTTGTCGGAATGAGGCGAACAATGCCACATCGAGCTGCCATCCACCTCCCGCAAACGATAGCCTTCGCCGCCGTCATCGCCATAAGTCTGATCGTCTCGTCGGCATTGACCGATCAGGCCGGAACTACTGCCGCGACGCAGCCGGCTCCAGTCGCGCGCGTGAATGGGCCAAGCCAGATTTTCTTGCCTTTCGTCGCGAGCGGCGCCCATTTTGGCCGCGATAGCTGGCTCCAGTTCGGATTCGACTCGCAACACAGTGGCAACGACTCCCAGGAATCGTTCATCTCCGTCAAAAATGTTGGTAGTCTACGCCAACTGTTTCGGCAGCGTTTGCCATTTGTGACCGACGGTTCGCCGGCGTATCTGAGCAACGTCACGACGCCGCTGGGCGTACGCGACCTCATCTTCCTCACGTCGACGGCTGGCGACATTGCCGCCGTGGATGCCGACACTGCAGCGGTCATCTGGGCCAACCAGTCCTACGGGGCCGGCGGGTGCTCGATCAATAACGTCGGCGGTGCCCCCTGCTACACGACGTCGTCGCCGGCAATCGACCCGAATCGCCAGTTCGTGTACAGCTATGGGCTGGACGGGGCCGTTCACAAGTTCGCCGTCGGCGATGGAACCGAAACTCTGACGTCCGGCTGGCCCGAGACGACGACGCTCAAAGGCTATGACGAAAAAGGATCATCCGCGTTAAGCGTCGCCACCGCAAGGAGCGGGGTAAGCTACCTGTACGTGAGCCACGCCGGCTATCCCGGTGACGCTGGTGACTATCAGGGGCACGTCACCACCGTCAATCTGAACGATGGATCGCAGAAGGTCTATAACTCTCTATGCAGCAATCAGGCGGTGCACTTCGCGGACTCGCGACTGGGGCAAAAACCCGACTGCCCGGAGGTACAGTCGGGCGTCTGGTCCCGGCCCGGTGTCGTCTACGATCCAGCTTCCGACCGAATCTACGTGTCGACGGGAAACGGGACGTTTAACCCAAACGCATTCGACTGGGGCGACACGGTGCTGGCACTCAATCCCGACGGCACCGGAGCGGGGGGTGCCCCTCTCGATTCCTACACGCCCTCCGACTACCAGAGCCTGCAGAATGCCGACCTCGATATCGGCAGTACCGCTGTCGCTATCTTGCCACCTTCCGCTGGAAAGTATCGGCATCTAGCAGTTCAGGGCGGCAAGGACGGCATCCTTCGATTGATTAACCTCGACAATCTGAGTGGTCAGGGACACGCCGGTCACTCTGGAGGCGAAGTTCTCTGGATACCGGTTCCGATGGGAGGAGAAATCCTGACTCAGCCGGCCGTCTGGACCAATCCGTCTGACGGTAGCAGCTGGATCTTTGTCGCGAACGATTCCGGCATCGCCGGTCTTCAATTGTCGATCGACGGCTCCGGCAATCCCAGCTTAAGACCAAGCTGGACTCAACCCGGGGGAACGTCGCCAATCGTGGCAAACGGTGTTTTGTTCTACGCCCGAAGCGGACTTATCACGGCGCTCAATCCCACCGATGGAACTCCGCTCTGGTCGGATAATCGGATCGGCTCGATCCACTGGGCGAGTCCGATTGTCGCCAACGGCGTTCTCTACCTCGCCGACCAACAAGGGTATTTGACGGCGTACGGACTCTGATAACCCCACCTCGCCAAGCACCGCGCGACGAGATCGGCCGCGACGAGTGACTCCTTCAGCTCAACCCCGACGATTTAAGCTGAATTGGCTCGACCATGGCGCTGTCCGTCGACGGCTCGCCTAACACGTAGCCAGCACCGCGGATCGTGTGGAGAAGAGGTGGCTCACCTGGTCCGTTGAGCTTGGTCCGCACGTTATGCATGTGAACCTTTAGGGCATTCGTTGGATCGTCCGTGGGTTCGTGCCACACGTCGAGCCGGATGGTCGCCGCGTCGAGAACCCGGTGCGGATTACGCATAAAAAGCCGGAGGATCTCGAACTCCTTCGTTGTAAGGACGAGTAATCGTGGTCCACGCCGAGCGGTCCGTTGAACTGGATCGACTACGACATCGGCGAACCGAAGTTGAAGGGCACCATCCGCGCGATAACGGCGAAGCTGCGCCCGGATGCGGGCCATGAGCTCAGTCAACTCAAATGGCTTGGTAACGTAATCGTCGGCGCCTAAATCGAGAGAATCGACGCGCGTTTGGGTATCCGTCTTCGCGGTGAGCATGATGATGATTGCGTTGCATACGCCGCGAATTCTCTGGCACACGGTGACGCCGTCGAGATCTGGAAGCATCACGTCAAGCAAAACTATGGCAGGCTTCTCTTGCAGGGCCAGATCGATCGCCTCCACCCCGGTCCCGGCGATGGACACGTCGTAATCTGCCTGCACCAGCGCGCGCCGAAGAAACCGGCACATGAACGTGTCGTCGTCGACAATCAGGACGTGGTCACTCATCAAGCCATCCTTACACGAGGCGAGATTCGGCCAAGGGGAACTCCACGGTGAAGCGCGAGCCGCTTCCAGGAGTGGTGTCGACAAACACCCGTCCTCCGTGCATCTCGACACACCACTTGACAATACTCAGTCCGAGACCACTTCCGCCAGTGACACGCGATCGAGCCGGCAGACGAGTTTTTTCACCACGGTAGAAACGCTCAAAAATATGTGGTAGGTCTTCACTGCTGATGCCCATTCCGGTGTCGCTCACAACCAGCCGAACGAAGGAGCCGGAGCTTTGCACCTCGACGGCGATCTTCCCGCCAGTTGGGGTGTACCGACGAGCGTTTTCGAGAAGCTCCCCGAGCATTTGTCGGATTCGCCCCTCGTCCCCCTCGATGTGCGCCGGATCCACGCGACCCACCTCCAGCGATAGGCCAAATTGGCCCGCGCGATCACTCCACATCATCACCAGGTCGTTCACGAGCTGGTCCAAAAAGACGGTTCGACGAACAATCTGATTTCGCTCGTCTGCTTCGGCCAGCACCATGAGGTGACTAAAAATGCCACTCAATCGACTGAATTCGGCACTGAGATCTTGGAGCGTCTCCCGCACCTCGATCGGGTCATCGCCAACGCCGCTCTCGAGAACCGCCATGTTTCCCGATAGCGTCGTCAGCGGAGTACCAATCTCGTGGGCGACGTCAGACACGAAGCGTCTCTGACGGGTCAGGATTGCCTCGACCTCCTCTTTCGCCGTGGCCGCTCGTTGCAAGCTCAAATTCAGCTCGTGAACGAGAGGCAACCCTAGCACGGTCAGGATTATCGCCCACGGTGCAAACCACAGGCAAACGACCGCCAGCCCCCCGGTGGCGATTAGAACGGTGTATTGGGCCCAGGATTGGCGTAGCAGACCGAGCAGGCAGTCCAGGAACGCTCGACGCTGAGTCGTAGCGACAACTCCGCTGACCACCATCGTACTCATTGTAATGAAAACCAGAGCGGCCACGGCGACCGCTGTCGCGGCCATCGCGTTGCTCAGGGGTGGCCGCGTCACTCCCCACAGCGCACTATAGACTAGCGCGGCAACTCCAGCGCAAAGGGCATGCTGGCCGGCGGAGAAAAGAACATTGAACCAGGGGCGTCGAAGGACACAACTGTAGGCGACTGCCGACCCGGCCGAGATGAGACCAGGAAAGGCGGGCGGAAGGAATAACACCGCCGCGAATTCAGCAGCGGTTCCAAGATTCATCTTCTGGGCTGGGCCAAGCTTTACCGGAAACATGCCGGCGAGTGCAGCTGCGCCAAAGAGCGCGAAGCCCACGAAAGCATCGATTGGTCGATCCGGATTTGAGCTGAACGCCGTTCCACCCTGAATGAGCATGGCTTCCAGGCCAAGCCCGACGATGGCGACGAACGAAATGTATCCCCAGGCGACCGGGCTGTACGGTGGCATCGCCGCCACGGCTGATGCGCGAGCGAGCAGCCTTCGAGTCATTGGCGCACAATCGCGATCGGCGCGGTCTACAGGTGACCGGGCGGTAAGGTGATCGTGACCGGCATCACGAGAACAGTGCCGGACGTACCCTGGATAGTTGGGAAATTGCGAGACGATCCCATCGATTTTGGCGCCGCCCCGACCGGGAACGATAGTCCACCGTTATTTGGATTTGGGATGAAGACGTAAAGATTGGCAGTCGCGACGTTACCCTGGACATTTGTCACCACGCCGCTCACCGTCGCCGATCGCAACGCGGCCCGCTGGGCCGGCCGTACCATCACCCAAACGTTGACAACCAGTGGCTGACCCGACGGAAGAACGAGCTGAACCGGCGGATCATTCGAACACCAGTCGACCTGGCCGAACGCGCTCGAAACCGTGGTCGTTGCCAGTCCCACCGCACAGATGATAGACAGCAATACGCGACGAAAACGTCGTGCGAACATCGATTCCCCCTGGGCCGGTGTTGCCCCTTCGATCCGATCCGCGCGGGAAATTTTGGGAGTGGCGGGTTCTGACACCAGCCAGCCCAGCCGGCGTCGGGACACCAAGTTGTCCAGCGCGCAGCCATTGTAACGCGCCAGACACCCACCGGCAACGCCATCGGTAACCTGACCGCCTGCTTCGCCTTGAATCAGACAGTTTCCTAACATCGCCTTAGCCTTACCTCGCTAAACGATGGATAGGTTATCCGAGAGCGCGCGGGCACTTTTCACGGGTCAGCGCCGGGTTTCGGGGCCTGGTTCGGCCCCACCGATTTGATTGACTTCCCCCACGAAACTTTCCACGCCTTGTGCGGTCGAATCATCTCGTCGGGCGGTCGTCCCCGCAGCTCGTTAAGCGCGGCCATTCCCACGACAACCGCTAGGCCGACGACTGGTACCGCGAACAACGCCCCCCAGAGACCGGCCAGGTCGGCGCCGCCGATCAGGGCGAGAATCGAAACGATTGGGTGAAGCCCAACGGCGTGACCGGTAATCCGAGGCCCCAGCACGTTACTTTCGACTAGTTGCATGATAACGAAAAAGCCAAACACGATCAGGACGAGGGGGAACGGCTGAAATAGGCTGACGATAAGCGCCGGGATCGCCGCGAGGACCGGTCCGATCATGGGTATGAGCTCGAAAAACAACGCTAGTACCCCGAGTACTAGCGGATAATGCACGCCAAGTAGCCAGCACCCTACTCCGGTGCTAAAGCCGATGATCGCAGCCATGATCAGCTGGCCCCGAATGTATCCGCCAAGCACCCGCACCAGGCTCGTTTCCAGGAAGACGAAAAGGGATTGCTTCGTCGATGGAACGAGTGACTCGAGGTTACCACGAATCCTGCTACCGTCGAGGACCAGGTACAGACTGATAACCAGAACGAGGACGAAGTTCACCAGCACGTCGGTCAGGCCGGTCAGCAAACCCAGGCCCTGGTTGATGACCTGCGATCCGGACGACTGTAAGGCGGATCCCGCCTGGCTTTCCAGCTGGCTCAGATCAACCGGTATGCCGTTGTGGGCAAGCCAGCCCTGAACAACGGGAAACGCTTGCACTTGAAGGTCTCGGGAGTAGACGGGAAGCTGCTGACTGAGCTGACTAAATTGGGTGACCAGGCCACCGCCAATCCAGACAAGTAGGCCGGCCAACGCCAGGATGAAACTAAGGTACGTTCCGGCGGTCGCCCAGCCTCGGGCAATCCCTCGACGCTGCAGCCGACCGACGACTGGCTCGAGAATGAAGGCCACGATCGCGCTAAGGACGAAAATGAGAATAATCTTAGTGAAGTGCTCCAGGACCAATCCGAGCATGTAGATCAGCAATAAGCTGCCGATGATCGTTAAAACGATATCGCGGCTGCGCGCCCAATTGAAGTCCGCCGTTGGGCGGCTTTGCCCCCCGGGCTCCAAAGGATTCATATTGCTCCCAACACTAGCTGGCAAGGCTCACCCTAGGATCGCTTCAGGCGACCCTAGCATACCAGCCGGCATTCGCCACGACGATCATCCAAACAAGTAATCCAGCCGGAGCATACATTATGGGAGCAACCTTTTGTCGTTGACTTTCAGGTCCTTGGCCACTTCGTGCGACGGCACTCAATCGCTGCCGTTCTCTATCCTAGCCGCTGTGCTCGCTTTTGCACTAAATGCGCTCGCGACGAAAAAAGAGGCACAGGACGACAGCTGGCGGCCGGTTCCTCCTCGCGGTAGAGACGTTTCGCGGAAACGTCTTCGGCTCGCCTGTCGCATTGAGAACCAACGCCATGTCGTGCCGAGGGAGAGATACTCGCGTCGTCCCTGGACCATCAGTTGCGTCAGCTGTCTGGACTGACGACGGGAGACGTTTCAGCGAAACGTCTCTACCGCCGGGCGGATGCAAGGTTGTCTCTCGTTGTAGCGCCGCGTGTCTGGTGACGACGATTGCCCCAAGTCTTAACGCCCCCCACGGAGTGCGTAGTGCCCGTCCGTTCGCGAAAACCCGCCTGCCTTGGTACAATCATGGGGTAGATGGGTTAAAGAGTTGCCATATTTCTTATGTCAGATAGCGCCATTGCTTCGGCATCGCCGACCTGGGAACGGATCCGATCCGGACGGTCGTCGATCATCCCCCGATTGGCTCGCGGACGGGTCGTCGACTCGATCCGGTCCTTCTTCAAAGAGCGGGACTTCCACGAAGTCGAGACACCGCTCTTTGTGCGTTGCCCCGGGATGGAGCCGCACCTCGACGCCTTTGCGACAACCTGGCGAGATGCGTTCGGCGAGAATCATCGCGGCTTCCTAACAACGTCGCCCGAATACGCGATGAAGAAGCTTCTGGTTGCCGGCGTTGCGCCCATCTTCCAAATTTGTAAGAGTTTCCGGAACGGCGAAGAAGCTAGCTCGCGGCACAATCCCGAGTTCACGATCCTCGAATGGTACCGGCTCGACGCGGATTACACCGATCTGATGCGCGATTGCGAGGAATTGTTCGTCGCGATCGCCAATTCATTGCGGCAACCCGCGGCCGCTGTTTGCGACGATCGCGCTGGCCAAAGCGTAGGGGCGCACGGCCGTGCGCCCCTACCCGGACGTCTGGCCGCGCCGCTTGGCAAGAATGCGACGCCAGTTGAATCGAGCTGGACCTATCAGGGTGAGCCAATCGATCTCACCCCTCCCTGGGAGCGTCTCACCGTCCGGGAGGCGTTTCAACGATACGCCGGGGTCGATCTTCAGCCTGATAGCGACAGTTTACTCGACGTCGCACGGCTAAAAGGCTACGCCGTCGACGCGCGGACGACCTGGGAGCAGGCGTTCCACCAGATTTTTTTGAACGAGATCGAACCGCGTCTCGGCCGCGGGCGACCCACGATTCTCTACGATTACCCGGTTTCGATGGCGGCACTATCCCGACCAAAGCCGTCCGATCCCTCCATCGCTGAGCGGTTTGAGCTGTACGTGGCTGGCATCGAAATGGCGAACGCTTTCAGCGAGCTCACCGATCCGTCCGAGCAACACCGGCGCCTTCGCGAGGAACAGAGCGAGCGGCGCGCGCTGGGTAAAACGATGTACGACGTCGACGACGACTTTATTCGGGCGCTCCACCGCGGCTTACCGCCGTCGGCCGGGATTGCCTTGGGGGTCGACCGGCTGGCAATGTTCTTCGCCGACGTCACCTCGATCAGCGAGGTTCTCTGGTTCCCGGCTGACGAACTGTTCCGAAAAGAGGAGAGCTAAATCATGCAAATAACCACCACCGACTTTCGCAAAGGCCTCTACATCATGTTCCACAACGAACCCTATCAGATCATCGACATGGAGTTCGTCAACCCCGGCAAGGGCTCCGCTTTCTTCCGAACGAAGCTGCGCTCGATGCGAACCGGACGGGTCGTCGACTTCACGTTCAAGTCCGGCGAATCGGTCGAAGACTATCCGGTCATGACGATTGACCTACAGTTCCTTTACCGCGACGCGGATCACCTGATCTTTATGGATCCGACGACCTACAACCAGTACACCGCCGAGGCCGCGGTCATCGGGGACTTTGTCGACTTCCTTCGAGAGAACGATACCTACCCGATCATGCTACACGACGACCAGGTGGTAGGAATCCGGCCGCCAAAGCGCATCGTGCTCAAGGTCGCCGAGGCCGAGCCGTCCATTCGAGGTAACACCGCGGCCGGCCTCACCAAGCCGGTCGTTCTTGACAACGGCGTGACTATTACCGCGCCATCATTCATCGTTCCGGGCGATACGATCGCGGTGAATCCTGAGTCGCGGGAATACATCGAGCGGGTGAGCAGCTAGAGGGTCAAAGCGACAGGGTGGACCAAACTTGAGTCACCAAAGATCGGCCGTGGGGTGCTAGGCGTGGGCTTCCGACAGGCGACAGGGAACGCCCTCACCCTAGCCCTCTCCCAGAGGGAGAGGGGATTGCCTGGACGGTTCTTGGTCAAGTGTGCCAGATATCGCCCGTCGAACCGTTCCTTTGGACGTGTGGGTACAGTCCTGGGACCTTCTCGCACCAAGCGGAGATCGAGGGCGCAATTTTCCCTCTCCCTCTGGGAGAGGGCTAGGGTGAGGGCGTTTCCGGCGGCCTTTCTAACGCTATTGCCAAAGACCGCCAGTGTCTGATCTGGCCAGCACCTTTCAATTGAGAAACGCCGAGCACCCCACGTCCTCTTCCAGCCGTCACCCAAACCTCCTCGCCGAGGCCATTCGCACCAGCATCACCTCGGTTGGCGAGCTGGCAACCTACCTCCGCCAGCGTGGGATCGACCCGGCCAACGCCGGCCTCGACATGGTTCCCGAACCGAACGTGCTTCCAATCCGGGTCCCCCGCTATTACCTCGACCTGATCGATTGGTTCGACCCAAACGACCCGCTGCGCCGCCAGGTTCTGCCACTCCCTTCGGAAGCGGCCATTCTTCCGGACGACCTCCGCGACCCGATTGGCGACGACGCAAACAGCCCGGTCCCGGGAATCGTCCACCGATATCCCGACCGGGTGCTGTTCCTGCTCACGGCGACCTGCGCGGTTCATTGCCGTTTCTGCTTTCGACGCGAGTTCATTGGCAAACCAATTCGCACTCTCCGGCCAGACCAATTTGCCGGGGCGCTTCGCTACGTCGCCGACCATCCCGAGATTTGGGAGGTCATCTTGAGCGGTGGCGATCCGCTCGTCTTTCCGGACGCCTACCTCGAGTCGGTCTTTAGGCGCCTTCGTGATATTCCCCACGTCAAGGTCATTCGGATCCACTCGCGAACGCCGGCGATTTTTCCGGAGCGCCTCACGACCGCGTTTGCCGACATCGCTCGATCGCACGCTCCGGTGTATCTGGTGATTCACGTGAACCACCCCCGAGAGGTGACAAACACTTTCGCCGAGCGAGTTGGCCAGGTCGTCGATCGGGGTGTTCCGGTCCTATCGCAAACGGTCTTGTTGCGGGGAGTCAACGACGACATCGCGACGCTCGCGGAATTGTTTCGTCGCCTGGTCGAAGCGCGGGTCAAACCCTACTACCTGCACCAGCTCGATCGCGCGCCGGGAACCAATCACTTTCGCGTGCCGATTCGCCGGGGTCTCGAGCTCATGCGAGGTCTTCGAGGTAACGTGTCCGGGCTCTGTCTACCGACGTACATCCTGGATATACCCGGCGGGCACGGCAAGGTTCCCATTGACGGCGAGTACGTCCACGCCCGAGACGAGCACGTGTACGACGTCGTCAATCATCGAGGCGAGCGGTTTGACTACCTCGAGCCCATCCCTTTCGACGGATTATGACGCTGATACATTTCGGTAGGGGCGGGGGAGGCTGGGAGGAGTGGCGGGGGACCTGCGTGTCCGCCCTCCCGGGGTAGCGGGGTGGCGTGCGCCAGGTGCCGGCCATCTTTGTCGCCCAATGCCGGCGAATGGTGGCCAACCAACGGGGAACGCGGGCGGACACGCAGAGCCTGTCTCAAAATGATCGGGACTTCCGGAAAGTATCGCGGTTGTCTATACT
>CAZBQK010000078.1:0-14160 GCA_964493975.1 uncultured Dehalococcoidales bacterium | reverse complement strand
ATATCCCCAGCGTGCGTCTCTTCGTGCCACGCGAGTATTTCGAACATCTCGCCCAGGGTGACTTCGCGTCCGGACGCGTGCCAGCCGCGCTGATCCAGCTGGTCGTCGGTTAGACCGTCGAGGAAGGCCAGCGTCTGGGCCCGGGATTCGGCGAGCGACGATCTGAGCGCTGCGACTGTTTCGCCCCGTCGCTTCGCGATTTGGCGCTCGTTGTAGGTGTTGAGGTCGAAGCCAGGCGGAAGCTGGCTGGTGCCTTCGAGGATGCGGCGCATGCGGAGGAGCAGTCCGGGTTCGGCAATCGTCAGGTGGGTCAAAAGATCCCGCGCCGTCCACGATGGATTTGTCGTCGGACGATCCCAATCCTCGTCGGCGAGCGAGGCAATCGCGGCGTCGAGGGCCGCGCGTCCCGCGGCGATGCGGTTCCGGAGGGTGTCTTGTCGATCGGCCATCTATACCTCTCCACTCCTGGCTTCCGCCCTAATTCCCCGCGTCGGTTCGCGTTCGGAGGTACCAATCCTGGACCGAGAGAAAGCGGTCCGAGGGTTGGAGGATGGTCCCCAATGCTACTCCTTTAAGTGACGATGGAACAGCATAAGCGTACATTGGGTGGAACAACAGAAGGCTGGGCTGCTGTTGGGCAAAAAGACTCTGAAATTTAACGTAATCGTCCAGTCGGGTGGCCCGACTCGACTGGCGCCGGCCGTCGTCGAGAAGCTGGTCGGCGATCCGATTGGACCATCCGGCGACGTTAAGTCCGCCTTTTACCTGGGAGCTGTGCCAGAACGGGTACGGGTCGGGGTCGGCGGTTGGAGTGTACGCCTCGGTCAGCACGGCGTCAAAGCGTCGCGGCACGAGGTTGTTTTGGACGATGCCACTCCAACCAGAGATTTGAACCTCGGCGTCGACTCCCACCAGGCGCAGCTGACGGCTGACCTCCTGGGCCGCGTGCTCGCGGTCGGGCTGATTCACCGCTAGTAGCACGAAGTGAAGTGGCTTACCATCTTTGACCCGAATCGCGCCTGGGGCTGGTAGCTGCCAGCCGGCATCTTCGAGCAGTTTTGCGCTCCCCGCCGAATTCAGGGTGTAACTTCCGGCCTGTGGCGCGTACGCCCACGAAGTGGGCACGACCGGGCCTTCCGCTGGGACCCCTTCACCGGTGGCGGCGACCCGGATAACTTCCGCCCGATCGATAGCAAGATCCATTGCCCGTCGGACAAGGTCGTCGGCAAAGAGCGGGTTCTGGGTATTGAGGACGACGAGCGTCAGCTTAGCGTACTCGGGGACCTGGATCAGGTTCAGCTTGGGATCGTTCGCCAGGTCGAGGACCCGTTCCGCCGGGATGGAGCCGACGCCTTGAACGTCACCACGGTGCAACGCGTCAAGCGCCGCATCGAACCCGTCAAAGTATTGAAAGGTAATGCCAGAGAGAAACGGTTGCTTGCCGTAGTAGTGCGGATTCGCGACCAGGGTAACCTCGCGAAGGGTCGCGTCTTTTACCTGAAACGGGCCACTACCGACCGGGTGGGCGTTAAACGGATTCGCCGACAAAGCGCGCCCGTTGATTCCGCGAAGAGCGTGTTCGGGCAGCACCCCAAGCGTGGTGTACTCGAGGAATGGGGCGTAGGGTTCGGTGAGAGTGAAGCGGACCGTTTTCGCGTCTACCTTATCGACTTTGATCGACTGCCAGAGGCGCGCGATGTCGGGGCTCCCCGGAAAAGTTGGCGACTGGACCAGGTTGATCGTAAAGACGACGTCGTCGGCGGTAATTGGCTGCCCGTCCTGCCACGTGGCGTCGCGCAGCGCAAAGGTGTATTGGCGACCATCTGGACTGATCGACCACGCTTTGGCTAAATCTGGGACGACCGCGCCATCACGTGAGAGACGAGTGAGACCGCTAAAGACGAGGGAGACGATATCGTCGTCTGCGTCGTTGAATGAGGCGAGCAGGGGGTTGAGGTAGGTGGGATGCCCAACGATGCCCTCGACGTAGACTCCGCCAGCGGCGGGAACCTCTTGGCCGGTCTTTGGGCTACCAGCAAACGTGACGAGGAGCACGACTGTCGCGATCGTGAGCGCCGCAATAGCGAGTTGCCGGCGCACCGGTCCGTTTCCCGCTTACGAAGGCCTGGCGAAGTAAACGCTGAGGACTGATACGATGACGAAGACCGCCGCCAGCACGATCGTCATCTGAAAGAGGGTCTTTTCCACGCCCCGGCGCGAGCGAAACACCGACGAATCGCTGTTAAACGTACCATTAAATCCTCCGCCTCTCGCTTGAACGAGGAGCACGAGGATCAGGACGATTGAGACGACGATTTCGGCGATGTTGAAGTAGGTGACCACGTCGCGTGCGCCCTCCTCTAGGTTCCCCGGATTATAACATAGAGGAAGCGAATCGCGTGGGCCAGTCAGTCTCGGGAAACAAGGCCGGTCGGGGACTCAGCCGGCCAACCGCCGTACCGCCTCGAAGACTTCTTGGACGTCGTGGTAGACTCGCTCTGGAATCGAGTCCAGAACGGCCAATTGATCGGGTGACGCGAAACGACCGCGGGCGTACTCCACGAGCTGCTTCCGGTCACTCGGGAAATGCGCTCCGTCGAAAAGCTGCTCGAGCACGGCTAGCTGGATCGTCTTCGCCAGGTCGGGAATCGGACGGGATGGTACGGGCATCGGTTCTTTCCTCCCACGGTGGCCTTCAACATGAGAGAGTTGCAACGGCGGTGCCAAGGCTTTGTCCAGGTGAGCGTCATCGAGACTTGGAGACCGCCGCGCGGAGATCTTCGACCGCTTTTGCGATGCTGGGGAGGGAGATAAGAACTGGTGCTAGTGGCGATGTCGCGGTGTTGGGGGACCCTCGACATCGCACACCAGCACCCAAACAGATGAAATCTAACGAAGAAGGGTGGTAGTGTCTATTGAAACGGCTGACGAGTCAGCCGACGCGCTGCACCCGCATGAACTCGGTACCTTCAATCCGACGCACCGGCGGTTGGCCGTTCGTCCATCCTTCCACTAGAGCGGCGAAATGCTCTAGGTTCCGCGGTCGGAGCTGCGCGATGAAGCGTCGCTCGACGATGGTCAACCCAAAACGATCGGCAAGTGACAAAGGGCTCTGGATCAACGCCTTCATCACCTGGCCGTCGACAAGGGCCGCGCCTATAATTTGCTGGAGCCCACTATCGGACGCCATGACCTTCACCTCGTCAACGAATGGATTACCGATAATTGCCCGTAGGCATTCAACGAGGAACCGAATCCGCGGGCGTCCAGAGGCCAGCAAGTCCCTCGGCTGCAAGCCGGTTTAGCCACATCTCGCGACGACCCAAACCGGGCGACACACCCGGCTTCGATCTTGGCGCGACGCGCGGCCATTGGCGACGTCGTGTCCTGGTAGATCACCCCAGATACGACGGGCCTCTGACCTACCTTGCCACCTTCCCGGGGGAAGGGGCTCGACCGGCCAATGAAGCACAATTCTGATGTCGCGACGAAAAACTTTGTAATGGTTTAGCCACTCACGCAACACGATTGAACAGGTAGTCGTTAGCCAGTCGGAACGGGATCGGCGAAGCGGTGGAACGCAAGCGCGACGGCGACGACCATTGACAACACTCGGAACGCCTGATTGTGTCGAATGGCGAATGCAGTGAAGCGGGACATGAATGCCCTCCGTAACCTGGCTGGTTGGATGTGAATTGGTCCAAATCGTGTTGCCGTTCGTCGTCGTCGTGCATCACGGGGGCCGTTTCCGAACAC
Source organism: uncultured Dehalococcoidales bacterium (assembly GCA_964493975.1). GTDB lineage: Bacteria > Chloroflexota > UBA6077 > FW602-bin22 > CADDYW01 > CAZBQK01. The sequence continues at coordinate 10,404 of CAZBQK010000078.1, read as the reverse complement.
TCAGCATTCTATTGATGGTTGCTTACAGGAACGTCACAGGAACCTTACAGGAGAAACTGGAGAAAAAGTCGCTGTTTTAGCCCTCTCGGGCAATCTGCTCCGACAGGAGGCGGAGGCGTCTCGAGGGCTGAGCAGCCAACTCATCCCGAATTTGCTGGGCGTAGTGATGATAGTGGCGTAGCGCGGCCGACCGGTTCCCCAGGCTCGCGTACGAGCGCATGAGGATCTCGTGAATGACCTCGTCGTCCGGGTCGGACTGTAAGTACAATTCGGCCAGAGTAATCGCTTCGTCGAAGCGTTTGTCGTCCCGCGCGTTTTCAATGACCGTTCGAAGCAAGCGCAAGTACAGACTTTCGAGCCGCCGACGGCGACTGTCGCTCCAGCCAACGTCCATGCTTTGAAGATACGGCCCCTGGTAGAGGCGAATCGCCGCCGAAGCGGCCGCGAGATCCTCTGGGGTCATGTCTGACCCGGTTCGAGCCCGGAGTCGAACCGCTGTCTGTTCAAACTCACGGTCGTCGGTCCAGAGTTTCGCGGATGTCGCCACGCTCCACAGCTCGCCCCGGCGTTCCAGACAATCCGGATATAACGTGCGTCGGACCCGGTGCACTGTCGTATGGAGGGCGCCTTGCCCTTTCCCTCCCTCGTTCTCCGGCCACAACGCCTCGGTCATCTGGTCGCGCGGCACCGGTCCGTTCGCCAGGAGGAAGAACCATAATTCTTTGGCCTTTTGGGTGGCCCACTCGCCGTTTCCGAGCAGTCGACCGTCGAGCTCGACGTCGGCGCGTCCTAAAGTAAAGCAACGGATAACTCGCACTTGGGATGACGATGGGAGGAGCGAGATTGTCGGTTTCGTCGCAAGTTCAACCGGCGACGGGTCAAGACGTTGAAGAACCTCGCCAAGCCACGGTGGGCCGCTACCGCCAATCGCGTGAAGTAATTCGGAGAGACGAGCTCCCTCGATCCTCAGCAGCGGATCGTTTGCCCCGGCCGGCAAGAGCGCGAGGGCGGTTCGACCCTCCTCGATCGCTCGGCTTGCTTCACCCGCCTGCAACAGCGCTTGCCCCAAATGGAGGTGCGCCCGCGCCCGGTCGCGAACGCCGCCAGCCGATTCGAGCCAGCCACACGCCTGTTCCAAGGCGGCAATCGCCGCGTCAGTTCGTCCCGTTGCCAGATTGATTAGTCCGAAGGTGTCTTCGCAGATTGCCTGCTCGAAACGAGACTCTCCCTCGTTGGCCAGGTGACGCGCCCGAATCACCGTCGCCTGAGCAAGCCCTTCCTCGCCGGCGTAGAGGTGGCATCGACCAAGACCTTCGAGCGTCACCACCTGAAGGAAGCGTTCGCCAACCTTTTCGGCGATGACCAGACTTTGCTCGTACGCCGGTCGCGCCTCGGCAAAGTCGCCGCAATCGCGATAAACGTCGCCAAGCGTCTGGGTCGCATAGCCCTCCAGTCGAAGGTGACCGCTTTCGTGCGACGCCCGCTGGGCTTCCAGGAGTACCGCGAGGGCGTCATCGGTTTGACCCTCTTCATAATTCAGGTTGCCGAGCACGACGAGCGTTCCGGCCAGCATTCCGGTGTTGTCAATTCCCCGCCAGAGAGCGCAGGCCCGATCGAGCGTTCGACGGGCCTTTACCACGTCGCCCTGACGCTTCCAGGCAAGCCCGAGGGTGTGGTAGAGCACGCCTTGGGCGTAGGAATCGCCGACCTTCGAGTAGGCCTCGAGAGACTGTTCTAGCGGACCGATCGCTTCGGCCGACGCGCCGGCCGCCATAAGAACAAGGCCAAGCTGCTTGTTTCCAAGCGCGATCAGGCTGGTGTCGGAAATCGACTCGGCGATCTCCAGGCCGGCCCGACAATCGGCGATCGCGTCCTGGTACTGCCCCTTGTAACGTCGGGCCACGCTTCGCCAGATCAAGGTGGTGGCAGTGAGGTTGGGATCCTGGATTAGGTTGCTCGCCGTCCACGCCGCGTCGAGCGCTGCCTGCGCCTGGGGACCGTCGGCGTTTTCAAAGGCCGCGAGCGCCCGAGATATTTGGAGCCGCGGCCGTCCGGCCAGGGTGCCAGCCGGGAGCGACGAGCACCACTGCAGGAAAGTCTGGATTCGGCCCGCGGCAATCGTCGCGGCTGCCACCCGCTCGGCCAGGTCCGCCGCCCGTTCCGGATCGTTCGCGAGCAGATAGTGGGCCAGGGCCTCGGATGTATCGCGCTCCGCCTCGGCCATCTCCCCGGCGCGCCGATGGAGGCTCTCGAAAAGGGATGGGTCGGTCGTTCGCAGCCGAGTTTGGAGGAACTCGGCGAAAAGTGGATGGTACCGGTACCAGACCTCATCGCCCTCGAGGCGAAAAAGGAAGAGATTATCCTCGTCAAGTCGCCGCAATAGGTCGGCTGAGTCCTCCCGTTCGAGCAGCGCATCGCAGCGTTCCGGGCTCAGCCGTGACAGAGTCGACGAGGCCAAGAGGTATTCCTGGATCGCCGAGGCCTGATGATCGAATACTTCCGTGGCCAGGTAGTCGAAGACCGGTCCCCCGGCGCGTTTACCCCGGATCATGCCCTTAAAGAGACCACGCCACAGCGAGTGCGACGTGAGGATGATCCCGGCGATCCAGCCCTCGGCATCGCGCGTGAGCTCTTCGGCAAGCGACTCCGGAATGAGGAGATCGTAGTGCCGGGTGAAAAGCTGCTGGATCTCGGGTGCGCTAAACCGCAAATCGGAGTCGCCTAGTCCGGCCGCTTCTCGGTTCGCCACCAGGCGCGACAGGCGCACCCGTGGAATCGTCCGACTGGTAAGAATCCAGCAGCAGTTCGCTGGAAGACGGTCCAGCAGCAGATTCATCAGCGTCTGGATCGACGAGTTTGTGTCGATGTGGTGGAAATCGTCCAGAACGATGACGAATCGTTTGTCGGTTACTTCGTGGAGCTCGCTGATGAAAAGTCCGGCCACGACGTCGAGGTCGCGCGCGCCGGCGCTTCGCAGATAACGAGTTGTGCGCTCGCCGAAGTCCGGAAAGCGACGGCGAATCGCCGCGACAAGGTACTCGAGGAAAACCTGGGGATCGGCGTCGGCCGTGCTAACGGTGTACCAGCACACCGGCAGCGTCGTCTGGTACGCGAAATCGGCCAGAAGGGTCGTCTTTCCGTAGCCGGCCGGGGCGCAGACCAGGAATAACTTTCGATCGACGTGCTGGTTGAGAAAATCGACGAGTCGAGGGCGCGACAGGACGTCGTCCCTGCGCCGGGGCAACAAAATCTTCGTGATGAACGCGGGGCGTTCCTCAAATGTGTCGACGCCGTCGCCAGCCACGCTAATTGTCCTGTAGCGGGCACTCGGCGCGTCCCCCACGTGCCGAGTTGTCGGGCTCGGTCCTAAAAATGGGCCGTCTCGACTGGCCTCACCATACCAGACTAGCTGATAACCGCATTATACCGAACTGTTCTAGGAAATAGAAGACCTACCTGTTATTAGAAAGGCCTTAAATGGGAACTTCTGTGGATATTGAGGAGATTTGCACCTCCCTTCATTGAGAAGACAGGCATTCAAGACGGACGCGTGACGCGCGCTGGCGGCGTCGCGCGCCTTTTAGCCGTGAGCAGACGATTCCCGGAGGGACCGTCCGGAATAGCCGCGGTCGCTGGTCGATGTGCCGCCCGGTGAACCGAAGGCGGCGGCGCTCGACGACTTGCGACCGCAAGAGGGTGCAAAGTTGGCCGAGCCACCGGCCGGGTCGCTTCTTGAGCGGAGCGAAGTCGCGTGGCGAAAGCGGCGGCCCGACCAGACTGGCCTCGCCAGCGCTGGCTCAATCGGTCGAGGACCGGCGCAAAGTCGGCTGGCGCAAATCGCAGTCGACGTAGCCCCACGTCGATCAGGAAAAGCGGGACGAGGAGTGCGACAAAATAAGGCCAGACCGGACGTGCCGACTCCGCGAGCCGTAAATTGTGCGCGAAGCTGTCGGCTGGCGTCTCGAGGACCGTCCCCCCAGTCCCCCCTGCCAGTTCGCGCAGAAACCCAAAGTCGGTTGGCTGCCCGCCAAACTCGGGGGAATACGGTAAGGTGAAGCCATGCGATTGCGTCGCGGGCGTGGCTTGGCCGGGGGCGGTCTGACTGACCTGGATCAGGTAACTGCCCGGTTGTTCGGCGCTAATGTCTCCCTCGTACCGTCCGGGCGCGGATTGGGTGAGGGTGACCCTGGCAATCGACGGATTTGTCCCGTCGGCGGGAGGCGCGCCTCCCGCGTCGGTGCGCGACAACGTCGGCGGGCCGGCGATCGAGGCGGTGGTCGTCGCGTCGTCGACGAAGCGTCCGTCGGACCCAACCGCGTCGACGACAATGTGAGCGCGTCCATCGGCGACCGAGGTCTGAACCTGGAGGCTTTGCCCCTGAGGCGAAGGAACCACCCACTTGAAAACCCGCGCCCAGAATTGTCCAAAGTCACTCCAAGAGGCCCAGTCCGAAGACCAGCGGGCGCTGGCATCGGAGGTGAACGCGACGGCCCTTCCTAAACCAAGCTGCCACTGGGCAAGAATTGGGTCGTGCTCCGGAGACTCGAGGCCGACCACTGCCGATGGTTTGGCCGTCGTCGCAACGTAGCCGTGAAGTGGTGGTAGCGTGCCTAGTCCATCTAAGACCGGCGTTTGATCGACGGCTGACGGCGTGAACGTTTCTTCGGTGATCGCCGCGCGGGCGACCTCGGTCGTTTCCTTCAGGACGAACCGCGGCACGTCGATTGGGTTGCTCGCGTCGTAGTAGCGTCCCCGACCCCAATCGGCGAGGTTCTGAAGGAGATTGACGTCGGCATCGGTACCGATTGCGATGGTCGAAAGAGTGACACCCTGTTCGCGCATTTGCGCCGTCAGACCCTCGTAATCGCCGGTCGGGGCCAAGCCGTCGGTCATGAGCAGGATGTGCTTGACTTTCCCCTGCCGCTGAAGGATATCGTCGAAAGCCGTGCGCAAGGCCGGATAGATCTCGGTTCCACCACCGGGTTCCAGGCGCGCAATGTCCGCCTGAAGGGTTGGCCGGTCGTGAAGGAAGTCCGTCGGAAAGATCCAGTGGGGTTTGTCGTCGAACGCGACAATCCCAACCTGGTCGGTGTCCGACAGTTGTGAGGTGGCTCCGGCGGCAGCCTCCCGAGCGAGCTCGATCTTCGTCGCGCCCGTTGGACCCTCGCTCATGCTTCCGGACGTGTCGATAACCAATTCCAGGACGATGCTCGCGTGGCTGGCGCGACCGCGCACGTCCATCGACACCGGAAGCGTGTCTTCAAGCGGTGTTTTGCGGTAGGCGCCTACCCCGAAGCTGCGGTCACCGCCAATCGCGACGAGGCCACCGCCGAAATCCCGAACGTATGAATTGAGAGCGATGAGGCCCGAGGCGCCAATCCGCGTCGCAGGTACGTTGACCAGACCAACCGAATCGTACTGGCGCAAGCTCGCCATGTCTCCACTCAGGATCGAAGGAGCTGCCACGTCGACGCTGAGTCCATTCGCGGATAGCGCCGCGTCGACGTATCGCGCGGATCCGGGGTCGCCCTCGACGAGAAGCACCCGAGGCGGCCCGGCGACCTGGAGAGTCGCGTAGCCGACGTTGTTTTCGGCAATCGTGTCGCGGTCCGGCTCAACTCGGACCTCGACGGCATGCTCTCCGGGGGTAAGTGGTTCGTGACCGTAAACGAGACTGTTCTCGCCCGGGTGCAGCTGCAGATTCTGCGTCGAATCCAGCCGACCGTCGATGGAAATACGGAGCCTCGCCGCGGTGTCGATCGTCGAATCGATCGCGACATTCATCGTGAAGCGCTCGCCCTTGTGGACGGCTGGCGGAAGGCTAACGTTGCGAAGAGCGACTTCTGGGCCATTAGTCGCGACGATGGGTACGACGTCAACCGGGATTCCGGCGGCGCGCAAGGTCGTCGCCTGAGCCATCGCGTCGCCGCGGTTTTCGTTCCCGTCGGACAGAAGAACGATGCGGCGCGCGCCACTCTGAGGAAGAAGACCCTGAGCCAGACGCAGCGCCCCTCCAATGTCGGTGTGCGATCGGTCGAGGTTCGCGGTCGGCGCGACAGCTGGCGGCGCGGCGCTCAACTCTTGCTCCACCGCGGCATCGCCGGCGAATCCAATCACGCCGGCTCGGTCCGTTGGACGCTTTTGTTGAATCGCCCGTTCGATCCAGTTGATCGCCTGTTGCTGTTGGGTAGCCGGAACGCTTGCCGAGCGGTCGAGAAGAAACACCGTGGACAGCTCGTCGCCACCAGTCCAAATCACGGGCGCCGCGAGCGCCATGACCAGCAGCGAGTATCCCAGAATCCGAACGCCCAGGACCCCGTATCGGCGGGCCCGGGTGCGGGCCCGAATGCCGAATCGATCGATCGCGACGAAGGCGAGAACGAAAACAAGCAGGACCAGAGCGACCGGACGGGTGAACTCGAATCCAGTTGGCAAGGTCATAGCGAGCCTTTCGCGATCATCGTCGGTGGAACCACCACCACTCGCCTAGCATTAACGGGACGATCAGAGTGAGGAGCCACGGCGCTATCTCGCTCGTCGACGGCAGCCGCTCGCTCGCCGACGGCGCGGCCGTCGAATCGTGATCGACCAGATTAGCCCGCGGGCGCAGATCCGATTCGGCCGGATCGAAGAGGTTAACCGCGAACTGCTGGGTCGCCACCTCGTGCGACCCGGCAAACTCGCTGACGTGATACAACCCGACCTGACCGGTTTGGGCGAATTGAACGACCGAACTGGTCCCCGATACGGTCGATTCCTGGCCATTGGGGCCCTTGACGACGACGCTCTCGGTCCCCGGATGGGGACGAATCAGAGCGATTTGGCCCGGCGTCAGGAATTCGGCCTGGCCGATCGCCGGGGGCGTCAGGTAGCGTACGACGTTCGAGACGAATATGGGAAATGCTGCCGAAAGGGGAAGGTTCGACTGCTGCAGATCGAAATTGAGCCCGACCACCCGTTGGCCGCCGGTGCTCCCCACGAAGCCAAGAGGCACTCCATTCGATTCGATCAATGGATGGGCCCAATCAGGAAGCACGATGTTGCTCGCGCGAGTCACCCGAATCGAGCGGAGGTCGACGTACGCAAGGTTTGGATCGTCGTTGCGCCAGAGGGTGATCGGCGGATCACGTAGAGTGCCTTGAAACGGTAACCAGGGCGCGTCGGATGGGTTGATCAGTAGGGCGGGCTTGCTGGGAGGGCGGTCGGGAGTGTAGCCATCGAAGACGATCAGGGTGTACGGGCCGCTGTCGACCGTCGGAAACGCTCGTGGCGTCACCTGATACAGGGAAAGGCCGGGAATCGACTTGAGCGCCTTCTCGAGAAACAAGTTTCCCCGAGTGACGAGGAGAACCGGCACGTTTGCTTGATCGTTGCGGACGAGCGTTGCGAGCTTGTCCACGCCGAACGTGCCGGATGAGGCAATTTGGAGCTGGATGACGTGGGCGTCGAGCGGCGTGGTCGAGAAGAAAAGCTGGGCGGCGCCTTCGGCGGGCAGGTCGACTTGTCGAGCCTCGGTCGGCTTGCCATCGGCGCTCAGAGTGGCCGTTACCTGCGTTGGACGTGAGGAGAAATTCTGAATTCGAGCGAAAAGGGTCGACCCCGTTCCGATGGACGTCGAGGCATCGACCGGGTTCGTGACTACTGGGCGCAAGGCCAGAGCGGTGATTGCCTGATTTCCGAGCGCCGTGCCGAAGAGGTGGAAACGAAGGTTCAAGTCTCCCCGGGCCGCTCCAACATCGTCCCACCCGCTTGGATGGGAAAATGCCCCATCGGAGAATAAGTGAATCGTGGCGTCGGCCCGTCCCCGGGCGAGGGCTTCGGCAATATCGAGCGCCACGTTCATTGACCCGCTTGGGTCGACGCCGTTTTGAAGTCGCGGTCCACCACTTTCGGCGAACGGGGTGAGGTTGGATAAGCCGCGGGTCACCGCCGGTCGATCGAACGTCTCCGGCACGACCACCCTCGGCGCGGCTCCGGCGTCGATCAAAGCGAAACTCGTCCCCTCGGGAGAGCTGTCGACAATTTGCTGGGCCGCCGCCAGCGCCTGGTCGAAGCGAGTCGGTGGCAGGTCGGTCGCCAACATGCTTAGTGAGGTGTCGACGATAAGCGCGACGAAACGATGGGGTGATGCCGGCGCGACGATCGCCGGGCGGGAGAGAGCGAGCGACAAGCCGATCAGAACGATCAGCTGGATGACCAGGAGGACGCTCCAGCGTAGACGCTGCCAGGGTTCGTGCGCGGCGAGGTCGCGGCGCAGCGTTTCCCACAGGAGGATGCTCGAGACCTCGCGCTCGGTTCGACGAACCTTTAACAAGTAAAGCGCCAGCAAGGCCGGTACGGACAGACCAAAAGCGAGGGCAAAGGGAGCGAGGAGACTCACTCGAGAACCCGGTTCAGGCGGAGTACCCGCAACGTATCGCGCTCGACATCGTCGCCGCTGCTCAGGCGGAGGTAGTGCCCTCCGCGCTCGCGGCAGAGGCGCGATAGCCGCTCGGTCCACTCGGCGAGCCTCTCGCGATAACGCTCCAGGGTCGCGAGGTCCAGATTGACGTCGATTTGACTGCCAGTCTCCCGATCGATCAAGGTCAGGTCCTCGGCCGGCTCCGGATCCAATTCCTGGGGGGCGAGCAGGTGGAGGACGATAGCCTCGTGGCGGGCACTGGCCAGGCGTCGCAACCCTTCCTCGGCAGTCGGGCTGAGCAGATCGGTGACAAAGATCAGCAAACCGGGTTGGCGCAACCGATCGACGTACGACGTCATGCACGCGGCAAAGTCCGTTTGTCGTGCCTTAGGAGCGGCTGCCAGCGCTTGAAGGGCGGACGCTCGCTGCCGCGAACCCCAAAAAGGGCCGGCCTGGCTGACGACTCGGTCGGCGAGGAATCCAAGGTGCAGGCGGTCGTACCCGCTTAGCGCGACGTAGGCGAGGACCGACGCCAGGCGCAGCGCCGACTGACGCTTATTTGGCGAGCCCCAGTCCATCGACTCGCTCACATCGACGAGGAGGTGGACGGAGAGCGATCGCTCGTCCTCGTACAAACGCACGAAAAGCTCGGCAGACCGACTGTAGACGTTCCAGTCGACCTGACGAAGGTCGTCGCCTGGTACGTACGGACGGTAGTCGACGAGCTGAAGTGATTGACCGCGCAAAGGACTTCGTCGGTCGCCCTGACCAAACACGGCCTGTCGACGGCGACTACGGATGGACAAGCCTTCGAGCTGGCGAAGGACGGCCGGAGATACCGCCAGTAGACCGCGGGGATCGAGCTGGGGCGCGGCCTTCGGCGAAGAGAAATCACCGTCGGCCTGGATCAGTCGATCTGATTCGTCACGCACCTCGCCTCACTCGACCTCGGCGGTCACGGCGAGAATCGCGTCGACGATCTGATCGGCGCTCACCCCTTCGGCTTCGGCCTCAAAGTTGAGAATGACTCGGTGCCGCAAGGCGGCGTGAGCAACGGCGCGGATATCCGCGAATGCCACATTTAGTCGATCTTCAAGCAATGCCCGGATCTTGCCCGCGAGGACGAGGGCTTGCACTCCGCGCGGACTCGCCCCGTAGCGGACGAGGCGTCGGACCGGAGGGGGGCTGTGCGGGGCGTCCGGGTGGCTGTTCTGGACGAGGCGGGCCGCATAGCGAAGAACTGGCGTCGCGACCGGCAAATCGCGAGCGAGCGCGATCATCTGCAGCACCGTCGCTCCGCCGGCCACCCGCGGGACCATCGATTGATGACTCGTCGTCGTCCGAAGGGCGATGTCGACCAGCTCGTCGAGCGCGGGGTACGGCACAAGCAGCTTGAACAGGAACCGATCGAGCTGCGCCTCGGGAAGTGGATAGGTCCCTTCCATCTCGATCGGATTCTGGGTCGCCAAAACCAGGAACGGCTCGGGAAGCAAATGGGTTGCCCGCGCCACCGTCACGTGATGCTCTTGCATGGCTTCGAGCAACGCCGCCTGAGTTTTCGGCGTGGCCCGGTTGATCTCATCCGCCAGGATCAAGTGGGAGAAAATAGGTCCGGGCTGGAACTGGAAGTTTCGATGCCCCAAGGCATCCTCGACGATCATCGTCGTTCCGGTCACGTCGGCTGGCATGAGATCCGGCGTGAACTGGATCCGGCTAAACTCGAGGTGAAGGGCCGAAGCAAGCGTGCGGACGAGCAGCGTCTTGCCAAGACCAGGCGCGCCCTCGAGCAGGACGTGGCCGCCCGCGAGGACGGCGGTCAGGACACCGCGGACGACCTCGCGCTGACCGACGATAGCTTCGTGAAGGGCATCTTCCATTTGTCGCGCGAGTCTTCGAAACTCGTCCGGGGTCATCGCGACGTCGGCAACCTGCATCCGGCCTCCAGGGGCGAGTGATGAGTACTGAGTACTGAGTGCTGAGTACTGAGTCACCGCAGCCCCTTC
>CAZBQK010000077.1:5473-14240 GCA_964493975.1 uncultured Dehalococcoidales bacterium | reverse complement strand
TCGGCTCACAATTGCGCAGATGACACGACGGAGGCGAGACGTGCTCGAGGTTGGAATCGCGATTGGGCTCTTTATCGTCGGGGCGGTCATCGCGATCTGGGCGACGGAGCGACTGCTGGAAGGATTGGTCGGCCTGGCTCGATTGACGGCTTTGTCGACGTTCGCGATCGGGGCGGTGCTCTCCGGGCTGGAAGCCGAGAACATCGCGGTGGGGCTCGCCGCGGCGGTCGGGGGTGGAAACGGAGCCCCAATCGCGCTTGGAACGGTCTTCGGAGGCGCAACGTTTCTGATCTGCGTGGCGCTCGGCCTCGGGGGCATCCTCTATCCGATGAGGGTGCGCTTGCCGAACGGATTTTTGGCGGTGATGGCGATCACGCCACTGTTGCCGGGGCTGGCTATCGTCGGGGGGACGACCGGCCGACTGGCCGGAGTCGTTCTCCTGGTCTGTTTCGCCGCGGCGATGACCTACCTGGTTCTCGCGTCACGGGGGCACACCTTTATGGAGAGCGAGGAGGTGCGCGAGGCGAGCGAGGAGAAGCCGGCGTGGCTGAAAGCGGTCGGAATGACCGTCGTTGGTCTGGTTGCGGTGGCGGTTGGCGGCGAGATGGTTGCGACGGGGGCTCAGCGGATCGTCGCGACGCTGGGCGTGCCGGCGCTTTTGATGGGCATGGTGGTTACTCCCGCGGCGATTGAGCTGGAGGAGGTGATCCGGCAGGCCGTCCCGTCCCGCGAAGGGCATCCGGAGGTCAGCGCTGGGAATCTGGTCGGGACGCTTCTGTACTTTCTGCTTTTCAATCTTGGTCTGATCGCGCTGATCGCGCCAGTCTCCGTCGATCGGTCGATCTGGGTTCAGGATTGGCCGTTTCTGGTCGCCGTTACCTGGCTGGCGACATTCTTCGTGGGACGGGGTCGCGTCGGCCGCCTTGAGGGAGCGATCTTGCTCGCTATGTACGCGGTGTACGTTGCGCTTCACGTTGGGAGGTAAGAGTCGGGGCCACCCCGGCTCGAAACTTGCCGCGTGAGCATGTCCCAAGTGGCTGGGAGCGGTTCCCGTTATAAGTGGCGATATATAGGAGGCGACGGGTGGTTCGAATCAATACGGTGGATTGGGTCGCGCTCGTTCTCGCGACAATTGGCGCAATAAATTGGGGTTTGATCGGACTATTTGGCTTCAATCTGATCACGGCAATCTTCGGCGGCGTTCCAGTTCTCGTAACAATTATTTACATTATCGTCGGATTAGCCGGTTTGTGGCTGATTTACTTGATGGTCCGCGCCGCGTCGGAGCGACCCCAACCGGTAGTAACCCGGTAGTCGAAATCGCGTGAGCGAGAGTCACCGAACCTCATCGCCATCCCGTATACATTGTGCGTTAAGACGGGCGCGATGAGGTTCGGTGATTGAAATTTGTCGACGATTAGACCCGCATGCCGAAACGTCCAAAGCTAAACCGAGCGCGTTCGGTCGTGGATCGGCTGAGCAGGTGATACACCGACCACGCGCCGGCAGCACCAATGAAAGTATAGACGAGGCGGGTCGCGAACGAGTCTTCGCCAAAGATCGAGCGAACGAGGTCAACCCCAAGCAGTCCTTTTAAGCCCCAGTTCAGCGCCCCGATTGACGACAGAATCCAGGACAGGCTATTCACGGACGAGTTTCGATACACTGTTGCTCCCCCTTTCACCTTGGTCCGAATGCCCCACGTCCGACGCACGGGCGTCCGGCCTTGTGCAAGTTCGAAGCCGCCGGATCGTACCGGCCTAAATTGTTAGCTGAAGGTGATTGACCAGCCGCTTTTCGGTATCGCCCTCGAAGGCGGCGTCGATCTCGACGTAGGGCTCAAGCCCCGAGCCGCGAAGCTTTTCCTTCAGGAGACCGTCAAGCTGAAAAACGCCAGCGGCGTTGTTGAGGGTAATCTGGATTCTAACCGGACGCACGGTGCCCAGACTGATCTCTACTTTGTCGATCGCGGCGGCCGACACGGAGTGGATATTGACCTGGCCTGCTTCGAATGGTATGCGCGAGCGACCTTTCGCCATATCGAGCGCGTCGGCGACGCGGACGACGCCGGCTTCGAGGGTCAGCGGGTGACCACCGGCACGGTGGGCGATGATCGCGTGAAGAATCTCCGAAATCATGACCCGCCGGGCGGCCGGAGGGTAGAAATCGACGAGAAGCTCGCGCAGCTTATCCAAGGCGAGAAAAAGGCTGTAGCGCTCGTGGTCGTCGCGGTGGATCGACATACCGGTATCGTGGAGAAGGCAGGCGAGGACGACGACAACTTCGGCGTCGTCGTCACTCATCTCGTGATTCACGACAATGCTTGGGACGATGTCGCGGTTGACCAGCAGACGGAGCAGCCGAAGGCCGATGTTTGCGACGATTTGGACGTGAACCGGGCCGTGGTCGCTCATGCCGAGTCGGTCGACCGCGTTCACGTTCGCGCAGCGCCAGATAGTGTAGAGGTCGTCGTCTTCGTTGACCCGCTCGACAATGGCTCGGAGGGTCGGATTGTGGCGCGCCGGCACCTGAATGAGGACTCGGTGCTGGGACTCAGCCGCTGGCGCCTCGATTGGCAACGTTTCTGGCGCGGGAACGGTAAATCTTTCGGGAGTGGGTAGGGCCTCGGGGCTCATAAAAAAGGTTACCTTTCGTGGGGACAAAAGCGATTATGATTCATGATAACACGGGGGAAGGAGACAGAAATCAGGAGACAGGGGGGTGCGGGCTCTCTGGTTTGACGAAGGTTAAGAAAATAACCAGGTATAGGTATGGTGCCTGGTTGCCCGGTAGGGGCGCACGGCCGTGCGCCCCTACGTTGGGCGGTCGCTGGCGTCACGAAATAGCGCACTGCTCTAGTCGGAGATCTCCGGCGCGATCGTGACCGCTCCCTTAGAGGCGGACGAGACGAGAGCGGCGTACTTGGCGAAAACGCCGGTGGTGTAGCGGGGCTTCGGCCGTTGCCAGGTCGACAGACGCGCCTTGATCTCGTCGTCGCTTACGTCGAGGTCGAGGCGGCGATTGGCGACGTCGACGATGACACCGTCCCCTTCCCGCGCCGCGGCGATCGGACCGCCTCGCGCGGCTTCGGGCGCAACGTGGGCGATCATGAAGCCGTGGGTCGCGCCGCTGAAACGGCCGTCGGTGATGAGAACGACGCTGTCGCTGAGACCCGCGCCGACGATGGCGCCGGTGACGCCAAGCATCTCGCGCATTCCTGGTCCCCCTCGGGGGCCCTCGTACCGGATGATGACGACGTCCCCTGCCTTGACCTGACCGCCCGTGACCGCCTTCATCGCGTCTTCTTCTCGTTCGAAGATGCGGGCCGGCCCCTTGTGGTAGGTGCGATCGTGGCCCGCCAATTTCACGACGCAGCCCTCGGGAGCGAGGTTGCCGCGCAGAATCGCCAGTCCGCCGGTCGGCTTGAGCGGCTTATCCAGCGGGCGCACGACCTGCTGGCCCTCGGTTTCGACGGCATCGGCGGCTTCTTCGCCTAGAGTTCGGCCGGTCACCGTCTTCTGACTGCCGTCCATCAGCTTGCCTTCGAGGAGCCGCTGGGCGACAAGCTGGATTCCGCCCGCCCGGTACAGGTCGTAGGCGACGAAGCGGCCACCGGGACGCAGGTCGGCGATGATCGGGGAGCGCTGGTTGATCGGATTGAAGTCGTCGATCGACAGATCGATGCCCGCTTCGCTCGCGATGGCCAGGAAATGGAGGACGGCGTTGGTCGAGCCGCCGGACGCGGCCACGCCGGTGATGGCGTTGTCGATCGATTGGCGGGTGACGAGGTCCCGCGGACGGACGCCCCTTCGAAGCAAGTCCATCACAATCGTGCCACAGCGGCGGGCAACCTCGTGTTTGGCGGGATCGACCGCGGGAACGCTGCCACTGCCCATGGGGGCAAGACCGAGGAACTCAAGACCCATCGCCATGGTGTTAGCGGTGTACTGACCGCCACAGGCGCCGGCGCCCGGGCAGGCCAAGTTCTCAATGTTGTTGAGCTCCGCGTCGTCGATCTTACCGCTGGCCCGGGCGCCAATTGCCTCGTAGACTTCCATGATCGTGAGCTCGCGATTCTTCCAGTGGCCTGGCATGATCGAACCACCGTAGAGGGCGAGACCCGGCAGATTGAGGCGGAGGAGGGCCATCGCGCCGGCGGGGATCGTCTTGTCACAGCCGACGATGACGACGAGGGCGTCGAGGGCCTCGCCTCGGCCAACCAGCTCGATCGAGTCGGCGATGACCTCGCGGCTAATCAGCGATGCCTTCATCGCTTCGTGGCCCATGGTAATCCCGTCGCTGATCGAGATGGTGTTGATCTCGATTGGGGTGCCGCCAGCGGCGCGAATTCCCTCTTTTACATGCACCGCTAGATCGCGCAGGTGATAGTTACAGGGGCCGTACTCGATCCAGCTGTGGGCGACGCCGACGAGCGGACGCCCAAGGTCGTCGTCGGTGAGGCCCATGGCTTTCAGCATCGCGCGGGCGGCAGCGCGATCGCGTCCGTCGAGCATGCTTCGGCTTTGGTGGCGGGGGTCGAAATCTGCCAAGGTCCGGGTCCTCCTCCCCAGGGAATGATTGTGGGCAGAGTGTACCATGGCGCGCTTGGTCCGGCACGGTTGATGCCCGGGGACGCTCACCGCGGAGACGCAGAGGACGCAGAGACGAACCGCTTAGAATTCCTTTGCCAGACCCCGTTCCGCTTTGCGTTCTCTGCGTCTCTGCGGTGAGGTAGCGTTCCAAAGGATTTCTCAATGGCAATTACCTATGGCGACGCTCAGATCCAACAGGATATTCTCGATGAAATTCGCCACGACGTCCGGATTGATTCCACCAATGTGACTGTCGACGTGAGCGGCGGCGTCGTGCAGCTCCGGGGCACCGTGCCAACCTACTTTCAGAAGATCACGGCCGGTCACGACGCGCAACGGATCAAAGGCGTGCGTGACGTCCGAAATGACCTGGTCGTGACCCTCGTGGCACCCTGGACTGACGCGGAGATCGCCGATACCGTGCGGGCCAACCTCGCGCGTGACGTGCGGATCCCCAACCCGAGCGAGATTAGCGTGACCGTCGTCAACGGTGTCGTGACCCAGACGGGCACCGTCGGGACGTACGCTCAGAAGGCGAATGCCGAGGATGACGCCTGGACGGCGCCCGGCGTCGTCGACGTCGTCAACAACATCACGGTCGTTCCCCCGTACGTTCGCAGTGACGACGCTATTGCGAACGACGTGCGGAACGCGCTCGCCACCGATCCAGCGATCGACGCGCGGAACATCAACGTCCGAGTTATCAACGGGACGGTGTATCTCCGAGGGACGGTGCCGACCTACTATCAGGTCCGTCAGGCCGCCGACGACGCCTGGGGTGTGGCCGGCGTGCTGAATGTGGTGAACGAGCTAGGGGTGTCGTTTTAGGGAAAGTTCACCGCGGAGACGCAGAGTCCGCAGAGACGGTTCGAGTTCATCCCGAGATTAGTCTTTCGTTATTTTCTCTGCGGACTCTGCGTCTCTGCGGTGAATCCGTCTCCTCTTGGCCGCTATCGTCGATGAAAGTCTCGCTCGAGCTGGGCGACCGGTAGGTGAACGACGATGGGGCGGCCGTGGGGGCAGAAGCGGTTGACGTCAGTTTGCTCGAGACGGGCGAGGAGGACGCCGATCTCGCTTGGCGTGAGAGGGTCGCCGGCCCGGACCGCGCTGTGACACGCGAGGCTCGCGGCGAGGCGATCCAGACCGTCTGGACCAACCGGGTCTCCGGCGAGGGCATCGGCGGCGTCCTGGAGAGTCTTGGCCAGGTCGGCCCGAACCAGGCGGGGCGGAATTGCGCGTAATACGAACGAATCGGGTCCAAATTCCTCGAAGGCGAAGCCAAATTGCTCGAGCGTGGCGCCGCGCTCGGCGAGGGCGGCGCGCTGCCGGGCGGTCAGCTGGACGACGACCGGTGCGAGCAGCGCCTGGGAGGGAACGTTCGGCCCGGACCGCTGGGCAACGATCTCCTCGTACAGGATCCGCTCGTGGGCGGTGTGCTGGTCGACGAAGTAGACGCCGTTTGGCCCCTCGGCGACGACGTAGGTGTTCTGGACCTGGCCGATCGGCCGCAGGGTTGTCGGGCGGAACGGACCATCGGCGGTCGTTTCCGCCTGAACCGGCGTCGCCTCTTCGGGTGTCGTCGCGGGGGCGTCGACCGTTCCGGAGTCCGCCGAGAAAACGGCTGCAGCTAACGGATTGGTGTCGACTGTCGCGAGCGGTGTCGGCAGACGCGGGGCGAAGACGAGTGGTTCCAATGGCGGTGACATTTGTGGTGCGAACGTCGCCTCAAACCAATCGTTCATCGCCGGCCAGGCCGACGGAGCGAGTGGGGCGCTGACCTCGGGAATCGGAGCAACCTCGAGGAGGGCTGACCGCACGGCGCGGTGGACGGCGCCGTTGACCAGGCGCTCGTTGACCAGGCGAACCTCGGCTTTGGTCGGGTGGACGTTGCAGTCGACCTCGTCCGCCGGTAATTCAAGGTGGAGCGCGACGATCGGATGGCGACCTTGCTGGAGGGCCGGCCGGTAGGCCTCCTCGACCGCGTAGCCAAGCGACAGGTTGCTGACCCGGCGTCCATTTATGAAGAAGGAGAGACCGGCTCGGCTCGCGCGGGTTTGGTCCGGTAGGCCAATCAATCCCCACACCCTCAGGCGAGTCGTCTCGGCGGTGGCGTCGATGGCGAGCATGGCGTCGGCCAGGGCAACGCCGTGGATCTGGCGCAAAGCGTCGCGCAGGTCGCCGGTGCCAGGCGAGTCTAGAACGCGGCGTCCGTCGTTGACGAAACGGAAGCGGACGTCCGGACGGCCGAGGGCAAAGTGCTCGACCAGGTGACCGATTTGCCCGGCCTCGCCGGTCGCGGAGCGAAGGAACTTGAGTCGGGCGGGGACGTTGAAGAAAAGGTTCCGCACTTGAAGCGTCGTTCCAACGGCTCCGACCCAGGGCTTTCGATCGACAATCTGGCCCGCCTCGATTGTGAGCGCGACGCCCAGGTCGTCGTCGGCGTGGTGGGTGTGGAGGACGATTTGGGAGACGGCCGCGACGCTCGCGAGCGCCTCCCCGCGGAAGCCAAGGGTGTGGATCGCGACCAGGTCCTCGGCGCGCCTGAGCTTACTTGTCGCGTGACGGACGAAGGCCAATTCGACCTCGTCGATGGGAATCCCGGAGCCATCGTCGACGATTCGGATCAGGCCGAGTCCGCCGGAGCGAATCTCGACCTGCACCGAGCGGGCGCCGGCGTCGAGCGCGTTCTCGACCAGCTCCTTGACAACCGAAGCGGGTCGCTCGACGACCTCGCCAGCGGCGATCTTCTGAGCAACCTCGGGATCCAAAACGCGAATGGGCACGATTCCTCGCGGGCACGGAGCTTATTCGACACCCATGATACCAGGATGGGGATGAGGTGCGGGTGGGGAGGACCAACGTGAAGCCGGTCTTCTAGCAACGATCTTCGCTGTTGGGAGCGATCCTTCGCTGCGGCTCAGGATGACAGTTATCAGGCGCCGCTGCGGCCAGGGGTGATTCACTAATCTAGGCGTCACGGAACAGAAGCTATCCTAACCGCCTCCCGATCCGGAACGGCGCACCTAGCGGGTTATCCTTCTCTTCCAGCGCGTCGGCAATGAGGGGCCCGAGGGATCCACCGAATTTGAAGCCGTGACCGCTGCCGCCACCGGCGACGAGGACGTTGCGCCGCTCGGGCGCCCAGTCGATCAAGAAGTCGCCATCGGGGGTCATGTCGTACAGGCACGAGCGAGTGGCGAGCAGCTGGCCGTTGGCAAGGCCGGGCAGCCAGCGGGCCACGAAGTCCTGGGTGCGCTCGGCGAAATCGGGGAGCGCATCGCGATGGCTGTCCGGCTCGGCCGGCGGACCTAACGGGTTGTCGGCGACTTTGACCCGTCCATCGGCGAGCGGGTGGCCGTACCAGTTGTCGCCGGGAGCATCGACGGCCCAGACCGGCATCGGTCCGGGTTGGTGGACGGCCGGATCGCGTGGGGCGAAGAAGGCCATGCATTGACGCGTGATCCGGATGTGCCCGCCGATCGATGGAACCAGACGGTTGAGCCACACCCCGGCCGCGATGACGACTCGGTCGAAGCTGAACGCGCCAACGGAGGACACAATGCGCACGCCGACCGAATCGTCGTCGACCGCGAGCACCGGAGTGCGCTCACGAATCTGGACGCCATCGGCCCGGGCAAGTCGGGCCAAATCGGCGACTGCCTGGCCACTCGCCAGATAGCCACCCCACGCGTCGTAAAGGACGACATCGTCTTCGTGGTAGGTGAACTGAGGGAAGCGCGTCCGAGCCTCCGAAAGGGACAGTATGCGCGTATCGTTCCCCCGGTCATTGAGGGCGGCAAAGCTTTCGAGGATGCGGGAGCCGGAGCCGGCGTCGCGGGCGATGATGATGTGGCCGATCTCGAAGTAGAAGGAACTGTCAGCGCGCTCGCGCCAGCGTCGCCACTGCGCGTCCGCCCGTTCCACCAGCTCAATGTACAGATCGCGTCGGCCGTAGAGTCGTTGGATCGTCTTGGAGGTATCGGTGGAGGCGGCGTTCTCGTAGGGCACCCTGCCCTGCTCGAAGACCGTCACCGCGTGGCCGCGCCCACGCAGCTCTAAAGCGGCGGCGAGGCCAAAGATTCCGCAGCCAATGATGCCGACGCGCATGGGGGTACTATTTTTGATGCGTTCTAGCCCAGGATCTCGCCAACCGCGATTTCGCGGCCAGGGAAGGC
>CAZBQK010000077.1:0-5373 GCA_964493975.1 uncultured Dehalococcoidales bacterium | reverse complement strand
GCGATTTCGCGGCCAGGGAAGGCAAGGGGAGCGACCGTGTCGCCGAGCCGGAGCGTTCGCGTGGTGCGATAGCCCTGAGGCGATGGGTCGCAAAAGATGTTGATGACCTGCGTCTCTACGTCGAGTTGCCAAACCTCTGGAATACCAGCGCGCGCGTAAAGCGGGATCTTCACACTCCTGTCGAAGGCGAGAGTGGAATCGCTTAACTCGATCAGAAGAAAAACGTCGGCAGGGGTGGGAAGTGCGCTCGCGTAGAAGTCGGACCGTGGGTAGAGCAGCATCAGATCGGGCTGTGGTTCGGAGTGCTCGCCCACGACGACCGGGGTCTGCAAGGTGACGATGGCAACATCCCGGAACTTGTCCGTGAATAGCATGTTCCATCGACCGATAGAAGAGGCGTGCCGGTTTCCCATAGGCGCCAATTTCACGACCTCTCCGTCGATGAGCTCGACCCGGTTATCTTCGCGGAAGATGCCGATTTCAATCATCTTGTCGTATTGCTCGACGTTGAACCGGTATCCGGTGACAGCGGGCAATGTCGAAAGAGCCATCTTTCCCCTCCGCTTGGTCGATTCAAGTATACGCCAAGCCCGTGGCACCGGATACGACCCTCACACCAACCCTCTCCCAGAGGGAGAGGGGGAACGACCGCCCGAAGCAACGTTGAACCTGGATCAGTCCCCGACGACGAGGCAGCCCGGAATACCGGCGTTGCGCCGATGCACGGCTTCGGTGAGGTAATCGATCAGGTTATTCGTGGTGGGAAGCTGGCGGACCTCGGGGAGGGTGAACCAGCCGACGTCGGCCGCGTCGGATGAGGCGGTGACGACCGGAGAGGCGTGGCCAGAGGTTGGGGTCGCCCAGAAATCGAGGATGAGGTAATGCGATCGGACGTTCCCAGCCGCATCACGGGTGACCCGGTCCAGGACGATGGCAAGGTCGCCAACCGCGACGTCGAGGCCGCACTCTTCCTGAATTTCTCGACGCAGGGCCTGGGGTAGCGTCTCACCAAGCTCAACCCGTCCCCCCGGAATGCTCCAGAGCCCCTTCGACGGCGCGTGTCCGCGTTGGATCAGGAGAATCCGCTCGCCGTCGGCGACGATGGCGCCGACGGCGACGACGATGCGGGGTTCTGGGTTTTGGGTGCTAGGTGTTAGGGGTTGAGACGACACGAGTCGAGAGCCAACGTCCTACTTTCTCCATTCGGCCGGAGCGGGATAGATCGGCGTGATCCGGGTTGCCTGAGTCGGCCCGTCAAACCAATCCTTCACCGTGTCTCGCCAACGGAGGAAATGGGGTGCGACGAGGTGAGCGTCGAAGGCCGCCTGGTCACGGTAGACCTCGTACAAATAGATCGTATTCGGATCTTTGTCGTCCTGGAGAACGTCAAAGCGGAAACAGCCAGGCTCGTCGTTCACCGACCCCCGCGCGTCGTCGAGCATTGATTCGAGGAAGGCATCGCGGAACCCTGACTTGATGTGGATGGTCACGTAGATGGCGTACACGGTACCTCCATTTGAGTTGGGAGTCAGGAGCTAGGAGTCAGTAGCCAGGAGGTAGAAGCGTCTTCTATTTCCCCACGCGTCAACTCGCCGACGAGGGAATCGGGAAGCGAACTCGAAGCGGCACGGGTTCCTAACCTGCTGACTCCTGGCTCCTTACTTCTGGCTTCTTTCCGGCTACGACGTCTTTCCGTTCGCGCCGTCGATTGGTGCCTTCTTCGACCGCCCCGCGGGCACTGCCGCGCCGTTATCCTTGACCGCGCGCAGGCGGGTGGCGGTTTTGCCGTTTGCCTTTTCGTCGTCTGGCTTCGCGTCGGACGCCCGCAGGACGGCCAGCGCCGCGACGCGGTCAGTTCCGTCGAGATTCAGGAGAATCACGCCCTTTGCCGCGCGGCCAACTTTGGAAATGCCTTCGACCGCGGTCCGGAGGACCTGGCCTTCGGCCGAGATCACCATCACTTCGTCTTCGGCGTGGACGGTCCGCACCGTCACGACCGGCCCGTTCTTATCGACGATGCCCATCGCTTTCACCCCGCCGCCACCCCGGCTCTGAGCCGGAAAGTCGGCGATGTCGGTTCGCTTGGCGTAACCGCGCTTACTCACGATCAAGAGCTCGGCGCCAACCTCGGCGACGGCCGCCGCGACGATTCTGTCGTCGTCGGGTAGCCGCATGCCGCGGATTCCTCCGCTATTCCGACTCGACGTTCGGATTTGGCGGTCTGGGAACCGAATCGCCTGACCCGATTCGCTGAACAGCATGACATCTTGCTGGCCGGTCGTTCGTCGCACGGCAACCAGCTCGTCGTCGTCCTCGAGGAGCATCGCGATCAAGCCGCTCGAGCGTACCGCCGCGAACTCGCTCAGCTGGACTCGCTTGACTTCGCCTTTCTTCGTGGCAAAGACGAGGAAGCCGCCACGCGCGAAATCGTTCACGGCGAGGGCCGCGGTCACCGTTTCCTTCGGATCAACCTTGATGAAGTTGATCAGCGGCATCCCGCGGGCGTAGCGCCCGGCGTCCGGTAGCTCGTGAGCCTTGGTCTGGAAGACGCGGCCCCGATTAGTGAAGAACAGAACGTCGTCGTGGGTGCTGCAGACGAGGAGATGTTGGACCCCGTCGTCTTCGCGGGTCACCGTCGACATCGAGCCCTTGCCGCCGCGGTTCCGCACCCGGTAGGTTTCGCTGGGAAGCCGCTTGACGTAGTCGCGGTGAGTGACAATGATGACGATTTCCTGCTCCGGAATCAGATCTTCCAGGGTCAGGTCGCTGGCTTCGCCGGCGACAAGCTGGGTTCGGCGCGGGTCGCCAAATTTGCGCTTTAGCTCGTCGAGATCGTCGCGGACCAACCGCAGAATCTTCAGTGGATGAGCTAGTAGATCCTCGAGCTTCTTGATCGTCGCCAGGACGTCCTTCAACTCTTGGAGGATCTTCTGGCGTTCCAGCGCGGCGAGACGGCCGAGCGTCAAATCGGTGATCGCCTGGGCCTGAATCTCGGTGACCTTGAATCGGCTAACCAACGCGGCTCGCGCTGTCGGCGCGTCCTTCGACTGTCGAATCGTTTGGATCACGGCATCAAGGTGGTCGAGCGCGATCTTCAGGCCTTCGAGGATGTGCGCCCGTTGGCGGGCTTTTTCGAGCTCGAACTCAGTGCGGCGGGTCAGAACCTGCTTGCGGTAGTTCAGGTAGTGGAGCAGCGCCATCTTCAAGGTCAGAACGCGCGGCTGGCCGTCGACCAATGCAAGCATGTTCACCGAGAACGCGCTTCGGATAGCGGTATGCTTGTTGAGAATCGCGACGACCTGCTGAGGACGAGCGTCGCGCTTCAATTCGATAACGATCCGCATTCCTTCGCGGTCGGATTCATCCCGCAGGTCGCTGATACCGTCGATGCCGGGGACCTTTTTGTCTCGAACGAGCTCGGCAATTCGCTCGATCAGGGTCGCCTTGTTCACCTGGTAGGGCAGCTCTTTGATGATCAGGTGAAAGCGTCCGCCTTTGGCTTCCTCGATTTCGATTCGCGAGCCGACGACGATACGCCCGTGGCCGGTCGTGTAGGCCTGGCGGATTCCTTCGATGCCGTGGACGATGCCGCCGGTCGGAAAGTCCGGGCCTTTCACGAATTCGAGAAGTTTGTCCGGCGTAATGTCGATCATCTCGTTGACGTATTCGGCGAGAGCGTGGCCGACCTGGGCGTCGGTGATCTCCTTGGTCTTGAGCTCCTTCGCAACCTTGCCGCGAATCTCATTTTGAAGAACCTTGGGCAACTTGCTAAATGTATCGATAAAGGTCGCATCGTCGACGACCAGGCTCATTGCTCGCGCCCAGACCAGGTCGAACGGCACGCCTTTGGCGATACACGCGTCGTAATGATCGATGATGTAGATCGCGGCGTCGGCAACTTCGTTCAGGTTGTGCGGCGGGATGTTCGTCGCCATGCCGACGGCAATACCGGCCGAGCCGTTGACAAGCAGGTTCGGTAACTTGCCGGGAAGAACCGTTGGTTGCTTGAGGGTGTCGTCAAAATTAGGGTAAAAATCGACAGTATTCTTGTCGATGTCTTCCAGAAGTTGGTCGGAAAGCGCGGTTAGGCGCGCTTCGGTGTAGCGCATGGCCGCTGGCGGATCGCCATCGACACTGCCGAAGTTCCCCTGACCATCGACGAGCGGGTAGCGCATTGAGAAGTCTTGAGCTAAACGTGCCATCGTTTCGTACACCGGCGCGTCGCCGTGGGGGTGATACTTCCCCATGACCTCGCCGACGATGCGGGCGCTTTTCTTATAAGCGGCAGTAGGGCGCAGACCGAGCTCGTCCATGGCGAAGAGAATCCGCCGCTGGACCGGTTTCAGCCCGTCGCGAACGTCCGGAAGCGCTCGAGAGGTGATGACGCTCATCGCGTAATCGAGGTACGCGCCGCGCATCTGCTCTTCGATTTTGACCAGCCGTACGGTTCCGATGTCCATTGGTTCGTTTCAATCCTCACCCAGCCGAGGCCAGGTGCTGCAAGGAGTCAGAATCCAGAAGGGACGGATCGACCCGGGCGGGGAACCACGTTAGTCGGGTCGGCCTTCTCGGAAGCTGCTAAGGTGACTAAAGAACAAAAATAGATTGTGTCACTAGTTAATTGTACCGAATTTGGATCGAAAATGCCACGTTTGCTGGTTGGTCGGATGCTATCGAGAGAATCCAGGAGCCAGGAGTCAGAATCCAGAAGGCCTCTGCCTGACGTGATGACGATGGGGTACCAAACCGTCGTGAAACGAGAAACTAATCGACGAAAAGTTCGCTGGCCCTGCAGCGAAAGCCAGGAAGGGCCGGCTCCGCGTCGAGCTCATCGTCGGCACTTTTACGCTCGGCGATACCGACGCCTCGCCAGACGACAACCTCTTTTAATTGGGAGTAGGCAGCCCACACGACCCTTGTGCCGGCCCGGAGCCAATCGTCGATTCGTTCTTGCACTTCGGTCGCAGTGTCGCCGGGCGAGATCACTTCGACAACGAGGTCAGGAGCCAACTCAGCGTAGCCGATGGGATCCGATCCAGTGGGGAGCCGCCCAGCGGCGATAAAGGCGCAATCAGGAGCTCGAACGTGGTCGGGGTTCCGAAGGAGGAGAAAGCCGGTCTCGGCAGCTACGACGTCACCAAGCCGTCGAGGAGCGACGAAGTTGCGAATGAGCGCTGCGATTCTTACCGCGTCTTTGCCATGACGATAACCAGCCGGTGCCATCTCGTGTAGCTCCCCGTTCACTAGCTCATAACGCTTTCCCAGGCCCATTGGCAAACGAAGCAGCTCGTCCGCGGTAAGGCTCGTCGCAAGCTGAGCCATGACAACCTCCGTCGGTTAGGCGATCGGACCGTCCGTACGTCTAGTTTACAC
>CAZBQK010000076.1:11687-14315 GCA_964493975.1 uncultured Dehalococcoidales bacterium | reverse complement strand
CCCACAAGGGGATGCCCCTACGGTTTCGCGACGACAGCCAGGGTTTCGGCACTAGGGCCGAGCAAGGGGCCTGTAGCGCCTGGACCGGTCCCCACCGTGACTCGTGACGGCGGGGGACAAGTCCCGACGCTGCGGTTTGACCTTTCGATGGATATTACCGGCTCAAGTTTGGATTAGTACGACGCGGAGACCGTTACTTCGCGCCCTTCCGCCGATGAGCGAAGCATGCCATCCATGACCACGTTGACGAGGTAGGCCCATTTCGGCGGCAACGGGCTTCCTTCGCCGTTCCGCACGGCCTCCGCGAACGCTTTGACCTTTTCCGGCCAATCTTCAATCGGTCGGAGGTTCTTTGGGGCCGCGGTCATATTCAGATCGCCGAACTGATGATTGGTATACAGCTCGAGCGGGTCGAGCGCCAGGCCGCCCTTGGTCCCGAGAAAGAAAGTTCGACCCATGCTATCGATATTTGACGCCCAGGCCGACTTCACCACGAGCGCCGCCCCGGTGTCGAACCGAACGAAACCGGTCGCAAACTCCTCAACCTCGACGTCTTCCGCTTTCCACGAGCCGCCAAACGCCTGCTGAACTCCCCTGAACCTTTTTGCCAGGGGGCTTCCACTGATCGCGCTGACGCTCACTGGCTTCGCATCACCCATGAGGGTCAGAGCAGCGTGAATGGCGTAGACACCGATGTCGACGAGGCTTCCCGCCCCGGCCGAGGCCTTACGCACGAAGTTACCGCCAGGGATTCCCCAGCGACGATGCGACACTGTTTCGCCGTAATAAATCTCGCCGAGCGCCCCCGATGCCACGATTTCGCGCGCGGCTTTGTGCTCCGTCGAGAAAAACGGCTGAAACGCGACCATAAGCCACGCCTTCGTCTCGTCGGAGGCCCGCATGATCGCTTTCGCGTCTTCCAGGTCGGCGGCCATGGGCTTCTCGAGCAGAACCGGCAGATCACGCTCGAGCGCGTCGACGGTTGGCTCTCGATGCCCCTTGTTATAGGTGCACACGCTAACCGCGTCGAGCGACAGCTTTTCCATTAAGTCGCGATGGTCGAGGAACACCCCGTTGGCAGGCACGCCATGCTCGGCGGCGGCGGCGGCGGCCTTTCCCGGCACGATGTCGGCCCAGCCGACGATGTCGACCCACGGAAGCCGACGATAAGCCTTTGCCGTGGTGTGCCCGGCCCAACCGGCGCCAATGATCCCTACCCTGATACTTTCCTTCACCCTTGTCGATCCTCTCATCCCACGGTCAGCAATGGCAGAGCCGGTCGCCCCGCCTGGCCGCAACGGCCAGCATATCGAGACAGGCGTACGTGGTCAAGCGGACCGACCAACTTAAACGGCAGTCGCGGGGCCCCCTGGGCGCGGTGCTCCAATCACACTTCGTGGCTCGCCCTCGCCACGGCCCGGTGCTAAGCTAGTCAAAAATCGACGCCGATAGGGAGGCCCGAGCGTGAAGATCGATAAAATAACCCCGGTCCTTGTGGACCGTTCGCTTCTGGTCCGAATCTATACCGACGAAGGCATCGTGGGCACCGGCGAAGCGGGGCTTTGGTCGCAGCATAAGCTCGTGTACGAAGCGATCGACGAGCTTAGCGAGTACTTCGTTGGGAAAGACGCGACCCGGATCGAGCACCACTTTCAGGTCGTTTCGCGCGACACTCACTTTTCGGGATCGGTGCTCAGCGCCGCACTGAGCTCGATCGACATCGCTCTCTGGGACATTCTCGGTAAGTCGGTTGGCAAGCCGGTCTATCAGCTATTGGGCGGCAAATGCCGAGATAAGATCAATACTTTCGCAAACGTAACCGGTGACACCGTCGAGAAACGCGCGGACAGCGCTCGTGGTCAGGTCGAGAAGGGCTACACCTCGTTGCGTACGATTCCCTTCCTGCCGACCTGGGAACAGGAAACCTCGACCACGGTCATCAAGACCGCGGTGGCGATCATGGCCGCGATTCGACAGGCGGTTGGAGATGATGTCGACGTGGGACTCGACATCCACCGCAACCTCTCACCAGGCGACGCGATCGTTCTGGCGCGCGAGCTCGAGCCGTTGCGCATGTTGTACTACGAAGACCCAATCGCTCCCGAGAGCGTCGAGGCGCTTCGCTACATCGCGAAGCACGTCGACATTCCGTTGGCCATGGGGGAGCGCGGCTTCACCATGTACCAATTTCACGATCTGATCGACACCGGAACGTGTAGCCTGATCCGACCGGACCTGTCTCTCGCCGGAGGCTTTACCCAAGTGAAAAAGATCGCCGCGCTGGCCGAGGCCTCATTTGTCGGCATCTTCCCTCATCTCATGGGGAGTCCGGTCAACACCGCGGCCTACGTTCAGCTCGACGCGGCGATTCCGAACTATTTCCTCCAGGAATGTAATGAATCGGCAGATTTCCTGAACGAAATCCTCGACCAACCCCTCGAGCGCGACGGTGGCTACGTCATCGTTCCGGATCGTCCCGGAATCGGCGTCGACATTCGGGAAGACAAGCTGGCGAAATTTCCTTATCGCCCGTACTCGGTCCGTGGAAACTATCGGGCGGATGGGTCAGTGGCCCACTGAAAAGGGGAGCCTCACCCGGTCAAGCTTCATCGGCGGACAGTTTGCAAG
>CAZBQK010000076.1:0-11587 GCA_964493975.1 uncultured Dehalococcoidales bacterium | reverse complement strand
GAATGTCGCTCAGGCGACTGCTAGCCCGTGCGGTGCGATCACGAACTTTCGGGCCGCTCCCTTGTCGAAATCGACGTATCCGCGTGGAGCTTCGTCCAGCGTGATGACAGTTGCGTTGACCGCCTTAGCGATCTGGACCCGGTCGTGGAGGATCGCCATCATGAGACGGCGGTGATAGCGCATCACCGGGCATTGGCCGGTCGTGAACGAGAGCGACTTGGCCCAACCCGTGCCGATCTTGACCCCGAGCTGACCGACCTTGGCATTGTCGTCGATCCCACCCGGATCGCCGGTGACGTACAGGCCCGGGATGCCCAGCTGGCCGCCAGCTCGGGTAACTGACATCACGTCGTTCAGAACCGTCGCCGGCGCCTCCCCGGCACCGGTGCCGTGACCGCGCGCTTCGAATCCAACGCAGTCGACCGCGGCGTCGACGACTGGCTCGCCGACGATCTCGGCGATTTGATCCGGCAGCGCGGCGTCTTGACGCAAATCGATGGTCTCGCATCCGAAGCTTCGCGCCTGAGCCAGTCGATCCGGATTCAAGTCGCCCACGATGACGACGGCCGCGCCAAGAAGCTGAGCCGACGCCGCACAGGCGAGACCCACCGGGCCCGCTCCCGCGACGTACACCGTCGATCCGGTGGTGACGCCCGCGGTGAATGCACCGTGATAGCCGGTTGGGAAAATATCCGACAGCATAGTGAGGTCGCGAATCTTTGCCATCGCCTGGTCCCGATCCGGAAACTTCAATAGATTGAAGTCGGCATAGGGGACCATCACGTACTCGGCCTGGCCACCCCGCCAGCCGCCCATGTCGACGTAGCCGTACGCCGCACCTGGCCGGGCAGGATTAACGTTGAGGCAGATCCCAGTCTTGCCCTCCTTGCACATCCGGCAGCGACCACAGGCAATATTGAAGGGCACTGAGACAAGGTCGCCCTTCTTGATGAACTCCACGTCGCGGCCAAG
This sequence comes from uncultured Dehalococcoidales bacterium, assembly GCA_964493975.1. Lineage (GTDB taxonomy): Bacteria > Chloroflexota > UBA6077 > FW602-bin22 > CADDYW01 > CAZBQK01. The sequence goes on along the minus strand of CAZBQK010000076.1, from coordinate 10,615 downwards.
CTCGATGACTTCGCCCGTGATTTCGTGTCCGAGCGTCTGGCCAACGGCCGCGGTCGTGCGGCCCCGAACCATGTGTTGATCGCTGCCGCAGATATTCGTCGCGACGACTTTGAGGATAACGCCGTGCTGGCAGATGCGATTCTGCTCCGGCAAGGCTAACTCGGGATAGCCGATATCGTGGACCTCGACCCGTCCGGGACCCGTGTAGACGACGCAGCGATTACCGGCCATGTCACTCTCCGTGTCCATCGTTGGACGTTATCGACATTCCTTCCTCGCCCGGATCAACCCGATCCTCAACCGATTTGGGGACGAGGAGCATGTTTGCCAGTATAGGCACAGCGTCGTGGCTGTCAATAAGGTCTGGGCCGCGTCGTTCGACCGGGTGCCCGCCACGCACCAGCCGCTCACGCGATTGAGACGTGCTACCATTAGGGGGCAGAGTCGACGACGATCAACTCCTGGCGACCCCGGCGGTCGCCTTGCGAAGTGGAAGGAAACATAGGACATGGCGCATCAAATCGATCTCCACGCGGAGCCCCGGAACGTCATTGGCAAAGGCTTACGCCGCCTTCGGCTTTCCGGATATGTGCCCGCGAACGTTTACGGTCCGGCAATGGAATCGATACCCATTCAGGTTGAATCGAAGGCGTTCGAAAGCATTGCCAATCAGGCCTCGCCGACGACGATGATCAATCTCACGATCGGTTCCGATGCGAGCCCTCGAACGGTGTATCTCCAGCACGTTCAGTGGCAATTCGTTAAACGCATACCATTTCACCTCGATTTCTACGAGGTCAACCTCAAGCGCCACATGCGTAGCGCCGTGCGAATCGTGTTTCACGGCGAATCACCGGCGGCAAAGTTGGCGAACGCCCTGCTTCTGCAGCCAGTCGCTCAGCTTCACGTCGAAGCGCTTCCCGACGCGATGCCGCAGACCATCGACGTCGACCTTTCCAACCTGACCGAGATCGATCAGTCGATCCACGCCCGCGACTTGGTTTTGCCCAAAGGCGTCACGCTGCTCGACGACCCGGACGACCTTATCGTCCGAGTTCAGCTCGCGCGTGGTGCCGTCGAAGAGGCGAAGGAAGAAGCCGCGAGCGAGACGGCTGCGACGGGCACGCCTACCGCGGGCTCGAGCTCCTAGATCGATTACGCACCTGAAACGGCGACGAGGCACTCATCGACGGATGAGTGCCACCCACCGTCCAATGAGAGCTCACGCAACGCGGCTGCCAACCGGTCGGTTGACGTCCGGGGGCGGAGGAGCATCTTTAGGGAGCGTCATGTCGTGTCGAGGCACGGAGACACAAACCAGCGGCAACGTCGAGCACGGGGCGAACGACGTACCGGGTCTACCTAGTCGCGGATGAGGTCACGACAGTTGCCCGAACAACGCTTCTCGCTTATGACGGGGCGACGGTCGGTGGATCCTAGAGCTGGCCCCCTGAGGTCAACCCTTACTTAGGAGTTACGATTTCGACCCGAGCGGCGGCCGGACGGCATACCTTCGTCGGAGTCCGAGTCCGGGTCGCTATCGTACAGCGCGGCCCAATCCGTTCGCCGTTCATTCGACCGGTTCCACCCACCGCGACGTTCGCTCGACGAGGGCGAGCCAGAAGATGAGCCTCGATCCCGAGATCCCGCCGAACCAAAGGCCGAGCCACGACTTCGCGAGCGCTCAGAACCAAAAGACGACGCCCGATCAGACGCCCCCCCCGATCCAAAGGACGGGCTTCGATCAGGGGACGACGAAGGGCTAAATGACGAACCCCGATCCGACGGTCCACCCGAGCTTTGCTGGCGTGGAACGAAGCAGTCGCGGCAGAAAACGGGCCGATCCGGTCGCGGCTCGAAGGGAACCTGGGTGGCTTTACCGCAGGTTGCGCAGACTGCCGGAAAAGTCTGACGCTCTGGACGCGCAAATCCCGCGTTTGGTGCGGGCGCGACGCCCCCATTCTGGCGTGCCTTGTTCGCGGCGCGGCATTCGGCACAGCGGCTGGGCTCGTTGTTAAAACCCTTCTCCGCGTAAAATTCCTGCTCGCGCACGGTGAAAGGAAAAGTCCGCCCACAGTCCCGACAGGTGATAGTTTTGTCAGCTAAGAAAGACAACTAGATGTGCTCCAATGGAGTTAATGTTGGCGGACCGGCTGCGTTCCCGAGGCCTGCGCTAGTAGTCCGTGAGGTCAAAGACTACCAGGCTACTTTGCGGAGGGCTGACGGAATCCGACATCGTTCAGCGCCACATGTGTATTATAGCAGACGAGCGACCCAATGTCGAATTCTTGATACGATCGAGGTCGCCGCCGGGCCTCCGCTTTCCAGATCTCGAACCGCTTTTCCCAATCCACCTTTGATCCATGACCATTATGCCAGATCCGGTCGACTCGACCAACCACTGGCCAACTTGTCCTGCCGGCGCCCCGACGGGAACGGCGGCGTCGCCCCTGGTGCCACCGGTTCCGGTCTTTCTGGACTGTCGATCGGGCCACCGGCGCCTCACGCCGTCTTACGTTGGCCAACTCTCCGCATCTCTCCGAATAACGAGATCAAGGCGGGATTGAACGCGGGGATGTCACTAGGCTGGCGACTGCTGACCCAATTCCGGTCGCGTACGACCTCGAGGTTAAGCCAGTGACCGCCGGCGTTTCGAATATCGTCCTGGATCGTGAAATAGCTTGTAAGCTCTCGTCCGTTTACCAGGCCGGCGGAAACGAGCAGCCACGGAGCATGACATATAACCCCGATTGGCCGGTTGGTCTCGTCGATTCGACGAGCAAATTGTAGTGCCTTGGGGATCGTCCGAAGCAAGTCGGCGTTGAGGGCGCCTCCCGGGAGCATCAAGGCATCGAATTCGTCCGGGTTTGCCTGGTCGAGCGTCATCTCGACTTTAAACGTATCCGCCTTCAGGTCGTGATTCATGCCTTGAACCGTGCCCGATTTGATCGAGATCAGCGTCGTCATCGCGCCGGCCGCATTGAGGGCCGTCCGTGGCTCGGTCATCTCGACCTGTTCGAAATCTTCGGCCACCAGAATTGCCACCCGCATCCCGTCAAGCTGCCGCTGTTGCATGAGTCAACTCCTACAGAGAAGGTGTGGTCCCAACTCATAACCAGCAGAAAACCTGCCAGAATGGTGACTAGAAGGACCGGGTTTCCTCGGCGTACGCGACCGCGCGTTGCCACGAGTTTCCGTCCTCAAAGTCCCAGCACGCGTCGAGCATGGCGTGGACAAAGCACCAGTCCTTGGTGCGCGCCCGATTGAGACCCAGCTCGGAGCAGAAGATGTCGAGTCGGCGCGAGTTCACGAAACGCGGCACATCGTGCGGGTTTCGGAAGAACTGGCAAACGTCGAAGCAGCGGTCGCCGACCAGTCCCTTGGGATCGATCGCGAGCCATGGAGCGCGCTGCGCCCGCAACACATTGAAATGGTGCATATCGCCGTGGAGCACCATTGGCGTTTCGGTCGAGGTGAGAAGGTCGTGCCGCAACGCGTCGGCGCGTTGAAACAGAGCCGACGGGAATCCGCTATTGCCTCGAGAGAGGGCCTCGCGATTCCGGTCGAAAGCATCGCACCAGCTGTCGAGCGAACGCAGATCGTGTCGCTCCGGAGCTGGACGCCACAGTAGACCAAGAACACCAGCCGCGATTACCGTGGCGGTGTCGTCGTCGACTGTCGCCACCTCGACCAGCATCCCTCCCGGGTCTACCCTCTCAATGACCAGTGCCCCGACTTCCGTATCGGCGTCGAGGAGCCGCGCGGCGCCATTACCGTCCCATAGACGAAGCGCCGCGATCTCGTTTCGCGTTTCGTCGACAAAGCGGCTGACTTTGAGCACGCACGGTGTGCCGTCAGCGCGGGTCGCCGGCGCGACATAGTTGATCCGGATTTCGGGAAAGTGGGGTTCGAGAGCAAGCGACCACCGCGCGGCAAGCCGATCGAGCACATCCGGCAAAGCGCACAGCCAGGCCGGGTCGCTCTGGTTGCACTCCACGAACTTGGGAGGCAGGTCGAGCGCGCGAGGCCCAATTCCGGCCACCGGGGTCCTCCTTCTAGAAAAATCGGTGGACGGAAACTGGCGGGTCAGCGGCTTTAGGCAGGTTTCGCGACGTCAACCGACCGTCGTGGTCTAGTCACGTTCCCAACCCCTTTGAAAGCTCGGCAATCAGATTGTCAAGGGCGATCTGCGCATCCCCATTATCCGTACACCACTGGCAACAAAACGCTGTGTGATTAGGTGGCGCATTCCGGCAGTGATCGTTGAACTCTTTTATCAGCGCCTGCTTCTCCCGCTTGTGGGCAGCAATTGCCTCGGCGACGGACACATTAAGTTGCTTGGCCATAAAACGTTCCTTCTATTTCCCAATTCAGTCTGGAACATCGGGGTAACCCGGTCTGGCGTCTCTCGTATGTTCCAGTTCCATAGTAGCTCAATCCTACCGGACGTCCAACGCTTCGGCCAGGTCGCCACGGACCTTCTTTCTTCGTGGCTCGCTGTGCATGGCGGGTCGCCGCCCGTGACCTGAATCAACCTCCCGGTAAGCAAGAGTTCACCACGAGATTACGCTGAGTTGAGTCTTGCCGCCTACCATTGGGAAGAAGCCGACCGAACGGCTCGCATTTCACTTCCGGGGGAGGTCGTATGACCCAATCTGCGCGCTCCGCCGCTAGCTTCACCGTTAGCGTCATAGGCGTCGCCGTTTTTCTTGCCTCGAGCGTATTAACTGCGTGTAGCGGCGCGGCCGCGCCGACAACCAGTGCACCGCCTTCGACCGTTCCTTCGGTCGCTCCATCAACCGTTCCGTCGGCCGCGACGTCCGCTGCCGCCACGCCGTCGAGCGCCGCCAGCCCGGCGGCTGCCTCCACCACTGGGACGACCCTCGTCGTCTACTCGGCGCAGGGTTACGACAAGGACATGGTCGACGCGTTCCAGAAGGCAACCGGGATCACCACCACGCTGTACGACGATCACACCGGCATCGTCCTCTCAAAGATTGAAGCGGAACGCTCGAACCCGCAATGGGGTCTGGTTTGGATCGACGGAGACCAGGCGCTGGCGACCCTTGACGGAGAAGGCCAGCTTGTCAAAGGCTACGAGCCAAAGGTTGATTGGACTACCCAGGGCCAGAGCTTCGTGCCCAAGGACCAGAGTTACGTTCCGACCGGTTTCACCCTGGCCGGAACGCTCTTTTACAATGCGACCAATACCCCAACGCCTCCAACCACCTGGCAGAGCCTGCTCCAGCCGGAATTCAAAGGAAAAGTGGGCATTCTGAATCCGGTCGTCGACGGGCCGGCGTACCCGGTCTTCGCCGGATTGATGCAGGATCTTGGCGGCGTTGATGCCGGGGAAAAATACGTCTCGCAACTGAAAGACAACGGCGCTCAGATCTTCAGCGATCCCCACGTCGAGCTCACGGCGCTCCAGAACGGGCAAATCAGCGTCATGATCGCCCAAAGCGTGTACGGTATCGGCGCGGGGTTGAAGTCGACGAACATCAAGGCGGTCTATCCTTCTCACGTGACACCGGTCCCCAGTGTGATTGGGATCGACGCGAAGGCGCCCGCCGCGGAGCAGGCCGCGGCAAAGAAATTCATCGAGTTCGTCTTGAGCCCGGCCGGCCAGGACATTATGAAGAAGGGCGATTCCACCGGTGATTCGCTCTACTGGCCCGTGGTGGCCGGGGTCGATCCCCTGCCGGGTTTGCCCACGGTCTCTAGTCTGCCAGTTCAGCCGATCGACCCGTACGTTTGGGGACCTCGTGAGGCCGAGGTCAATAAGTGGTTCTCGGCGAACATCCTGCAGTCCTGACGCTGTCTGTCACGTCTGAACATCTTGTCTAACATCGCCACCCACGACGCGCCCATGGGCCTGGCCAGGGCGCGTCGCCTGCCGTGGGGACCATTAGGCACCCGGGGGGCAGGGGTCGTGACGTCCGCCCCCGCGGCGGTTCTCCTCGGCCTGATGGCGGCTTTCCCTCTCAGCTGCTTCCTGCTCCTGGCCTGGTCGCCGCGGCTATTTGATCAGGGCACCCCCTGGTTTACCCTTTCCAGCTTTCGCGATACCTTCACCGGTCCCGGCTTCCGAGCACTGGTGAATACTCTGATTGTCGGAACCGGGGCAGCGCTCCTGGCGGTAGCGGTCGCGCTTCCTCTCACCTGGATGTTGCTCCGCACCCAGCTTCTCGGGCGGCAATTGCTCCTGCCTCTGGTCTGGGGGCAGCTGCTGGTTCCCACGTACCTCAGCGCTTTTGGCTGGGAGCTGCTCGTGCAACGAAACGGACCGCTAGGCCTGATCGTCGGCTCTGACCCGGTCGTGCTGCGGCACCTGGTCATGGGACCGCTGGGAGTAATCTGGATTCTGGGCGCTCGCGGCGTTGCTTTCGCCTATCTGGCCCTGGCGGGAAGCGTTCGCGCACTGGGCATCGAATACGAAGATTCCGTCCGCGTGCATGGCGGCACCCACTTGGCGGTGCTGCGAATGCGCGCCGTGCTGCTGAGTCCGGCGCTCTGGTCCGGCGCCGCGATTGTGTTCGCCGAGTCGATCAGCGACTTCGGAGTGGCGGCAACCCTGGCGGCCGACGCGCACTTCCCGGTTGCCACCTTTGCCATTTACGCCGAAACGTCCAACCTCCCGATTGACTTCCCGGCCGCCGCGGCGACGAGCTGGGCACTTCTGGCACTGGTCGTGCTCGCGGTCGCTGCTCAGGCGCGGGCGTTGCGGGGCCGCACGTTCGCGGCGCTTTCCGGACGGAGTCGCTTGCGGGCGCCAAGCCCGTTGTCACTCCGGGCGCAAGTGGGGGCGGTGGCCGGCACGTTGGGCTTCTTTCTGCTGACCCTCGGCATTCCCCTGATGGGACTCGCCACGGCCTCGATGCTTGTGCCCTCGGCCGATGGAGTCGGAAACCCTATCTTCGGACTGGCTAACTACACCCGGGTCTTGAGCGATTCGAGCCTCATCGCACCCGCCTTGCTGTCGCTCCGCTTAACTCTCGTGGCGGCTAGCCTCGCGCTCGTCCTGGGTTTTGGCGTCGCCTACCCCACCGTGCGGCCGGGCAACCCGCGGGGAACAGCGGTTCTGGACGTGATCCTCCTCGCCGCGGTCGGGATCCCCTCGATCGTCGTTGGCGCAAGCATGATCTTCGCCTACAATCTACCGGTGCTCGGCGACGTGGGCGTTCACCTGTATGGCACACAGGAGCTTCTAGTGATCGGTTATATCGTCGGGTTTGCGCCGATCGTGGCTCGACTGCTCACCGGGCCGATCGCGCAGTTGTCTCGCAACTTGCTCGACGCGGCACGTGTACACGGTATGGACGCTACGTCGGCCTGGTTTCGCGTGGTCCTCCCGGTGCTTGCGCCGAGTATCGTCAACGCCTGGCTGTTCGCCTTCAGTGCGGTCGCGTTCGAGCTCCCACTATCCGACATTTTGCACCCGCCCGGGGTCGAGCCGCTGGCGGTCGCCATTACCAAGCAGATGCGCTTTGATTTCGGCGGCGGAACCGCTCTCATGGGTCTCTCCGTGGTCGGCATTCTGGCGATCGTGGCCGCGGTGCTCGGCGCATTTCGCTTGCTCGCGCCTCGATCCTGGCGGCGACTCGACGCGGCGGATCGGTCAATCCACAACAAAGCGTTTCCCGTCCCCGTTATCATATCCACCCCAACCTCGCATTGACGTCTTGACGGAGGTAACTCAGTGACAGCAACCCAGCGGATCGTGGTCGCGATGTGCGATGGACTCGGTCCGGATTATCGAGCCAGTAGTCCCATGCCGGTGCTAGACGCGATGACCCGAGAGGGCTTCTCGGCGGAGGTGTCGGCCGTGGTCCCAACCGTGACGAACGTCAACAACGTTTCGATCTGTTGCGCCACCTGGCCGGACGAGCACGGCATTACCGGAAACTCCTATTTCGATCCGGTGCAAGGCGAAGCAACGTACATGGAAAGTGCCGCGTTCCTCCTCGCACCGACGATCTTCGAGCTCGGACAGCGGCACGGAGTCTCCAGCGCGCTGCTCACGGCAAAACGTAAGACGGTTGAGCTGCTTGGCCGTGGCGCCGAGGTTGCCATTACCGCCGAGGAGCCTCCTTCCCATCTCGTCGAGCGGTTTGGTCCCGCACCCCACATTTACAGCTCCGAGATCAACCACTGGCTCTGGTCCGTCGCCGTCGACCTGCTGGAGCGTCGGCCGGATCTCGGCCTCATCTACGTCCACACGACCGACTACCCCATGCACATGTGGCCGGCCAGCGCCGCCGAATCGCGAGCGCACCTGGCCGAGATCGATCGCCTGATCGGCGAGGCGAAAGATCGGGCGCCCGACGCGGCGTTCTTTGTGACCGCCGACCACGGAATGAATTCGAAGTCGCTTTGCTGGGATCTCACTCGGGCATGCCAGGCGCGGGGAAAGCCGATCCGCTTCTCGCTCTCGGCGGAGAAAGATCGCTACGTTCGCCATCATCGCACGTTTGGCGGCACGGCCTGGGTATGGCTGCGGTCACCAACAGACGAGCGCGCGGTCAGTGAGCTGATAGCCAACCTGCCGGGCGTGGAATTGGTGCTTCCGCGAGACGAGGCTGCCCGCCGCTTCCGCCTCAAGGCCGACCGGATTGGCGACCTGGTCGTTCTCGGCGACTGGGATACCGTATTCGGGGAGCTCGAAACCGAGTCAGAGGACCTCCCCGACAGCTACCGATCGCATGGGTCGTTGCACGAGCAGCAGGTCCCTCTGGTCATCTGGAACTACCGGGGTGAGCATCGCCAGGTCGTCAAGGCCAACGCCGACCTCCTCGCGCCGATTGCCGCCGCCTGGCGCGAATAAGCGATCGCGCCTTGATCGTGCGCCAGCAAGGGAAGGCGAGCTGGAATCGTCCAACGGTCGAGTTACGCTTTGGCGGGCGTCTTGCGCTTGAACACCTTCGTCGCCTTGGCGAACATTGCATTGACGAGGGACTGGATTCTCGCCGCCTTCCCTTGGTGAGCCGTCGCCGCGACCTCTTCCGGAGCGAGGCTGACGGTTGCGAAAGTAAGATTCTGACGAGCCGCGTTGTACTCGGCGGCATTTCCACCTAGCCAGTGCGGGAAACCGTGATACCCAAGACTCTTGTCGAAAGCGATTCCCTCATTGCGATATGAGAAGTAGCCAAGAGTTTGCCCATCGACGATCTGACTGTCGTCAACAATGCCCTCGTCGCCCGATGCAATCGGTAGGCGGGGCAGCCCGGCTTGCTGGAATCGTGTCGAGAGGTCTGCGACGAAGCGAGTCCACTCCTCATTGCTCTTGAAATCCGGCAGGATGTAAACGGTGATCTCGCGGCCGGTCTGCTCCTCCGGGAAGAAGCCAGCGTCGGCGACTTTCCCGTCGAGAACGGCCATCAGGTCGTTCGCAAGAGCCCCTGGGGCCAGTCCGTCGAACCTTTGCTGGTCGATCGCGAGAAACTTTCTCAGCTGCTGTTTGCGACTGGGCTCCAACGCCTGTTGGATGTAATGGGTGATGCCCTGACCGGGGTCGTAGTCACGGTCGTCCACCAAACCGGCGTCTCGGAGGGCCTCAAACGAGAATTGTGAGCCGGAGCGCTTGTTCGCTAACTTTTCCTGCCTGGCCACCTTGAAGTTTCGGATTCCGTGCTTGAGACAGATGTCGGTAACGATGTTACTGCGCTGCTCCACGTCCTCGGCGGTCGCGGGGATGTGGAGCTTCTCCTGGGTTGAGGTAGTTGGTTTGTCGGGATCGTGGTACGTTTCCGCGACGGCCTTATTCCAAACTTCGATGAACAGCGCTCCGTTTTCCGCGACCTCGATGTCGCCGGTCGCCTGATAGGTGCCGTCTGCCTGGATCCGCTGGTTCATCTCGCTATAGAGGAGGCCCTTGAAAGCGTCTTTGGAGGGGTCGGGCTCCTCGTTCGTCTCGACTCGTTGCAAGACGACTGGAGAAGCGCGGTCCGACCCGGCCCGCTGGACCTCGCAATCGGCGCTGTTTCTGAGAATGCGCTGGACTGCCTGGTTCCCGATCGAGCGCTGCAGGGAGATGATGTCCGCGGGTGACCGAGGCGGCTGTTCCGCGACGATGCGGTGTATCGTTGAGGGTTCGCGTGACTCGATGGGAGCTGGCCCAGCAGCGTTCGCTCGACCTGGCCCCGAGCCATTGCGCTTGGCTCGAATATCATCACGAATCGTCAGCTTCGTCGGCGATTGCACGGCACCTCCTCCGAGGTCCGAGACTATCACACACCAAAACGTCTGCCAACCGAAGTGAAGCAGTTTGGCAATTGTCTAGGGAGTATCTATTTCGAAAGTTATGACATTTGAACAGCTTCGCGAGCCAGGGATCGGCGATTAGACGGACCGCTCGCGACGCCCTACCGGGTCCTGCCGCGAGCGGTCCGTCGACTCTACCGCGTGCCGGCGGCCGCGGCGCCCCCGAGGCCCAGACCGCGGGCGACGCGCGCGCCAAGGTCGGCGTCCACCTTACTCCAGTAGTCGTTGACCGCGCGCTCCTGGATGAAGCGCTCCACCCCCTGGCTCAGGTGCCAGACGATGTTGCCGACCAGATGGTCCCGATCGGTCGGCGACATCACCTGCCGGTAGAGCGTGCCGGGCTGGATGAAGTCGT